>NZ_VPEY01000021.1:0-46141 GCF_013416935.1 Acinetobacter sp. YH1901141 | reverse complement strand
GACTGGCAGTACTTTTATAATCATGAACGACCTCATATGTCAGTAAATGGTTGTCCACCTATTTTTAAACAATAACAAGGCTTTAGATTTTCTACCCATTAATTCAATTAAAAATGGGGGTATTACCCTCTTTTTTTCCTTTATTTTATGCAGTTGTGAGCGCAAACTCGATCAAATATTGTCTATCAATCTGTGTGCTGCTTTAAAAATTCGCTGATTTTTATAAAGAAAAATTAATAAAATTGTGTTGAAAATATAAAGCGATATGAAACTTGAGAATTGCATAATTTTATACATCTATTTAATATAAAAATACAAGTTATTGAAAAATATGTGTTTATTTTTATATTTTTTGTCATAAATTGACATTGGGGTGGAATAAATAATGAAAAGTGTGACTCGGTTTTCGCTTAGTCTATTAAGTGTATGTATATTATCATCCATGCTTGCCGCATGTGGTGGTGGCGGTGGTGGCGAGGGAGATACCGCTGGGAATTCAAATCAAGAAAATCCAATACCACCGGAAAATCCTCAGCAACCACCTGTGGGCAATGTGGCTAATCCTTATCCTGAACCTAAACAAGATGTCATCAATCAATCGGTACTCGGGTTTTATGATTACAACGCTAATTCTGAATCACGTGAAGTGCGTAATGATTTAGATGGTGATTTTCAGGCAATGATTCAATTTGCTCAAGGGCATGTGGTTGACCCGAATGGTAACGAGGTGAAAAAAATGCCACGTCTAACCGCAGAAAAAGAAGCATTATTATTGGTTACGCCAAATCAAGGCATGGGCAATATCGACACTTTACAGCTTGAAGTGTATCAAAATGAGCGCTTGTTACGTCGTGTTGCTTTACTTGATCCAACCCAGATTACTGCTTCAGACCAGAGCAATCAAGATGGTCGTGCCGAGGTACTGTATAGTAAGCGTGCGTGGTCGGCTAAATTAAATTGGGATGAAGTACGTCCTAGTTTAAAGCTGCGTTTGGTTGATTCTAAAAACCGTAGTGGTGCACTTGACGCAGAAAAAATTGATTTTGCAGCACCGGGTGAATTGGTACTCAACAATATTCGTATTGGTCTACTAACTGCACCACCGAAATCGGGCGGGCATTATATGTTATTAGAGCCTGAAAAAGCGGGTACCGATTATTTCCAAACCATTCCTGCGGCACAAATGACCGTGGCAAAATATGATGACATTCAGCTAGATCGAGTGATGGTCGCCAACGGCACGATTTACGATACCCAAAGTGCGGGTGAAGGTGGTGTCTATTCGGGGGACATGCGGGAAAATACTGCAAAATCGACCTTTAGTGTGGGAATTAACTTAGCCAACTGGGGTGTGACCAGTGCCTCTATGCAAAGTCAGCAACAGCCACAACTTACACAAACTGTAATTGCCCATCATGCACGAGGTAAATATACAAATGGTGATCAAACGCATGGTTTAAGTGGCGGTAATGGTATGTTGACTCTGTATGATTCTGTGGGCAACGAGTTCAGCCATGAAATTGGACATCATTATGGTCTAGGGCATTATCCGGGTTCACAAGGTGAAAATATGTTCTGGGCTGCACACCATGCAGACAGCGGTTGGGGCTATATTGCGTATCGTAATAAAATGCGCGGTAATTTAGCGTGGCATACTCGAAACTTGGGTGATGGCAAAAATGGTGTGCCTAACTTCCTGAAACAATATGCTTATAGTTGGGATGCGATGTCAGGTGGTGCAACCAACAGTAGCATTTCGCGTTATACCCATTACACGGGTTACAGTACCCATATTCGGATTCAACCCCACTTTGGGGCGCGACATGTTTGGGATGAAAGCTCACCAAGTGGTTATAAAATTTGGAATAAAGACACACGCCAAATGGAAGTGGTTTATCCAAAAGTACCAAGCTCCAATCAGGTTTGGTACAACAGTGCCGATGGTTACTATTTAAAACCGCGCTTATTTGGTGTGCCTGTAATTACTATTATTGGCGGATATGATCCTGAAACTCAGCAAGGTGTGTTGTATCCTGCTGCACGCAGTAACTGGGGTAATGTTTATAATTTACCTGGGGCAAATCGTGCTGCTGAAAATGCCGCATGTTGGTTAGATGTTCAATATGCCAATCGTAATCAGAACGTGGCATTGGCACCTAACCGTATGACCAGCAATGCCAATAAACTGCATGTCAATTTAGCACTTGCTGAGCAGCCAAAACAGGTGAATTTATACTGTAAAAAAGCCAATCATGCCGAGAAGTTATTATCGACACTGAATATTCCGCAATATAGCGATAGTATTCAACCTGCGGTAAAAATTGGTCGTACACATGGCTATGAAGCTTTAAGAAAAGTTGAAATGCCTGATTTTCAGAAGCAGTTGGAAGCGCAAGCCAGTCAAGCTGTGGTGGCTTTAAAACCTGCTGCACCACTATTGTATGATTCTTATGCAGATTATCGTCAAGAGCTAAGTGCAACTGCACAGCAACAATTACAGCGTTATGAACAACAGCAAAATACGATTTATCGTTTAAACCGCTGGATGAATGTTTATCGTGCCGATTTAGAAAAGACTAAGCCTGAAGCGGAAACAGCATTGCACAATTTTGTGGAGCGATTGGGTTTAGGCAATGAAAATATTGTGGCTGAAGCAACACTAATGAAAAACAGAAATAACTGTTTGAAAGTTGAAACTTTGGCGAGTGGTCAGAAAAATGCTTACATTAGTGGAGCAAGTGGCTGTACAGGCGATGCAACTGAGCAGTGGATTTATGATGGTTTGGGGCGTATTCACAGCAAAGCAGAAATGGATCAGTGCTTAACCAACAACGGCAATGTGGTCTCACTTGCAAGCTGCAGTACATCTAAAGACAGTCAGGTCTGGGAAATGCACACAGCTTCGGGAACGATTCGTCAGGGGAGTCAGTGTTTTGATTTAGAGCATGGCTACCTAAAAGAAAACCGCGCGCGTTTAATTCGTTATGGTTGCACAGGTGGTGCGAATCAGCAATGGACGCAATTAAAGGCTAATAACAGTTTGCAACTGGCTTATTTAAGTCCACAAAATTTACGACTGATGCTGAAATAATTCTTCGTCTGAATTATTCATCTTCATTAATTTAAAACACCTTTTGACCAGTTCAGGAGGTGTTTTTTATTTTATGGTGGCAGGTGTATTTGAAGTGATGTAATTGGCGTGCAGAAACTAAAGATTGCTTAATTTGATAAATTATCGAAACAGCAGGCACAAAAAAAGCCCTTAACGGGCTTCTTTTGTTTAACACTTAGTTAGAAGCTAAAGCTTTAACTTGAGCGTTTAAACGGCTCTTATGACGAGCTGCTTTGTTCTTATGGATGATGCCTTTATCAGCCATACGGTCAATTACTGGAACAGCTTTTTTGTAAGCTTCAGTAGCAACCGCATAATCACCTGCAGCAATAGCAGCGATTGTGCGTTTTAAATAAGTACGAACCATAGAACGTAAGCTTGCGTTGTGTTTACGTGCTTTAACGTTTTGACGAGCACGTTTTCTAGCTTGAGCAGAGTTTGCCACTCGTGCACTCCTTGAAATAGATTGGTCTGGGCGGGCTGCAATTACTTCCGAAAACCAACATCAGAAGAATTATCACCAGCCCGTAAACAAGTGCCATATTTTGATGAAACTAGACAGTTAAGTCAAGTCTTGACATGCTTTGACAACATTTTAGCTGCAGAAAAATCAGAAAGAAACAGGTAGATTAGCTTTAAGCCTCAGAGATTGTTTAAAAAATGACAAATTCTATTCAAAATGCAATTGTAATTGGTGCGAATGGTTTAGTTGGGCAGCAATTGGTCAAACAGCTTAATCAGCTGCCTGAATGTAAAAATATCACCGTTGTTTTGCGTAGACCTTGCTCGGAATTAAATCGCTTAGAAAAAGTCCAGACGTTACTCCTCGAAGACTTTTTATTGCTCAATGATGAAGATGTGAGCGGTTATAGTCATGCATTCAGTTGTTTAGGCACAACCTTAAAAAAGGCAGGCTCAAAGCAGGGATTTTATGCTGTGGACTATACCATCAATGCACATTTTGCCGAATTATTGCAGGCGAAGGGTACGCATTACATATTGGTCAGTGCTTTGGGAGCAGAAGCCAAATCAGCCGTATTTTATAATCGTGTCAAAGGTGAGCTAGAACAATATATTGAAAGTTTGGATTTAGACAAAGTATCAATTTTGCGTCCATCTTTATTATTGGGTGAGCGCAACGAACAACGGCGTTTAGAAGATTTAGGACAAAAGCTGTATCTTAAAATATCACGATTTATTCCCGATCATTTTACATATAAGCCAGTAAGTGCTACGCAAGTGGCTCATACTATGGTCGAGGCAGCGCAATCGCAAATTCATAAATTTCAAATTTATGATAATTTACAAATACAAAAAACCAAGTAAAAGGGGAACAACGTGTCTACAGTACCATTCGTAACTTGTGACTTATTAGATGACCATCCAGAACATGACCTTCAAGTGGTGATTCCATCTTTGGATGGTAAATTTTTCAAAAGTTACGGTGCACGTAAAACTTTTGGTGGTCAAATTGTGACTGTAAAATGCTTTGAAGATAACTCACGTGTAAAAGAGTTATTGGCAACCGATGGCACAGGCAAAGTTTTGGTGGTAGATGGTGGGGCATCTATGCGCTGTGCCTTAATGGGTGACTTGATTGCTGAATCCGCAGTGAAAAATCACTGGAATGGCGTGATCATTTACGGCTGTGTACGTGATGTCGATGCAATTGCAGCACTTGATTTAGGCGTACATGCTTTGGCTTCAATTCCACAAAAAAGTAACCGCAAAGGCGTGGGTGAAGTAGATGTGAGTTTGCATTTTGGACAAGTCACTTTTAATTCGGGCGATTATGTCTATGCCGATAACAACGGTATTATTGTGGCAAAGGAAAAATTGGTCGATTTATAAGCGGTTTGATGGCACAGCCATCAAATTGCTGAGCACATCACAAGGAAAACAAAATGGTGCATCATCAAATTAAAGTCATTCAGGCAATGGCATCTATGCTTACCGAAGGTGGGCGCGGTGTGAATGGGACAGCATTTCCCAAGCAGCCCGAAAAAGCCTTAAAGTTATATGAGTTTGAAGGTTCACCATTCTGCCGTCGTGTACGCGAAGTCATGACCTTGTTAAATTTGGATTATGAAGTTTATCCATGTCCCAAAGGCGGCACAAAATATCGACCTTTGGTGAAACAATTAGGCGGTAAAACCCAGTTTCCATTTTTAATTGATGAAAATACAGGTGATCAGCTCTATGAATCACAGCAGATCATTTATCATTTATTCAAGCATTATGGCAAAAGTGGAAAAACGCCCAAAAAATACGCGCATTTTCCTAAAATTCCTTATGTTGCGCTTGCGGGCACATTATTGAATGGTGCACGTGGTGTGTGGATTAATCAGCAAATTGTAGAGCGCGCTGCACCTGAACAATTGATTGAACTGTGGGGTTTTGAGGGAAGTCCTTATACACGTGTAGTACGTGGTGTATTGACTGAACTGGAGTTGCCATTCAAATTTCATAATGTAGCCAAAGAGCGTTGGCAAGATCAAGGCTTGGCAAAATTACGTTTAAAACCGGGTAAATATGTGCCACTGGCAGGTGGTAAGCGTGAGCAGGTATTAAAAGTTATGGGTGATAATATTCAAGTCCCATTTTTAATCGATCCAAATACCCAGACTCAGCTTTTTGAATCGGCCAAGATTGTGAAGTATTTACAGCAAACTTATGGCAAATAAGCTTTAAGTCATTTTTTGATTGTTATAAAAGCATCTTCAAGATGCTTTTTTGCATTTGGCAGGATGCAAAATATGCATCATTATAAATAGCCTAAGCAAAGTGGGGTTGAAACACTGACTTATAACATCAGGGGAGCATAAATCACCCTGATCAGTTGCATCTATTTTAGTGAAGCATTTAAACTCTGCAGCATTCACTTTGATTTCGCCAATTTATAGGTTCAAAATGTTCAGCAAACTTACAGGGTTGTTTAAAAATAAAGCCAATCTCGAAGAAATTGCCTATTTAGAAGCACAGAATATTCAATGGGATGCGGAACAAGGCTATATTGTCGATGGTATTTTGCTTAACGATGTTTTGGCAGAGCGTTTAAATTATTTATCCAACCGCCGTATGCAGCAGTTTGATGATTTGGCACAGCTGTATTCTACAGCTATGATTATCAATGAAAAAATTGATCTGGAAATTGCGCAACAGCGTTTTAACACAATGCTTGGTAATACCGAAGAAAACTTACTGGAATTTAAAGCGATTGTTAAAAAATTGAATGATTATTATCGACAGTTTTTACGTGATCAAAAGTAAAGAGGCGTGTGTATCAAACTTTAAAGCTCGCTGTTTTATAAAATTTTGCAATTAAATACGCTGTAATGGTGGATGAAAAAAATTACGTAAAACCGTCAATTCATCGTGCTAGTATAAGCCCCATGTTGTTTAGACCCTAAAGCTATATACATGTTCCAACACGAAATTTCCCAACTCAATTTAGCACAACTGAAAGCTGGCGAAAAACGCTGGATTGGTAATCTACAAGGTTCTGCCGCAGCATTATTATTTAAAGAAATTGGTCAGCAGAATCAGCATTTATTTGTGATTGTCGCGCGCAATCAACAACATTTGGCGCAGTTAGAAAGCGAATTAGAATTTTACGGGGTAAAACCGACTATTTTCCCCGATTGGGAAATTTTGCCTTATGACCGCTTGTCACCGCATCAAGATATTGTGTCGGAGCGTTTGGCGATTTTATCCAATATGCCGCAGCAAGGTGTATTGTTGGTTTCGGCAACCACTTTGGCACAACGTGTTGCACCAACCTCATGGGTGTTAGGCGAGCATTTCGATATTCGTGTTGGGCAAAAGTTTGCTTTGGAACAACAAAAGCAGCGTTTGGTACAAGCAGGCTATCATCTGGTCGATACAGTCTATGATCATGGTGAATTCGCTGTGCGTGGCAGTATTATGGATATTTATGCTTCGGGACAGGAAGCACCCATCCGTATTGATTTATTTGATGATGAAGTTGAAACCTTAAAGTTTTTTGATCCAGAAACGCAGCGTACCACCCAAAGTTTGCAGAATTTTACGGTTTTACCCGCCAAAGAATTTCCATTAAAAGAAGGTCGTGCGATTTTCCGTGACCGCTATGCAGAAAGTTTCCCAACGGCAAACCCGAAAAAGAACCCTGTGTATCAGGATGTGTTAGAAGGCATTGCATCGCCTGGTTTAGAGTTTTATTTTCCGTTATTCTTCACTCAAGCACAGCTTGAAGGTCAAAATACATTACTTTCATACTTACCAAAGCATAGCATTGTCATTACAGATAAGGCGGTGGATGACTGTTTAACTCAATTTTGGAAAGATGTGCTGTATCGTTATGAGGACAGACGTCATAACATCGACCAGCCGATTTTGCCGCCTGAGCAATTATTCCTACAACCAAATCAATTATTAGAACAACTGAATCAATTTGGACGTGTGATTGCATCGCCCGAAGCTTTTGAGCAAAAAGCAGGTGTAGTGAACTTAAGCACACTTGTACCACCACGTTTGGCGGTTGATCCTAAACAAGAACAACCCTTTCATGCCGTTAAGCAATATATTGATGCGGCCAATCATCCTGTTTTATTGGTGGCAGAAAGTGCAGGTCGTCGTGAAACCTTAAAAGATGCGTTGCGTGCCGCTTTGGGTGAAATTCCACAAGTGGAGAGTTTTGAGGCATTTCAGCAGTCTTTACAAGCCATTGCGATTACCAATGCACCTTTAGATCGCGGCTTGGTCATTCAAGATCAATTGAGTGTAATCTCAGAAAATCAGTTGTATGAACATCGTGTGGTGCAGCGCCGTCGTAAACGTCAGCAGGAAGTTTCTGAAGAGTTTTTAATTCGCAGTTTGACCGAGTTAAGCATTGGTGCACCTGTGGTACATATTGATTATGGCGTAGGGCGTTATGCAGGTTTAATTACTTTAAATATTGATGAGCAAGAGCATGAGTTTTTACAACTTGATTATGCCGATGCTGCAAAAGTGTATGTACCTGTTACCAATTTGCATTTAATCAGCCGTTATAGCGGTGGTGATCCAGACCTTGCGCCTTTGCATAAATTAGGCACAGATGCATGGAATAAAGCCAAACGCAAAGCGTTGGAACAAATTCACGATGTGGCAGCAGAATTACTGCATATTCAGGCACGTCGTCAATCTAAACCGGGTTTTGCTTTTGAGTTGGATCATAGTCTTTATATGCAATTTGCCAGTGGCTTTGCTTATGAAGAAACCCTAGACCAAGCCAATGCAATTGAAGCGACTTTACATGACATGCAACTGGCAAAACCAATGGATCGTTTGGTCTGTGGTGATGTTGGTTTTGGTAAAACCGAAGTCGCCATGCGGGCTGCATTTGTCGCGGTACAGAATAATAAACAAGTCGCGGTATTGGTTCCGACCACATTGTTGGCACAACAGCATTATGAATCTTTTAAAGACCGTTTTGCCGACTGGCCTGTGCGTATTGAAGTCTTATCGCGTTTTGGTTCAAGCAAATCTCATCAAAAAACCATTGAAGATTTAGCTGAAGGCAAAGTCGATATTGTGATTGGGACGCACAAAATTCTGCAAGAAAATATTCAGTTCAAGCAGTTGGGTTTAATGATTGTCGATGAAGAACATCGTTTTGGGGTGCGTGACAAAGAACGTATTAAAGCGCTGCGCGCCGATGTGGATATGCTGACTTTAACCGCAACGCCAATTCCACGTACCTTAAATATGGCATTTAGCGGTATGCGCGATTTATCCATTATTGCTACACCACCTGCACGCCGTTTAGCGGTCAAAACCTTTGTGCAAGAGCATACAGGCGATACGGTGAAAGAAGCCATTTTACGTGAATTGTTACGTGGTGGTCAGGTGTATTTCCTGCATAATGAAGTGGAAACCATTGAGCGTAGTGCTGAAACCATTCGTGAATTGGTACCAGAAGCGCGGGTTGCAGTTGCGCATGGGCAAATGCGCGAGCGTGAATTAGAGCAAGTCATGCAGCAGTTTTATCATAAAGAATATAACGTGTTGGTTTGCTCAACCATTATTGAAACAGGGATTGATGTTCCAAATGCCAATACCATTTTAATTGAACGTGCAGATAAACTCGGATTGGCGCAGTTGCACCAACTACGTGGTCGTGTTGGACGTTCGCATCACCAAGCTTATGCGTATTTGCTGGTACCTTCCATTAAGGGCTTAAAAGGCGATGCTGAAAAACGCTTGGATGCGATTCAGCGTGCCTCAACTTTGGGTGCAGGTTTTATGCTGGCAACCGAAGACTTGGAAATTCGTGGTGCGGGCGAATTACTGGGTGAGCAACAAAGCGGTTCAATGCAAGCTATTGGTTATAGCCTGTATATGGAAATGCTGGAAAAAGCCACCAAAGCCATTCAAAAAGGTAAAACCCCTAACTTCGATGCACCATTGTCTTTAACTGCAGAAATCAACCTGCACATGCCTGCTTTAATTCCAGATGATTATTTGGGCGATGTGCATCAGCGCTTATTGTTCTACAAACGCATTAGTAATACCGATACTCAAGAAAAGCTTGATCATATCCGTATGGAGTTGATTGACCGTTTTGGTATTCCACCACAAGCGGTGAAACAATTATTTGCTGTACATCAACTGCGTTTAAAAGCAGAGCAGTTGGGCATCACTAAAATTGATATTGGTACAAATGGCGGTCATATCGAATTTTCACCAGATACACCTGTGCAAGCCATGAGCATCATTCAAATGATGCAAAAACATCCGACCTATTTCCGTATGGATGGTGGACAGCGTTTAAAAGTGATGGTGATGTTGGAGGAAGCTGAAAAGCGGATTCAATTTATTGCCGATCTATTAAACAGCCTGCTAAAAACTTTGCACAGCTGAGTTTAAAAATGCAAATTGATCCAAATATCATATCGGTAAATTTATGAATATTTGCTAAGAAACCTCTGATTCTATAATGAATATTATTCATGATGAATTTGGTTAAAATTGCACTTTATTTACATCGAAACATGATGGGAATCATACTCAGTTCACTAGGGATGTGATAGTATTACCCATCATTACAATTTGCGTCATTTATAAAGATATGTTTAGTTTGCATCCACAACTTGCTCAAGATACTTTTTTTGTAGGCGACTTTCCTCTGTCAACATGTCGTTTAATGAATGATATGCAATTCCCTTGGTTAATTCTAATTCCACGTGTGCCAGGGGTTACAGAACTATACGAATTAAGCCAGGCAGACCAAGAACAATTTTTACGTGAATCTAGCTGGTTATCTAGCCAATTATCACGTGTATTCCGTGCCGATAAAATGAATGTGGCGGCTTTAGGTAATATGGTTCCACAATTGCATTTTCATCACGTCGTGCGTTATCAAAATGATGTGGCTTGGCCTAAACCAGTTTGGGGTACGCCAGCTGTACCATACAGCAATGAAGTTTTGGCTCACATGCGTCAAACCTTGATGCTTGCTCTGCGTGGTCAAGGCGATATGCCATTTGACTGGCGAATGGATTAATTGAAATGAATTGCCACGCAGGATGCGTGGCTTTTTAATCCTAGATTGGAGTAGGCCGCGGTGTTCATGTACAATTGGATGGAAAGAGATCCCAAACAATTCGAATTTCTGCATCGTTTAGTCGGGTATGCAAGTTTATCCCTGATTATGGTGGTCTATCACTACACCTACGCCGATACCAATTATCAAATTTACCTTCCGTTTTTTCTTACTTTTTTATTACTGATAATTCCTAAATTTTCGCGTTGGCTGCAATATAAATATAGTCATCAAGCCAAGCGTAATATCCTGTTTATTATTGATATTGTGGTAGTCGCAGTATGTTTGTCTGCGGTACATCTGAATTTGGTACTTACTTTTGCCGCTTTATTTGCGCTGCTATATACCGCCATTTATATTAAAGTTTCTTTCTTTTTGGTGGCATTGGCATCCTTATTGGCGGTCACAGTTTTTTATTTTTGTAATATTTTTATTTTTGGTTTTAACGAATATTTTGAACAAAGCAGTACCGAACTTACGATTTTAGCCTTTTTATGTATGATCTTTTACTTTGGCATGGGCAGTGCCTATCAGGCACGTCGTATCCGCTATACCACGGCAAAGAAAGACCATTACTACACACAAATGAACCGCTATATGGAATTTGCGAATCAGCTTAGTCGCTATGCACCTTTGCAGTTGTGGCAATCGATTATGAAAGGTGAGTCGGAAGCGAAAATTGAATATAAACGTAAAAAAATGACGATTTTCTTTTCTGATATTCAAGGCTTTACTGAACTTTCTGAAACACTAATTCCAGATGATTTAGCATTCCTGCTCAATGATTATTTAAGCCACATGACCGAAATTGCCAAGCAATATGAAGCGACGGTGGATAAGTTTATGGGTGATGCGATTTTAATTTTCTTTGGTGATCCAAATACGCAAGGTGTTGAACAAGATGCTAAAACTTGTGTAGAGATGGCTATTGCGATGCGTCAGCAAATGAAATTGTTACGCGAACGTTGGGTCAAAATGGGCTATCCGCCTTTACATATTCGTATGGGTATCAGTACAGGATATTGCCACGTTGGGAACTACGGTGCAGCACATCGGATGGCATATACCATTGTTGGGCGTGATGCTAACTTAGCTGCACGTTTGCAAAGTGCGGCCGAAGTTGATGAAATTTTACTTTCAGATGACACTTATAAACTGATTAAAAATGATTATTTGTGTGCTCCGAAAGCACCGATCTTTTTAAAGGGGATTCAAGGTCCTGTAAAAACTTGGCAAGTGATGGAAAAATATGCGGCCAGCAAGTCGGATTATCAGCGTTGGTTTGACTACGAATATAAAGGTTTTCATTTGTTGCTTAATTTGGATGAAGTGCAGAATTTTGAATATCCTGAGCTAATTACCGTATTAGAAAAAATGATTAAAAGAATTCAAACGCAGCAAAAGCTGACCAACTCACAGGGCATTGTAAAACTTAATCTTGAAGATGAAGTGATTGAACATCCACCTGTTGAAGAAATTGCCAAAACTCATATTCCTGAAAAACACTAAAATTTTTCTTATAATGTAGATCTCGTTTAACTTTTAAATCCTCAAAAATTTTAAATCTAAAGTTGTGCAATAAAAAAACTGCGCCGTAGCGCAGTTTTTTAGAATTAGCATCATTTTATGATTAATGATTTTCTGAAGCATGGTTAATGGTGTATTTTGGAATTTCGACTTCCAAGTCTTCATTGACCACTTTAACCTGACAAGATAAGCGTGAATCAGGCTCTAAACCCCAAGCACGGTCTAATAAGTCAGCTTCAACATCATCCATTTCTTCTAGGCTGTCAAAGCCTTTACGAACAACAACGTGGCAAGTGGTACATGCACAAGACATATCGCAAGCATGTTCAATTTTAATGCCATTTTCAAGTAAGCTTTCGCATAAGTTGGCATTTTGTTCGACTTCAAACTCAGCACCTTCTGGGCAGAATTGCGCATGTGGAAGTACTTTAATACGTGGCATAATCTTTACCTTAAATTAGTTTGAGTTTGACCAGTCGTCGAGTTTAGTGCCTTTAAGTGCTGTATCAATATGTTGATTCATACGAATTGCAGCAAAAGCATCACTGTGTATTTTAAGCTGTTCAACAGCATGTTCAATGGCTTTAATGTCTTGTCCAGTCAATTCGGCTTCCAACTGCGCTTTGGCAGTATTTAAAGCTTCTAATTGTTCTGGGCTTAATAGTTGTGCATCTACTTTTAAGGCTTGTTGTAAAGCTTCAAGTTCACGTTGTGCTTCAACTTTGGTTTCATGCAAATGACGCAATTGCTTGTCTTCTTCTGCATATTTGAAACCATCTAGCAGCAAACGCTCGGTATCTGCTTCAGATAAACCATAAGATGGCTTGATGTCGATATTTGCAGTCACACCAGAAGTGGTTTCTTTAGCAGAAACACTGAGCAAGCCATCAGCATCGACTTGGAACGTAACTTCAATGCGTGCCTGACCCGCAGTCATTGGTGGAATACCGTGTAGCACAAAACGACCTAAGCTACGACAATGTTCTACCAAATCACGCTCACCTTGTACCACATGAATCAACATGGCAGTTTGGCCATCTTGATAAGTGGTAAATTCTTGGCGACGTGCTACAGGAATTGCAGTATTGCGTGAAATTAAGCGTTCCACCAAACCGCCCATGGTTTCTAAAC
This sequence comes from Acinetobacter sp. YH1901141, assembly GCF_013416935.1. Taxonomy (NCBI): domain Bacteria; kingdom Pseudomonadati; phylum Pseudomonadota; class Gammaproteobacteria; order Moraxellales; family Moraxellaceae; genus Acinetobacter; species Acinetobacter sp. YH1901141. Next base: position 32,807 of record NZ_VPEY01000021.1, on the reverse strand, counting down.
CCAAAGACAGTGGGGTAACGTCTAATAGCAACGAACCATCTTTGCTGTTACCAATTAGTTGATTGGCGGTAATTGATGCACCAATTGCAACCACTTCATCTGGGTTAATTGTGCATAATGGTTCTTGATTAAATACTTCACGAACAGCTTTTTGCACGGCATAAGAACGTGTTGAACCACCAACTAAAACTACATTTTGAATGTCATCTAGGTCAAGTTTGGCATCGCGTAATACACGTTTGCATACACTAATGGTTTTATCTAAAGCAACCTGAATAATACTTTCAAAGTTTGCGCGGTCTAATTGCAGCGTGTGCTCTAACAGTTTTAATTCAACACTTTCTGCATTGCTGAGCGCTTCTTTGGCTTTACGTGCAGACACAATAAAGTGTGCATATTCTGCATCATCTAAACTTTCAATATTCAGCTGTTTTTTTGCCCATTTTACAATCAGACGATCTAAGTCATCACCACCTAAAGCAGTGTGGCCGCCTGTGGCTAAAACTTCAAAAACACCTTGAGAGAAACGTAAAATAGAAACGTCAAACGTACCACCGCCCAAGTCGTAAATCACATAGTTACGGTCTTGAGCCAAGTTGGTGTCTTGATCTAAACCGTAGGCAACCGCTGCTGCAGTCGGTTCATTCAATAAACGCAATACTTTTAAACCTGCAAGCTCGGCAGCGTCACGTGTGGCTTGGCGTTGAGCTTCATCAAAATAAGCAGGAACAGTAATCACTGCACCATTTACAGGGTTTTGTAAGCTGGCTTCTGCGCGGTCTTTGAGTTGTTTAAGTAATTCTGCCGAAATTTCAACAGGTGTTTTACGGCCTTGAGCTGTTTCAAAAGCAGGCATTTGATTGTCTTCACCCACTAACGTGTATGGATGTTGAAATTTAATGTCCGCTTTAGAACGACCCATAAAACGCTTGACTGAAACAATCGTGTTTTTAGGGTCTGTAGTAATAAATGGCGCAGCAGCATTGCCATAATGTGTATTTTGCTCTGCATAATGGACGATAGAAGGCAGTAGCACGCGACCTTGCTCATCATGCAAGACTTTGGCTTTACCAGAAAGAACTGTGGCAACCAATGAATGAGTGGTGCCTAAGTCAATGCCAATCGCAATGCGATGTTCATGCGGTGCACTTGATTGACCTGGTTCTGCAATTTGCAAGAGCGCCATTATGTAAAATCCTTTGCCCGTTAAATATTAAAATACAAACTAAAATTAAAAATCATCGTCTAAATCAAAACTGTCATCATCAAGGAAACGATCTTCAGCTTTGTCTAGGTCAGCCATAACTTTCATGAAAAAGCGTAATTTACGCACAGTGTCACGCGCTTCTGCCCAATCTTCTTCGGCATAGTCAATTTTAAATTCACGGACTAAGCCATCAACCCATTGTTGTACTTCAACCTTTAATGACTGTAAGTCATCGGCACAGTTGGCATCATCCAATTGCTCACGAATTTCCAAGGCATCTTGTAAAAATTCAAAGTCATGGATGGATTGATCGAGATGATAATCTTGCTTTTTCAATGAGAGTAAATATGCAGCACGACTGTCTACCGCAGAGAGTTGTTTAAACGCCTGATTAATTTTACTAGATTTAATCAAGGCTTGATCTTTGTCTTCGGCTTTGTCGGGGTGATATTGCTGCTGTAGCTTTAAAAATTCAGCTTTTAAAGTAGCGAAATCAATATCGAGTGCAACAGGAAGATTAAACAACTCAAAATGATTCATGGGAGATGGAATCCGCAATTAGTGTGCAAAATTGGCTGCATAAATGCAATTAAAACAGTGTATTGTACACTGTTTTAAGCTAAAAAGAGGGAGGTGGCGTTATACCGTGAACGATTCACCGCAGCCACATTCACCTTTTTTATTGGGGTTGTTAAACTCGAAACCTTCGTTTAAACCATTTTTGACATAGTCCATTTCCATGCCATCTAGGTAAACTAGGCTTTTCGGATCAACGAAAACTTTAACACCAAACTGTTCAAACATTTGGTCGTGCGTATCGACTTCATCTACAAATTCGAGTACATAAGCCAAACCAGAACAGCCTGAAGTTTTCACACCAACGCGAATACCTTGACCCTTACCGCGATTCTTTAAGTAATTGCTGATATGAGTTGCAGCATTTTCAGTTAAATTGATCATGAAAACTCCGTTTGTTTTTCCACAAAACTTAGCAAATTAAGCTTTGGTCTTTTTGCTGCGATAGTCTTCTACAGCAGCTTTAATTGCATCTTCTGCCAATACAGAGCAGTGTACTTTCACTGGTGGAAGGGCAAGTTCGGTAGCAATATCAATGTTCTTGATCGCTTGTGCTTCATCTAAAGTTTTACCTTTAAGCCACTCAGTAACCAAAGAACTAGAAGCAATGGCAGAACCACAACCATAAGTTTTGAAACGTGCTTCTTCAATCACGCCTTCGTCATTCACTTGAATTTGCAGACGCATTACATCGCCACATGCAGGTGCGCCCACCATACCTGTACCAACGTTTTCAGCATTTTTGTCTAAAACGCCAACATTACGAGGGTTTTCGTAATGATCAATTACTTTATCGCTATAAGCCATGTCGCTTCTCCAAACCTCGGGGTCAGCCTTAATATAAATATGGGGGTGAAATTACCTTTATCAATCTAATGGCTTCCTGTCAAAGCCATTAGATTTGGGATGAATTAGTGTTCAGTCCATTCTACTTTAGAAAGGTCAATCCCTTCTTTATACATATCCCAAAGCGGTGAAAGTTCACGTAACTTTTCAACAGCAGCTTTAGTCACAGTTAGGACATGATCAATATCTTCTTCAGTGGTGTATTTACCAAAACTGAAACGAATTGAGCTGTGTGCAAGTTCGTCTGAAAGACCTAGTGCACGTAATACATAAGATGGCTCTAAAGTCGCTGAAGTACACGCAGAACCTGAAGATACCGCAGCATCTTTAAGAGACATCATTAAAGATTCACCTTCAACAAAGTTGAAGCTGACGTTTAAATAGTTGGCTACGTTTAGTGTTGGGTGACCATTCAGGAAAACTTGTTCCATGGTGTTCAAGCCATTCCAAAGTTTGTCGCGCAATACACGTAAACGGGCTTGTTCAGAAGCCAAGTTTTTGCCTGCAAGTTCAAATGCTTCGCCCATACCTACAATTTGGTGGGTTGCAAGTGTGCCTGAACGCATGCCACGCTCATGACCGCCACCATGCATTTGTGCTTTTAAGCGTACGCGTGGACTGCGGCGTACAAATAGCGCACCAATACCTTTAGGGCCATAGATTTTGTGTGCAGAGAAGCTCATTAAGTCTACTTTTAAGGTAGATAAATCAATTTCTACCTTACCTGCAGCTTGCGCAGCATCAACGTGGAAGAAGATTTTTTTGGCACGGGTGATTTCGCCAATTGCAGCGACATCGGTAATCGTACCAATTTCGTTATTGACCATCATCAACGACACTAAAATTGTGTCTGGACGAATTGCCGCTTCAACCATTTCAGGTGTAATTAAACCTGTTTGTGGTTGTGGCTCTAAGTACGTGATTTCAAAACCTTCAGATTCAAGCTCACGGCAGGTATCTAAAATGGCTTTGTGTTCAATTTTAGAGGTAATAATGTGTTTGCCTTTAGACGCATAGAATTGTGCTACGCCTTTTAGTGCAAGGTTATCTGATTCTGTTGCACCAGAAGTCCACACGATTTCACGTGGGTCTGCTTTGATCAAGTTCGCAACTTGTTCACGTGCATATTCAACTTTTTCTTCTGCTTGCCAGCCATAAGCGTGCGAACGAGAAGCGGCATTACCGAAAGTCCCATCAAAAGTCAGGCACTCCATCATGCGTTCTGCAACTTGAGGATCTACAGGAGTGGTTGCTGCGTAGTCAAGATAAATTGGACGTTTCATGTCAAATACCTGTAACCGATAACAGAGCTGAATCAAACGGTGCTGTGTTCTGGCGAATGGCAACAGTTTGTACGTTGTCACGCGCAACTAAATCAGCAAGTGAGATTTTAGCGAGATAGTCGGCAATATGATGGGAGAGTTCCTGCCATAAGTCGTGAGTCAAGCACATTGCACCATTTTGACAGTTGCCTTTATGGTCGCAACGCGTTGCATCAACAGTTTCGTTTACGGCTTCAATGATTTCTAGCACAGTGATTTCATTTGCACTACGTGCTAAATGGTAACCACCGTTAGCACCGCGAACACTAGACACTAAGCCGTGGCGCTTAAGTTTTGCGAATAACTGCTCAAGATAAGCAACAGAAATAGTTTGACGGGCTGCAATTTCAGCAAGCGTGATCGTTTGTTCAGTTGGCTGCAAAGCTAAATCAAGTAGAGCAGTCACTGCGTAGCGACCGCGAGTTGTTAAGCGCATGATTCGATACACATGATTAGACTAGATATGGGTATTCTATGAATCCCGACTAAATTAGTCAAGTATTTTATTATGATATCGTGCGCGAGGATTTACGCTGTTTTTCTTGATATTTTAATGCGTTTAAACGATCCATAAATTATACACTAATAACGTAATTAATAGTACTGTTATTACACCAAAGGCGATGTTAATGCGCTTTTGACGGCGTTCAATGCGACGAATACGGTTTTTATGCTGTTTAAGCTCAACTTGTAGGGTGTTGATCTTAGAGCGTTGTTCATCAATTTTGTCTAAAAGTGGGGCAATGCGCTTTTTAGAACCAATCACTTCTTGTTCTTGCGGTGCTTCTTTCAGCCATTGTTTCCAGTCAGCTAAAACTTTGGGTGCACTAAAATGCAAAATTAGATCACGAAACTCATCTTTAAGGGTAATGTCACCATCTATACGCATGTGTTTAATACTGCGACGATTACCTAAAATAAAGATTTTAAATAAATCTATGAGGGTGGTGCGCACATCTAAATCGACAGCTTGTTCAGGTGCTTTGCTGTCAAATAAGATGCCGTTTGGATTGAATTCCACGTAAATGTCGAAATAAGGAATATAGCTATTAATTTTAATGGTGATTTTCTGGTCGACAAACTTTTTAGCCTGCAAAGCGACCACACGATCATGTTTTAGAATAAAGCTAAAAATTGTTTCCAGCACAATCATGAGCATGGTCAGCAACAAATGTGGATTACTTTGTCTTTGTTGCGAATCACTCATAAAATCAAGTCCCTAAATCTAAAGTTGAATTCCTTGTTTTGCGCTTCGTTGAGAATACATTCTAAGAAGCGCAGCGAATAATCTTGCTTTGTAGAACAGTTTAGCAAAACGATCAAGTATTTAATTTGCTATTATGAAAGCATTTTGTAGGTTTATTACATTTATGTGCGCATAAAATAAGCAGGAGAGAGGTTCATGGAAAAAACGAGGGATAGCGTAGAAGAGCATTTGCTTGAATCAGAAACCACATTGAAAAATAAAGATAAATTACGCTCAGGACGTAAATCATCACTCGATTTTCGTAAATATACCAAGCAAATTTGGCTAGCAGGTTTAGGTGCATTTTCACGCGCAGAAGAAGAAGGCAATAAATTGTTTGACTCTCTGGTCAAGGTGGGTGAGGAATTAGAATCTAAAACTACAGAAATTGCCGATCAAACAGTTGAAAAAGTGTCTGAAAAAGCCAAAGAGTCGGTCATTGATACTAAAGATAAAGTTGAGCGTTTAATTGACCATAGCGTCAATCATTCTTTAAATAGAATTGGCTTGGTGACAGCAAAAGACCTACAACATTTGGAGCAATTGGTACTGCAATTACATGCCAAAGTCGATGCGTTGATTGAAGAAAGTAAACAATTAAAAGAAGATGTTGCGAAAAAGTAATTCTGTGCAAAGGGGGCTTAAATGATGTTGCTTTATTATACATCGGGTATTTTAGGGCAAAACTGAATAGAGGCTAATAGTTCCATCGTTTTACCATTTATTTTGCATAAAAGCGTGCAGGGAGTATTGCTTTTACCCTCAAAGCATTGCTATAAAGGCGTTACGGTAATTTAAATTAAATCTCTGGACCTTAAATAAACGATATTAAGAGGACGTAATTTTCATGAATAAATCAGAATTAATCGATGCAATTGCAGAGAAAGGGGGGTTGTCTAAGACTGATGCAGGTAAGGCCTTAGACGCAACAATTGCTTCTATTACTGAAGCGCTTAAAGCGGGTGATACTGTAACCCTCGTTGGTTTTGGTACATTTAATGTGAAAGAGCGTGCTGCTCGCACAGGTCGTAACCCACAAACAGGTGCTACACTTGAAATTAAAGCAAGCAAAGTACCAAGCTTTAAAGCGGGTAAAGGTTTAAAAGATTCAGTAGCATAATCTTTTAAAATGCCAAGAAAGCGCGCCAATTGGCGCGTTTTTTATTAATAATGTCAATAAACGGCTTCAACGCATTCATTCGTTGAGGGTTTTCAGTTAAAATCTCGCACAAATAAAATATTGGAATACTTATGGAATCTTTTCGTAAAGTTATTAAGGGTTGGTTGGGCAAAGTTTTGCTCGTCTTGTTCTTGACCCCTTTAGCACTTGTAGGTATTGAAGGATATTTTAGTGGAGGTCAGTCTGAAGACACTGCACAAACAGTCAATGGTCAGCAAATTTCAAAACGAGAATTAGATAATCTGACCAATTCCTTGAAAGAACAATACTTGGCCTATACCAATGGTGATGAAACACTATTGAATCAAAATTATATTCAAAACAAAGCCAAAGATACGTTGGTTGCACGTACCTTGTTATTACAACAAGCTGAGAAATTAGGGATTTCTTTGAGCGATGCACAAATTGAACAAATGATTGCACAGCAACCGAATTTCCAACAAGATGGCAAGTTTTCTGAAAGCTTGTATGCGAACTATCTGCAATCTGTAGGCATGACCAATCAGGCGCTTGTGGCAAATTTACGCCAAGACCATGCGTTAAAAATGCTGAGTGCTAGCTTTACCGATTATGCTTTAGTTAGCCCGTCTGATATTCAGCAAATTGCCAATTTACAAACCCAGCAACGTACTTTGCATTTATCTAGCATTAAGTTAGATGACTACAAGAAAAACATCACCACAAATGCACAAGAGATTGCTGCGTATTATGAACAGCACGCCAATGCCTTTAAACAGGTTGCTAGCGTTGATGTCGATTACATTGTGGTGACTCCAGCCAATATTGCACCTGCAAATACGGCTGTCACTGACGCAGAGTTACAACAGGCTTATCAAAAGTTTGTCGAAACTCAAAAAGGTGCTGCTGTACCGACAGTGAAACATATTTTAATCACCACCGATGCGCGTGATGATGCCGCAGCTAAAAAACTTGCAGAGCAAGCCGCAGCTGAAATTAAGCAAGGTACAAGCTTTACTGCAGCTGCACAAAAGTATTCGGATGATCCTGAGTCTAAAGCCAAAGGTGGTGAGGTTGCAGGTTATGAAGCAGGCGTATTTGGCGATGCCTTTGACAAAGCCGTGGGTAGCTTAAAATCTGGTGAAGTATCACAGCCGATTAAAACTCAATATGGCTATCATGTGATTCAAACAGAAGGTGCTACAGTTCAAGTCCCTGCGTTTGAAACTCAAAAAGCACGTTTAATGGCAGAGTTGCAAAAAGCCAAAACTGAAAATGCGTATACCGATACCATCAACAGCTTAAATGAATTGGTGGTGAGTAGTGATGCTTTAGATGTGGTAGCGGAAGAAGTGAAAACAGCCAAAGTCGAATCTATCACTGGTTTAACTTTAGCGTCACAGCATCCTGTTTTAAGTCAGCCAACTGTCAAAGTTAAATTGTTTAATGATGATGTGAAAAATGGCGACCGTAACGCATCTAGTAATATTACTTTAGCGAATGGTGATGTGGTATGGGTTAAAGTGCGTAATTACCATGCTGCAGGTGTGCAAACTTTGGAAGAGGCAACACCACGCGTAAAAGCTAAATTGATTGAGAAAAAAGCCTTTGATGCAGCCAAAAAAGATATTCAAGCCACATTGGATGCCTTTAAAACTCAGCCTGCAGCGACCGTTTTGGCCAAAAACCAAATCCGTTTTGAAAATGCAGGCACATTCACCCGTGCAGATGGTTTGTTAAAGCGCGAAATTGAACGTGCTGCTTTTAGTGTACTTGCACCTAAGCAAGGCATGTGGTCAGTGACTACAGCATCTTTACCGAATGAACTGGTTGTGGTTGCTGTATCGAATGTAAATGACACCACTTCGAATGCTTTAACGCCTGAACAGCTCAAAGAATTGGCGCAGTTATATCAACAACTTCGTGCTCAGCAAGAGTTGGATGACTACACTCAATATTTGAAGTCTCAAGCGAAAATCAAATAGTCATATTTATCATCAAAGAAAAAACCAGCAAATTTGCTGGTTTTTTTGTGCTTGTGAAAGCGTTGACTAAGAATATTTGTGGCTCATTCAGCGCGGATTTTTAATTCATAACCTGTGTATTTGCGAATGTTAATCACGCCAGTATCTAATATGAGATATTGTCCTTTAATACCTTGTAACTTACCGCGAATAATTGGGGTTTTATCCAAATTATGCGATTTGATCTTTTCAGGATATTGCTCTACAGGATAGACAAACTCACGTGGTGGCTCTTGATCTAACAATTCAACGGTTTCATTGAATTCTAAGTTTTGACTAAATTCATCACGAATAGTTTGAATTTTAGGTGCAAACTCTTCAATGAGCTGTTCGCGCACTTCAATTAAGTTCAAAGGTGCTGCTTCACCTTTAAGCAGTTTACGCCAGTCCGTTTTATCTGCCACTTGTGAACCAAACATGATTTCGAGTTGCCCAGATAAACGGCGTGAACCAACTTTCATAATTGGCAAGGCTTGGGTTGCACCTTGATCAAGCCAGCGTGTTGGCATTTGTCCTAGACGGGTAATTCCCACTTTTAAAGCGCTGGAGTTGGCTAAATAGACAATATGTGGTTGAAAGCAGACCTCATGTGCAAAACTATCTTCACGACAAGTCCCTAAATGATAATGACAGGTTTCAGGTTTCATAATGCACATATCGCAAGAAGCCTTAGTTTTAAAGCATTTAAAACAATGACCCTGAGAATATGATTTTGGGGTTTTGACACCACAAGAAACACAGTAAATATTGCCTGTCCATTCCAGTTCAATTTCTTGACCAAGCTGAAAAGGCAGATCAATTTCTGAACGGTCTAGAATAAATTTATATTCAACATTTGCCTTGTGTACCTGTTCATCAGTTACACTATGGTCCTTAAGACCTGCGTGCATTTTATGGCAAATGCCTTGTAGTTCCATAAGAATACTCTCTCAAAAAATGAAGGAATGCAGTGATGGCTGAAATGCGTTTAATTCAAGCATTGATTGATGATTTGTCTCAACAACAGCCAATTTCGACTGCATTGTGTATAGGGCAAAATATTGAAGCAAGCCCGAAGCATAACAATCAAGCGGCTGATGAGCAGCCAACTATCCAATGGCAGTATTTTAGCGCATTGGCATTTTTAAATCTGCCTTTTACCCAACGTTTTGATTTGGCAGTTATATTTTTGGATGCTTCAGATTTTGCTTTGCAGACGCCGCAACACACCTCGCAAATTTTGGTGAAGCTACGTGACTTATTTGCAAAGCGTATTGTGGTGGTTGCTACGCGTCAAGATGAGCAATTGCTTAGAGCGCTTGGTTTTACGCAATTGATTGAACATCGCTTTGAGGAACATCATTTATGCTTATGGCAATTTAATATTTTGACTTATAAGCACGTGCCTGATTGGTTTAACTCTAAGTTTTGGGCGAACCCTGAAAATTGGGATAAATTCCGTTGGTAAGTGCTGGATTAAACTAACAAAAACTTAATAATGTTAAATGCTTAACATAAATTTAGGATATTGCAAAATTTAACAATTTCAAGCGCGAAATTCAGTCAAAACTTCGTATGCTGTCATAAGGGCATATTGAGGAACATAAAATGACCAATTTAAGCAATATTGTTGAAATTTTAGCAAAGCAGGCATTGGGCGCGAATCAGCAATCTAATCAATCTCAAGGTGGATTGGGCGATATTTTAGGCTCGGTTTTGGGGCAACTTGGTGCTAATAACCAACAATCTGCACAAGGGGGCTTGGGTGGGATTTTGGGTTCTGTATTAGGTCAGTTGGGTGGGCAACAACAGCGTTCTGCTGCAGGTGCTTCAGGTGCACAAAGTTTATTGATTGCAGTCTTGCCTTTAGTATTGGCATGGATTCAAAAACAGGGTGGGTTGCAAGGCGCTTTAGATAAACTAAAAGGACAAGGCTTAACCAGTCAGGTGGAGGATTGGGTGTCTACAGGCCCAGGTGAAAATGCGCATGTAGGTGCTGAACAAGTTCAAAGTTTATTTGATGATGCCGATGTAGAGCAGGTTGCACAGCAAACTCAGGCGCCAAAGCAAGATATTTATAATGCGATTTCTGCAGTATTGCCGCAAATTATTGATTCATTGACACCACAAGGTGAGCAAACGAGTAAGCAAGAAGCCAATGACGATATTCAGCAAGTGATGAATTTAGTGTCTGGGTTTTTAAAACGTTAATATTGAAAAATTCAGCTTGGTAAAACTGACTTTAATAAACAAAGCCAGCACATTTGCTGGCTTTGTTTTATTTGGTTTTTTAAGCATGCATTAAAAAAACACGCCGAAGCGTGTTTTTATGTTTTAAGTGTGGTTTAGACTTAGAAGTCGTAACGGAAACCTAAAGAAAGACCTAAGGCATCTTCGTCAGCCACACCAGCAACGCTGTTAGAGCGACCTTGTGACCATGGTGTTAGGTTAGATTTAGTGTCATTAAGCATTGTTGCAAGGTTAGCATATACGCGCACTGCCTTGTCTAAACGGTGCTCAACACCTACTGCTACTAATGTTGCGTTTGCATCATCAGCATCTACGTCACGGTGGAAGACTTGACCACGTACATAAGTTTTCGGTGCAACTTTATAGTCAGCCGCTACACCAAATACTTGCACATCTGGGTTTGCAGTATCATTGTCATGTGTTAAATACTGGTATAAAGCACCTAAGTTAAATTCAGGTGTGATTTTATAGGCAGCTGCAACACGGAAGCCATCACGTTCACCGCGGCTTGCTTCTTCTTCATAGTGCTCATAAGCTGCTGCAAAGTCTACGTTACCTTCTTTATAAGTTAAAGCTAAGTCGTAAGCTTTATCTTTATCTTTTGCAGCATCAGGGCTGTTTTGTTCGTGTAGTGATAAAGCACCAGTTACGTTAAAGCCGCCACCAAATTTAGGAGTTTGATATTCAATCGTATTGGCATTACGCTCATCAAAACGTAAATTACCCGCACGGGTTACGTTACGGATGTCACCCACCATGTCACCAAAGAAGTTGACTGGACCACGTGCAGCTTTAAATGGGCTGTCAAAACGACCTACACGCGCTTGACCAAAATCACCTTTTAAACCAACAAAAGTATCGCGCGTAGCAAACTCTAAATCATCATTTGCAGAGCCGCTAGCAAAGTTAATTTCTTGCTCGATTTGACCGAAAACAGTCATGCCATTTTCTAATTTTTGTTCAGCTTTAAAGCCTAAACGTGATGAGTTTGAAGAAAGACCAACTTCGTTATAGTCTTTACCATCATCAAGATAGTCTAAAGATACGTGTGCACGACCATAAACTTTAACATCAGCAGCCATAGCTAATGCTGGTGTTAAGAAGGTTGCCCCAACTGCTAATGCGCAAAGCGTTTTTTTCATGTGTAGCTCCAATACAGACTATTGTTTTTAGTCCTAAACATTGTTCAGAAGTAGAGTTGATCTACCGCTGTTCTCTATTGGTGCTAAGTATTCCTTACAAATGCGACAGTAATATTAAGGAAATATTTCTAAATTATTAAAAAGAACAAATTAGATCAAAAACTTACTTTTATTCGCATTTTTTTAATGACTGAGTTTTAAATTTTAAAAAAATATATGAAATGAATAACTTAATTGTAAGCCGATTGACATGTTATTGTCATAAACAACTTTAAAACATGCAGAGTCAAAGCTTGAGACGAAAAAAATGGAGCAGCTGCTCCATTCATTTTGTATGACATTTTTGAAATTTTTAAAGCGCTGCTTTAATTTTTTCTGCTTGGGCTTTAATTTTTTCTTGATCGCCCATTTGTGCAGCATGTTTCCCAAGTTGATGAACCGAGGTCGGAATTAAGTGAAAATGCACGTGGGGGACAGTTTGACCTGCGCTTGTACCTGACAATTGCATTAACACGATACCATCTACACCTAAAGCTTGCTCCATTGCTTTCGCAATTTTTTGCACAATTTGAATAGTATAGGCTGCTGCATCTGCAGGTAAATCTAACAAAGTCACTGCAGGCGTTTTAGGAATCACGAGAGTGTGACCATCGGCTTGCGGCATGATGTCCATAAACGCAAGCACTTGATCATCTTCATACACTTTAATTGCAGGAAGCTCGCCACGTAGAATTCTTGCAAAAATATTTTGATCATCGTAAGCCATTATGATTCCTTAAATTCAGCCTATGCTATTTCAGAACGGTTATTTACAGTTCAGTTCTTTTTGACGTTCTTTGATTGCGTCAAGACGTTGTTGTTCTTTTTCAGAAAACTTAGGTTTGGTTGTATAGCAGTTGTCATTACCAAAACGTGCTTTAGCTTCTGGGTCTTTGAAGCAGAACCCTTTAGATGCATAAATAACATCGTGGTCATTTTTAAGTTTTTGACATTCTTGTTCAGATGCAAAAGCAGTTGAACTTGCCCCAATTAAAGTTGCAAGGCTTGCAAATACGGCAATGCTAAACTTGTTCATAAGAGTTTCCTCTATTTAATGATGGTGTGACTAGCCACTTAATACACATTATTGGGTTTATGGCTGTATATTCAATGGCGAGTTCTTACTCTAGGGTAATATTACTCCATAATTCATACATTTTCACAGCAGTGGAAAAATCACTGTCTTTTTCTGCGGTTAAATTCGCTGCTTGAATCAGGCTTTGGGTTAAAGCCAATACAGGTGCAGGCAAAGCTGCTTCATGGACTAAATTTAATGCGATACCTGTGTCTTTAGCCAGTAAAGGGAGTGCAAAAGTATTTGGAAAAGCGCGATTCAGTACTCGCTGCGGCAAAATCATTTCCGTTACTGCGCTTTTACCACTTGAAGCATTTATGCATTGCAAGGCCTGATTTAAGTTTACGCCATGTGCTTTTAAGGTGGTAAAACCTTCAGCTGCAGCACACAAACTCACTGCCATTAACATATTATTCACCGCTTTTACGGCAAAGCCAGCACCGGGTTCCCCCACATGCTGAATCACTTTACCAAAAGCCTGAATTGCAGGTAAGGCTTTTTCAAAAGCAGTTGCTTTACCACCAATCATGACTGTTAAGGTGGCATTTTCTGCACCAATCGTTTGTCCACTTACAGGTGCATCTAAAAAGTCGATCTGTTGTGTTTCAAGTTGTTGTACCAATTTTTTAGCACTTTCGGGTACGCCACTGGTGCAATCGACCCAGACTGAACCTGCTTTCAGCGGAACTTGTGCAATCAGGTTTTCAACTTCGGTACTGGTAGGCAAGCAAGAAAAAATAATATCTGCCTGAACCGCTTGAGCCAATTCAACCGCTTGTGTGCCGTATTCAGCAGCATGTTGCTCGGCTTTGGCAAAGTTACGATTCCAGACATAGACCGTATCAAAATGTTTAGGTAAATGGGCTGCCATGCGGTAGCCCATTGCGCCTAAGCCAATAAATGCAACAGATTGAATCATGTTTTTGCTCTCTTTATGCAATTTTGCTAGATCGTTGTTCTAACCAAGTGGTCAGTTTAGGCCAGAATTCATTGGCACTTTTTTGACTGGACATTAAACCCAAATGTCCACCTGGAATAAGAGTAAACGTGACATCGGTACTACTTGTCAATTCACATAAAGGTTGAGCAGCTTCAGCAGTGACAATTTGATCGCTATCACCCGCACCGACCAAAAGTGAACAATGAATATTTTTAAGGTCTATCTGATGTTGTTTGAGTTGAATATGACCTTGTTTGAGTGGGTTTTGCAGCCATACATTCAATACCATGTCCTGATTAATCCCACCCGGATAATCAATCATATTATTTAAAAAATTGGCTAAAGTTGCGTTTTCATGCAAGGTTTGTAAGTCGTGCAGATTCGACAGCATCTGTTTATTGCTTTCCAGCCATGCTCTAGGGTCTAAAATCTTAAAACCAATCGCATTGATTAAACCCGGTGTATGAATTAAATGCTTTGGAATTTTTCCTGAATAAAAGGCATGTTGCAATTTGGGATATTTAGAAATCAGTTGATTGGTCAGTTGAAAGAGTTTACCAACCCGCCCCGAAGCATAGCTATCTACAGGGCTACCCAAAACCATCAAGTTTTTAATATGAGTTGTTTGTTGGTCGGCGGTATAAAGCATGGCAAAAATACCCGCCATACTCCAACCATGTAGTGAAATTTGTTCGACTTTGGCGTGTTGTAAAATGAGTTGAATACAATTAGGGATTGCATCCTGAATAAAAGCCATAAAATTTAAATGACAATGTTGATAGGTCAATTGTCCCCAATCAACCAAATACACATCAAAACCGCTATGCTGAAAATGTTTCACTAAAGAGCGATAAGGATATAAGTCATAAATCGACATGGTAATTGCTAAAGGCGCAACAAAAACCAGCGGCTCTTTATATTGCTTATCTGGCGAAGCGTAATAGCGAATCTGCGCATACTTATAACGTGCCACGATGTCGTATGGCGTGGTCTGAGATAAGATCAAATCACGGCTTTTAAATAAGCGAGTGCTGAGGTTTTTAAGCTTTTTTCGGTGCGGATTAAATTTTCTTTGTAGCTGATTCATGAGGTGTTCCATCACACGTGGCGCCGATTTGAATGAAGTCTAAGCGATATTTATACATTTTACCTTGACCTTAAATGCGCTTGGCGCTCAAAATGTTGGCAATTATTTAACAAACAGGTCTTAGGACTAAGTTTAGGGCTGAGCAGTAAAGATGAGTCAACACGACGACATTGAATATCAATTAGATACTTTGGCAATTCGTACCGGACACAACCGTACAATTGAAGGCGAACACAGTGAGCCAATTTTCCTGACTTCATCATTTGTTTGTGAAAATGCTGCCGATGCAGCTGCAAAATTCTCAGGTGAAATTGAAGGCAATACCTATTCACGTTATACCAATCCAACTGTACAGGCTTTTGAAAAACGCTTGGCAGTATTAGATGGTGCAGAACGTGCGGTTGCGACAAGTTCGGGTATGGCGGCCGTTCATGCGATCACTTTGGCTTATCTTAAAGCGGGTGATCATGTAGTCTGTTCACGTGCTGTATTTGGCTCGATCATTTCACTATTTGAAAAATACGTGATGAAGTTTGGTGTCGATGTCACTTTTGTTGATTTAGAAGATTTAGACAGTTGGAAGCAAGCGATTCGTCCAAATACGCGTTTGTTATTTATTGAAACACCATCAAATCCATTGGCTCAGGTGGGTGACTTGCAAGCGATTGCCGATATTGCACATGCACATGGTGCGTTATTTGCGGTAGATAACACTTTCTGTACGCCCGTTTTGCAACAACCACTAAAATTTGGTGCAGACCTTATTATTTATTCATCAACCAAATATATTGATGGTCAGGGGCGTGCTTTGGGTGGTGCGGTTGTTGGTAAAGACAAGTTGGTCGAAGAAATCAACAGCGTTATTCGTACCTTGGGCAATTCATTAAGTCCGTTTAATGCATGGATTTTCTTAAAAGGCTTGGAAACATTAAGCCTGCGTATGAAAGCGCATTGTGCCAGCGCACAAAAACTTGCAGAGTGGCTAGATGCACATCCAAAAGTGGAAAAAGTGTATTATGCGGGACTGCCACATCACGTAGGGCATGAACTCGCGAAAAAACAACAGTCTGGTTTTGGTGGTGTTGTATCGTTTGTAGTGAAAGGCGAGCGTGAAGGCGCGTGGACTGTGATTGACAACACACGCTTCCTATCTATCACCAGTAATTTGGGCGATGTAAAATCAACCATTACCCATCCTGCAACAACATCGCATGGCAGAATGACCCCAGAAGCCAAACAAGCAGCAGGTATCAGCGAAGGTTTAATTCGTGTTTCTGTTGGCTTGGAAGATATTGATGATATTATTCGCGACATCGAGCGCGGTTTAGACCTCATTTAAAACTAAATAGATCATTTGTTCGGAGATTTTTATGAACATTAATATGTTGATGCAGCAAGCACAGCGCATGCAAAAAGAAGTGGAAAACAACATTAAAAAAGCCAAAGAAGAACTTGCGCAAACTGAAGTGCATGCAGAAGCAGGTGGTGGTTTAGTGAAAGTGACTATGACCTGCCGTAATGTGGTCAAACGCATTGAAATCAACCCTGAATTATTGCAAGACGATGCAGACATGATTGAAGATTTGATTGCCGCTGCAATGAATGATGCTGCCCGTCAAGCCGAAGCAATTTCTGAAGAAAAAATGAAGTCTGCAAACTCAGGCATGGGCTTGCCACCGGGCTTGGCTGGTTTATTCTAAGGAACGGCGTATGTTTAGTGATCGTTTTGATCAACTGGTACAAGCGCTACGCATTTTGCCAAGTGTTGGGCCTAAATCGGCTCAACGCATGGCATTGCACCTGATTATGAAAAATAGAGAAGGTGCAGTCGGTTTGGCTCATGCTTTGAATGAAGCCACTAGCTATATTCACGAATGTTCGATTTGCCATTCATTAACTGAAGATGAAGTTTGCAATATTTGTGCCTCACATGATCGGGATGCACATTTGCTGTGTGTCGTGGAGTCTCCAGCCGATGTGATGGCCATTGAGCAAAGCGGTAGTTTTCGTGGAAAATACCATGTCTTGGGTGGGCATTTATCGCCTTTAGATGGCATTGGGCCTGACGAAATTGGTATTCCATATTTGGTTCAGCGTTTAAGTGATGGCAACATTACTGAGGTGATTTTGGCGACCAATGCAACCGTAGAAGGTCAGGCGACAGCACACTATTTGGTAGAAGCGACCAAACATTTGCCTGTGCAGATGACCCGTATCGCGCAAGGTGTGCCGCAAGGTGGCGAACTTGAATATGTCGATAGTCATACTTTAAGTCAGGCGGTGCATAATCGGATGCGAATGAAATAAGCATTTAGGTGCTTATTTCATGTGGATGTTTATTTCGCATGTGTGGCTATTTTATATGAATAATCAATTGATAAATCATCCATGAAAAGGATTACTTGCCTTTAAAGCCAATAAAAATCAAATTAAGATAAAAAAACGATAAAAAATTTAAATTTTCACTGTATCGACTTAGAAATAAGATAAAAATTGAAAATACTGGACATATTTTTATAGCTAAATGCTATTTAATGTTTAAAATGAACACCTAGAGAATCCTGTTTTACCTGCTCGCTATGTTCCAATTTATTCACCAACAAAAAGACTTTGAAAATGTCTTGGCATTAATGAGCCAAAACAGCATTTATGGTTTAGACACCGAATTTATTAAGGTCGATACTTTATGGCCAAAATTGGGTGTATTCCAAATTAATGTGAATGATCAGGTCTATTTGTTAGATGGGACTTCGTTAAATTTAAGTGCATTTTGGGAAAAACTGTTTCAAGCGCAGCAAAATATTTTTCATGCCTGCGGTGAAGATATTGATTTAATTTATCATTATGCGCAGCAAAAAAACTTAGATAACGTGTTTGATACCCAAGTTGGCATGTCATTTTTAGGGCATGGTTTACAAGTCAGTTATCAAAACGCTTTAAAAACCATGCTCAATGTCGATATTGATAAAGGGCAAACTCGCTCAGACTGGCTTGCACGTCCGTTGTCCGATGAGCAGTTAAATTATGCTGCCAATGATGTGTTGTATCTAATGCAATTGGCAGATAAGGTACAAACCGACTTAAAACAAAATTATTTACTGGATTTTGCACAAGAAGATTGCCGCAATTTAACTCAGGAAATTGGTGAAGAAACACCTTTAGAGTTGTTGTATCAGGATGTGGGCAACTATCGTCATTCACGCCGTCAACTCATGCAATTGCAACAATTGGCCGTTTGGCGTGAGCAAATGGTAAAAGCCTTAAACCAACCACGTAGTTTTATTTTGCGTAATTCTACTATGCTGGACTTGGTCGAGAAAAATCCTAAAAATCAGTTCCAGCTCAGTACTATTAAAGATTTACGTGCGCATATTGTGCGTGAACATGGCAAAACTATTTTAGATTTAATTAAATATTTGCCTGATCAATCACAATGGCCATTACGTATGGCGCGACCAATTCGTCATTCTTCAAAAGAAGTGGGCGAAAATGTAGAACAGGTGATTCAACGTGCCGTACAGGAAACTCAAATTCCAAAAGAAGTTTTGCTGCGTAAAAAATGGCTCAATGCGCTTTATCAGCATGTGGTATTTCATAACGATGAGCAAGATTTGCCTAACTATTTGTTAGGTTGGCGTTATGAATTACTCACCAAGCCTTTAATTGAAGTTTTACATGCCGACGAGCGTTATTTGTCTGGTCAGATGAAAGTTGCTGAATAAATCAAACCGATCCACATTTTAAATAAAGCCGTTTTTCACCTGAAAATGGATGAATTTTCACGCCATTCTTTGTTTGAGTGTAAACATAGACCAATGCGTTAATAATGGTTAATGTATCTCGGTTTTTTTTGTTGTATCCTTTGCCTGAGTTTTTAGAGTTTTGTTGTTTATGCACTGTTCAATTTATAAATCGAGCAAAAAAGATGAGATGTATTTATACATCGCCCGTCCTGAGCAAACTGAAGATCAAGCAGAAGCGTTTAACCCGCTAGAGGTTTTACCTGAGCCAATGCGAGTTGCATTTGGTCGTGCGACATTTGTAATGGATTTGCAACTGTCTGAAAGCCGTAAGTTGGCACGTGTGAATGTTTTGCATGTCATGGATTCTATTCAAACACGTGGCTTCTTTATTCAAGTGCCACCAGAAGGCTTAATTAACCCAAATGCCGTTGAACCAGAAGGTTTACGTGGTGCTTAAGCTTTATTCAGGAGTTGAGAAATGAATAGTGTGATGACTGGATTGGATTCAATTCCTGAAACTGCAATTGCTGTTTCTGTTTATTTGTTGGGGAGTGCCATTATTTTATGGTGCTGGTACGAAATTGCCAAACGCTTGCCCAATCCGTTAGGTGGTATCACTTGGATTGTGCTGTTTGCAATTTTACTTACCCCAACAGTATCAGAAGGCAGCAATGCAGCACTTGCCCCAGCCATCTTTGGACTTCTTTTTGGTGTTTTAACCAAAGAAACCCCATTGGTTTGGTCTAATTTATCTGCCATTTTATTTGTGATCGGTCTTGGCTTATTGATCGGTTATTTCTGGTCAAGATACTGTCTTAAACAAACGACTTATAAAGCCAAGAAAAATACCTCACCACTGTAACTAAAACAATTAAGGTAAAATCATGTCTGTTGATGCGCAACAATTTTCGGGTACAGATCAGTACATTGCGACTGATAGTTTAAAACTTGCGGTGAAAGCCGCACGTGCTTTGCAAAAACCGCTTTTGGTGAAAGGTGAGCCAGGTACAGGTAAAACCTTATTGGCAGAGCAAGTTGCTAAAAGTTTGGGTTTAAAGTTGATTACATGGCACATTAAATCGACCACCAAAGCGCAGCAAGGTTTATATGAATATGATGCAGTGTCGCGTTTGCGTGACAGCCAACTGGGCGATGACCGTGTGTATGACGTTAAAAACTATATTAAACCCGGGAAATTGTGGGAAGCATTTACCAGCGAAGAACGCTGTGTGTTGTTGATTGATGAAATTGACAAGGCAGATATTGAATTCCCAAATGACCTGCTACATGAACTCGATAAAATGTCGTTTTATGTTTATGAAACAGGCGAAACCATTACGGCAACACAACGTCCAATCGTGATCATCACATCAAATAATGAAAAAGAGCTGCCAGACGCTTTTTTACGTCGTTGTTTCTTCCATTATATTGATTTCCCAGATGAAGCGACCATGCGCGATATTATCGATGTGCATTTCCCGAATATTTCAAGCACATTGGTTTCAGAAGCTTTACAAGTTTTCTTTAAATTGCGCCAAGTTCCGGGCTTAAAAAAACCACCATCTACGTCTGAATTAATTGATTGGTTAAGCCTATTGATGGCAGATGACATGCCGGAAGATATTTTGCGTAATAGCGATAAAAGCAAAGCCATTCCGCCTTTATACGGTGCATTAATCAAAAATGAACAAGATGTGCAATTGCTTGAGCGTTTAGCCTTTATGTCGCGCCGTTAAGGGAGGACAACGCCATGTTCGTGCGCTTGTTTTATACCTTGCGACGTTACGGTGTACCTGTCACCACACGTGAATTGATTGACTTAAATCAGGCGGTGGCATCGGGTCTGGTTTTTGCAGATCAAGATGAATTCTATCAACTTGTTAAAACCGTCATGGTCAAAGATGAGCGTTTTTTTGACAAGTTTGACCGTGCCATGAAAGATTATTTTGATGGCATTTCCACTTTTGATTTAGATGATTTACTGCAGCAAGTTCATCAATTGCCTAAAGACTGGTTCGACTTAGAACTATTAGAAAAACATCTCACGCCAGAACAACGCGAAGAGCTGAAAAAAGCAGGTTCTTTAGAAGAATTGATGAAAATGCTGGAAGAGCGTTTACGCGAGCAGCATAAAAAGCATCAGGGTGGCAACCGTATGATTGGTACGGGCGGTACATCACCGTTTGGTGCTTTTGGTGATCATCCTGAAGGTGTACGCATTGGTGGGCCTGGACGTAAGCGTTCAGCTGTTAAAGTCTGGGAGCAGCGTCAGTATCGAAATTTAGACGATGAACAGATTTTAGGTACACGACAAATGCAATTGGCACTGCGTCGTTTGCGTAAATTTGCCCGTCAAGGTGCAGCTGAAGAATTGGATATTGATGGCACTATCCGAGAAACTGCCAAACAGGGCATTTTAGATGTGCAATTGGTGCCAGAACGTCGTAATCGCGTCAAAGTGTTGATGTTGTTTGATGTGGGTGGCTCGATGGATGCACACATCGCCCAATGTGAAAAACTGTTTAGTGCGGCCAAAACTGAGTTTAAAACCCTCGAATATTTTTATTTCCACAACTGTTTATACGACTATGTTTGGAAAGACAATTTACGCCGTAGCAGTACCCGTATGAATACGTGGGATTTATTTAATACCTATGGACGCGACTATCGGGTAATTGTGGTCGGTGATGCGAGTATGGCACCTTATGAGCTGAATTCGATTGGTGGTTCGGTAGAATATATGAATGATGAGGCAGGGCAAGTTTGGTTACAACGTCTGCGTCAGCATTTTGAAAAAACCGCATGGCTGAATCCTGAACAGGAAGGCTATTGGCATTACACACATACCATTGGTTTAATTCGACAAATTTTTGAAAATCATATGTATCCAATGACTTTAAAAGGCATTGAAGATATGACGAAATATTTGGCGCGATAAGCGCCATTTTTTCCATTAATTTTTTATCAATATCAGTTATTGCATGCATATTGATGAAATAGCAATACGATAAGCAACGTGAATTTCAATTTGAGGGGATCGAGATGGAACATCAAATTAATGGCATCGCATTACCGAATGAAGAAGGTTTTTTCGGACAATATGGCGGGCAGTTTATTCCACCGCATTTAAAAGAAGCCATGGATGAAATTAACCTTGCTTATGAAGAAATTCGTCATACAGCAGAATTTCAAAATGAATTAAAAGATTTATTTGCAAATTATGTAGGGCGCCCGAGTCCTTTGTTTCATGCAAAGCGTTTATCTGAACAGTTGGGTGGTGCGCAAATTTATTTGAAACGTGAAGATTTAAATCATACAGGTGCACATAAAATCAATCACTGTTTAGGTGAAGCATTGCTAGCCAAATATATGGGTAAAACCAAAGTGATTGCAGAAACAGGTGCGGGACAGCATGGTGTCGCGTTGGCAACAGCATGTGCGCTTGTGGGCATTCCATGTGAAATTCACATGGGACAAGTTGATATTGAAAAAGAACATCCAAACGTCGTGAAAATGAAAATTTTAGGTGCTAACCTGATTTCAGTCACACGTGGTACAGCGACTTTAAAAGATGCTGTAGACAGTGCTTTTGAAGAATACTTAAAAGACCCGAAAAATTATATTTATGCAATTGGTTCGGTGGTTGGCCCACACCCATTTCCAAAAATGGTACGTGATTTCCAAGCAATTATTGGCGATGAAATTAAAATGCAAAGCCAAGAACGCTTTGGAGTAAATCCAGATTATATCGTGGCATGTGTGGGCGGTGGTTCAAACGCAGTGGGTGCATTTACCGCATTCTTAAATGACCCAGAAGTTAAGCTTGTGGGTGTAGAACCTGCAGGTCATGGTTTAGATACAGATCAGCACTCTGCAACCTTAACTTTGGGTAAACCGGGTCAATTACACGGTATGGCGTGTTATGTGCTTGAAGATGAACAAGGCGAGCCATTGCCAGTACATTCAATTGCTTCAGGTTTGGATTATCCGGGTGTGGGGCCGCAACATAGCTTCTTAAAAGACATTGGTCGCGTGGAGTATTCAACGGCAACTGACCAAGAATGTTTAGATGCCTTTATGACGTTGTCACGTGTAGAGGGTATTGTACCTGCTTTGGAAAGCTCACATGCGGTGGCGTGGGCATTACGTGAAGCACCAAAAATGGCAAAAAACGTGAAAATTGTGGTTAATCTTTCAGGTCGTGGTGATAAAGATTCAGACTATGTAGCAGAAAAATTAGGTTTGAATTAATTCTACTGAATATGAAAAACCGCCTAAATGTGTAAGTTTAGGCGGTTTTTTTATCTTTACTTTATATTTGGCAGGTTTTATAAAACAGTGTCTTAGCTTGCAATATATTGTTGTAACTGCTCGATCAGTTTGCGCTGATCATCCATAGTCGCTTTCACCAAGTCACCAATCGACACTAAACCTACCAACTGCTCACCTTCAAGTACAGGTAAGTGACGTAAATGATGGTCAGTAATTAAGTTTAAGCATTCTTTCACACTGGTGTTTTTGGTCACGGTCAGTACTTTAGCAGTCATAATTTCACTAACCGTTGTGCTTTTAGAAGTTCGTTCCATCAAAATAACTTTACGGGTGTAATCACGCTCAGACAGAATACCAACCACATGATTGTTTTGATCGGTAACCACCAACGCACCAATGCCTTTTTCAGCCATTAAACTAATTGCTTCTAAAACCGTTGCTTCTGGGCGAATTGTGTAAATTTCGTGATGTGCTTTATCTTGTAAAACGTGAGTTACCTTGGTCATATTCTGTGTCCTGATTTGTTGTTTATTGTTTGACTTTTAAAGTAACGTGAATTGTAAAAATTGCAAATACTTTAGAGTCACGATTGTTGATTTTTACGTCAATTCTATTCAGTTTTTATTTAAGCAATATTTAACGCAGGTTCATTAAAAAAGAAATGCTTCATTTGTGAAGTGGTCAGTTTAATTTTTTGACTTGACGAACCAAACAAGGTTGGCGTGACATTTAAACGGGTGAGCGTTGGTAATAAAAAAGTTTCAAAATCCTGCGCGGAAATTTTACGAGGACTATATTGTGGCCAGTGTTTAGCAGCATATTTATGCGCTTGTACCGCATTTAACCAAAAAGGGAAAATATAATCATCGTGATCTGAACTCATTGCCCAACCTTGATGGAATAAACCCCAAAGTACACCGCAGTACATCATTGATTTTAATAGTGTAACTTTAAGCAGAAAATCCTTTGGTAAAGGGTGGAGTTGGTTAATCTGATTCATAATCAAGCAAGGTTGTAAAATTTGGCTATATTGTAAAAAGAATTGATGAATATACCGTTTAAGCTTTGCTTAAAATCGTAAACAAATATGTATTTATGGTTGGAGCATCTAAAAAAAGGGTCAAAAAAAACGCCACCTAAGTGACGTTTTATTATGCTTGCATGGTGGCCATGTTTTGCCAGTATTGCGCTTTCAATGAATCACGTTCTACGCGGAAACCTTGATAATACAGTTCTGCTAAGAACATTGCCGCTTTACCATGTCCTGCACGTGCAGCTTCTTCGAGTTGTTTTACCGCGTCTTGGAAGTTCATTTGTGAATGAATCGTGTTTACTGCATTTGCATAAACATGCTCTAAGTCATGGTGAGAGATCGTTTGAATCATATTAAACTCCTTATTGTAATTATGATTACTTATTTAAGCCTACCTTTTAGGCTTCATATCAATTTAACGCTTTATTGTTAAACTAATATTACAATTTGATTGAATTGTCAAATAATTATCGGGGTTAATGAGCATATTTCAAGTTTACATGATTAAACATTGAACAAGTTTAATTTTGATTAAACTAAAGCTCTAAGCATGATAAAAAAGGAGAACAACATGACAAGATCCGTAGACGGATGTGCTTTTGATGTACCTCCATTGACTTCTCAAATTATTGAGTTGGCACATCATCACCGTAAAAAACTAGATGAGGTAATTTTCCGTCGAGATGTTCATTTAGGTGAATACTGCTTGGCGCAACGTAAACGTGTGGCTGACTTTGCTAAAACTTTAGAGCGAAGCGATCGTATAGAGTTTTATCGTAATTATGATGGTGAATTACTCCGTATTGCCGATGAAGATGAACTGCATCCTGCCGAAGCAGAGGGCGGTGTCAGTGTATTTGCTATTTTCTTGGTGCTTGCAGTCATTGCATTGGTTTTATACTTTGCGGTAATTCGTGGCACGATTGGCTAAAGCTAAATCCTTTGTAGAATTTGTAGAAAAAGGCTCAATTTTTACTGTGACGATACAGTAAAATTGAGCTGTTTAACTTGTACATCTCACAAGGGCATCCTACACTAAGGCGATTAGAGGTAGGTCATGCACAACGCAATTCAAAAAACGATTCAATTTATTTCTCAACTGAAACTCGAGCAAATTTATAATATTGTTGTGCTGAGTATCATTTTTATTATTTTAACTTTAGCAAGTGTTGCGCTTTATCGCCCAGTTGGGGTGCAACAATTTCAAAATGTTGAGCGTTTGTCACAACAATCTATGTATGCCAATACCCAAGACATGGCAGTTCATTTACTCAATCAACGTCCGATTCGTTATGTGCATTATTTAAAGTTGATGCAGGCACATCAAATGGAGCAAGATCGGGCTCAACAACTTCCTGCCTTGGTGCAAGAGTAATTTTTTCTGTTGGCATGTTATTCATATTGTGCGGTGTCGGTGTTAAAGATGTTGGTGCGAGTAAATTGTCCTGCAGCATTTTTACCAATGCGGCTTTATCTAAATGTTCGCTCACAATTACTAAAGTTAAACGATCAGGATGCAAATGTTTGCGAATTGCACGTTGCACATCTTCAGCGGTAACTTTTTCCACTCGTTCTGCATAATCACTTAAATAATTTGCAGGAAGTCGATAAAAACCGATGTGCCCAAGCTGGGCATTAATACTGGCATTGCTGCTGTATTGATTCGGAAATGCACGAATTAAACCTGCTTTGGTTTCTTTTAATTGTTCTAAATTCATAGGTTGTTGTACAAACTGAATTAAGCTCTGGTGAGCGACTTGAATACTATCGAGTAACTGATCTTGGCGCGTAGAATAGCCTAAGCTAAACAAACCCGCTGCTTGGGTAAAACGAAACGAACTGCTAACACCGTAAGTGTAGCCACGTTTTACTCGTAATTCTTTCATCAAAATTGAATTGAAACTGCTGCCGCCCAGCATTTTATTGGCAATTTCTAAAGCCAAATAGTCAGGATCATCCCGTGTAGTCGCAAGTTGTGCAATACTGACATGCGCCTGTTGTGACCGGTAGGGAATATGCTGGATGTTGAAACGTGTTGCAGGTGTAGGCTGTGGCAAAGCTGTTGCTGCAACACCTTGGGCAATATGTGCGCTGATGGTATTGGCAAGTTTTTCTGCTTCTTTTAAGGTTAATTTGCCTGTAATGGCAATGTTCATATTTTGCGCGACCAGAAACTGATCTCTAAATTGTTGTAAGTGCTTTGGTTGAATCCGTTTGATGCTGCCATTGGTGCCTGTAATGGGTTCTGAATAGGCATGTTGTCCGTAAATTGCGCGATATAAGCGAATATTCATTAAACGGCTTGGATTTTCTTGCAGTTGTTTTTGCCCAATTTGTGTATTGCTTTGCACACGCTGGATATTAGAACGCTCAAAAGTTGCATGTTTCAGTATTTCCAGCATCATTTTGACGGCAGTTTGCATTTTCTGCGGATCAGACAGTGTTCTTAGCCGTACCACAAACATATCGCGGTACGCCGTGGTACTAAAACGTGCGCCTGTGGTTTCAAAGGCTGCGGCAATTTCCTCTGCCTTATAACGCTTGGTGCCTTCATCAATCAGTTGGGCTGCCATATTGGCAACGCCAAATAAACCTTTTTCAATTTCTGCATCGCGGGCAGAACCTGCATTAAAAGTCAGTTGGATATCAACCATTGGCAAAGCAGGATTTTCGACAAATAAAGTGCGTACGTGTCGATGATTTTTTAATTCATATACCTGTGGAGCGCGAACATCGACCAATTCATTTACGGCATTTAAACTGTGCAGCAAGCTCAAAGATTGTAAAGGCGTACTTACATCTGTTTCAGCAAAATCATGCGCTGCTCTGGTGGCAGTTTCCATCGCAAAGCCAGCAGAACATAGGCTAAAACTAGTGCTTAAAATAAGCGTGCTGAATAGATGTTTTTTCATGAAAATCACAGTTTAAGGTGTTGTGCTTTGAGGTAATAAATACAAGGTGCTAAGTCTGTCTTTGTTAAAGTAACTTTGCGCAACACGTTGCAGATCCTGGGCAGTAATCGCTTGGAAGTGTTGTGGTAAAACATCGATTAAACGGTGACTGAATCCATTGACTTCCAAATTGCCAATGGTTCGGGCTTGTCCTGCCAAATCATCCTGACTATAAATCCAATTGGCCACAAATTGAGTCACCACGCGCTCAATTTCACTTGAATTGACCAAATCCTGTTTTAGCGTATCCACTTCGTTTTGAATCGCGACCTGTGCTTCGCTTAACGTTACACCTGCTGCAGGCAATGCTGAAATACTAAACAAACTATCCCCACGTTGATACGGGTCATAACTGACACTGACTGAGCTAAGAATCTTATTGTTTCTGACCAAGCGCTGTTCTAAACGTGAAGTAATTCCACTGTCTAACAGTTGTTTGATGATAGTGAGCGCGAAGGCATCTTGAGGATTTTTAGCTGTTGCCAATGAACCGACATTCCAAGCCATATATAAATTAGGAACTTGCACAGTCGCAGACAATTCCATGTGCCGATAACCTAATTGTTCAAACTCCAACACATCATTGCGCGGTGGCGTAGGTGCTTTCGGAATATCTCCAAAATACTTTTGGACTTGCAACAATGCGGCTTGATGATCTACATCGCCCACAATCACTAGAATAGCATTATTGGGGCGATACCATTTTTTGTACCACGCCTGTACATCTTGCAGCTGAATGCTTTGCAAGTTTTTCATGTGCCCAATAATGGGTTGGCGATAATGACTGGTTGGGTAGGTAATCCATTTAAAGCGTTCAAAAGCCAAAGCCCGTGGATTATCATCGGTACGTTGCCGCCGTTCTTCCATCACCACCTTAATTTCAGGCTCAAAGTCTTGTTGGCGAAGTAACAAATTACTCATTCTGTCGGCTTCCAACTCTAAAGCCAGTGGGAAATAAGTTTTGGGATAGAGCTGATAATAATTCGTGTAATTGGTAAAGGTTGCTGCATTGACACTGCCACCATAAATACGACTTAAACGGGTAAATTCATCATTCGGCACCTTGGCTGTACCTTTAAACATCATGTGTTCAAGTACGTGCGAAATCCCAAGTGTATTTCCCGACTCATCGCTACTGCCCACTTTGTACCAAATTTGAGTCATCACCATGGGAGAACGATGGTCTTCACGGATAATGACTTTTAAACCATTGTTGAGTGTGGTTTCAAAAGTGTTATTCGCAGCTAAAACTTCAGCATGGCTAATCGAAGCTGTTAAACCCCAAAGCAACGCACAAACAGACTTCATCGAAAATTGGAACATAAGCAAGTGGAGATCAATCGTTATCGGCTTATCTTTCAGAAATTAAAGCGGAAAGGCAAGGATTGCTGTAGGTATTTTTTGTATGCGGCTATGTGGTTGGAATACGAGGTAAAAGCAATTGGTTTATGTTAGAATCCGATTTTTTAACGCGATGCTTTTCAAGGATTCGGCATGCAACAGCAATCTAATGGGCAAAATAAATTTTTGATTGATGCTGATATCGGAGATGATGATGTCACATTACCGAATTTACCAGCGGTAAATATTCCGATTGTTGAAACAACACCTCTACAACAAGCAGAAACCTCTGAACATGCTGCAGAAACATCATCAGACACGGATGCGCCTGCGAAAGGTGGTTTCTTTAGTCGCATGAAAGAAGGGTTAACCAAAACCCGTAAAAACTTTGCCGATGGCATGGTGAATATTCTGATTGGCGGTAAAGAAATTGATGATGAATTATTAGAAGAAGTCGAAGAACAACTGTTGGTTGCAGATATTGGTGTAGATGCAACGAAAACCATTATTGCCAATTTGACCGAGCGTACTGCGCGTGGCGACTTAATTTATTCACATTCTTTATATAAGGCTTTGCAAGAAGAATTAGTGGCTTTGCTTGCGCCACGGGTAAAACCTTTACATATTGATGCCAATAAAACCCCTTATGTGATTTTAGTCGTGGGTGTGAATGGTGTAGGTAAAACCACAACCATTGGCAAGTTAGCGAAACGCTTACAAGGCGAAGGTAAAAAAGTCATGTTGGCCGCAGGGGATACTTTCCGTGCTGCAGCGACAGAACAATTGCAGATTTGGGGTGAGCGTAACGATGTTGCCGTTGTTGCACAAGGTCACGGTGCAGACAGTGCTTCTGTTATTTTCGATGCGTTTGAAAGTGCGCGTGCCAAAGGCATTGATGTGTTAATTGCAGATACTGCTGGACGTTTGCATAACAAAAGCAACCTGATGCAAGAATTGACTAAAGTTAAGCGTGTGATGCAAAAAGTTGATGCGACTGCACCGCATGAAGTGATGTTGGTCGTAGATGCAGGCACAGGTCAAAATGCCATTAACCAAGTGGAAATGTTTGATGAGGCTGTTGGCTTAACAGGCATCACCATCACTAAACTGGATGGTACGGCAAAAGGTGGCGTGTTATTTAACATTGCAAGCCGTAGCCATGTGCCAATTCGCTTTATTGGTGTGGGTGAAAAAATTGACGATTTACGTCCATTCTCAGCCAAAGCATTTGTTGCAGCACTGTTTGAAACTGAGAAATAAGTTTTAAAATAAGTTTAAAGCTAAAATGTAAAAATGCTGTAAGTTTCACACAAACTCCGCAAAATGCGGAGTTTGTTGTTTTTAGCGGGTTTGAGTGTTGTAAAAAGCAGCAGCTAAAAATACGAATGTGAATAAAAGCACTTTCGTCTATATAGAATAAGAAAAAATATTAGATTGATTTTGATTGATTTTTTGGGGAAGTCAAAATGACACTGTTAAATAAAATTGGTCATGTGCTTACAGCAGATATCACGAAAGACTTTAAGCTTAAGAAAAAGCCGAACTATGACGCAAATGAACTGACTTTCATCGATCAATTAAAAAAGCGCCGTAGTATTTATGCTTTAGGAAAACGCGTTCATTTTAGCCAAACTTATATGACCGAGCTGATTCAGGAAGCTGTGCGTAGCTGTCCATCGGCACATCATTCACAAAGTACGCGCGTGGTTATTTTATTTTCTGAATCACATAAAAAATTTTGGAATTTAGTACAGGAAGTACAACGTCAGTTTGTACCAGAGCAGGTTTTTCCAGGTACTAAAATGAAAATCGAACAATGTGCAGCAGCTTTTGGCACGGTATTGTTCTATGAAGATCAACAAGTGATTCGTCAATTGCAAAAGAAAATTCCATTTAATGCTGCAGAATTTCCAATTTGGTCGGAGCAAACTTCAGGCATGGCGCAATTTGCAGTGTGGACAGCATTGGCAGATTCAGGCGTGGGTGCATCTTTACAGCATTATAATCCAAACATAGACCGTGCTGTGGCAGAGCATTTTGATATTCCAGATACATGGTTGTTACGTTCACAACTCGTTTTTGGATCAATTGAAGAAGAAGTAACCGAACGGAGTCATGCACACTATCAAAATCAATTTAAAGTCTATGCTTAAATAACAGCATTTGATGAAGATTGGTCAAATCAGCTTATTATTATGTGCTACAAAGAGCGAACCGCAGCATATTTATATTGCAATAGACTATATCTATAGAATAAAAGGTAATAGGGTCTGTTGACACTTCGTCTATGTTTGCGACGTGAGAGATATATCTCGCAAGGTTTTTTAGCTGATATAAGGCATGAGGCAGGAAATTTAGTCATTCTAAATGACTGACTCATAACGCAATAGCAGCAAAAAATATGCTCGTCCTTCGCTGCGCCTTGCGCTGCAAACAAAGCAGTGCTTGTTTTTGCTCAGGCTGTGGCTAAAACTTTCTCAGATTGCGTTATGAAACTTGGCAATAGTCTCGCTATTCCCTGCGTTTCATGCCTGATCTGCTCAGTTTTAGCCTACAGCGCAAGCCATTTATGAAATGTCAACAGACCCTAAATGCAGTCACATACATTTGTCACTTTATATAACTATAATCGTTCTATACATAAAACACACTGTCGTATTTTTTGTAATGTTTATGCTGAATAAAAAGCTTAATATCGCTGTATCAATTAATTTATACAAAATTCTGCAGAGGAATTAAAAATGTCATTTTTAAATCAATTAGAAAAACGCCGTTCAATCTATGCACTTGGTAAAAATGTTTCTGTAGATCAGGCAACTATTGAAAGTACAATCAAACAAGCAGTTCGTTTAAGCCCATCTGCATTTAACTCGCAAACTTCACGTGTTGTGACTTTATACGGTGCATCGCATACACAATTTTGGAACATCGTTTTAGAAACTTTACATAAAATGGTTCCTGCAGAAGCATTTGCAAACACTGAAGCAAAAATTAATAGCTTTATTGCAGGTTTTGGTACAGCTTTATTTTTTGAAGATCAAGATGTTGTAAAAGGTCTACAAGAGCAATTCCCGCTATATGCAGACAACTTCCCAGTATGGTCAGAACATTCGACAGGGATTGCACAATTCGCAGCGTGGACAGCTTTATCTGAAATCAATGTGGGTGCATCATTACAGCACTACAATCCAATCGTAGATGAAGAAGTTGCGCAAACTTATGACATTCCTGCAAACTGGAAACTACGTGCACAATTAGTGTTTGGTTCAATTGAAGCACCTGCTGGTGAAAAAACATTTATGGATGATGCAGCACGTTTCAAAAGCTTTAACTAAGCTCTAGCAACACATACTGCACAGACAAAAAAGTAGGATGATGATTCATCCTACTTTTTTGTTTCTGGGGGTAGTGATGTGCCTTACAACTTACTTATTCATGTGCAAATGCCTAAACCCATGAATTGTCATAAAACTGTCATTTATACATTGCATAGTGCAATCAAACTTTAATAAATGATACAGAGTGAAATATGGCATTTAAATTAGGCCTAGCAAGTATTGCATTGATGGCTTGCGGTTCAGCATTTTCAGCAGTAATTATTGCAGTACCTGAAGAAATTAAGTTGCTCGCTGTAAATGATCAAGAAGTTCGTTCAGGTTTATTCAGTTCAGCACAGCAAGTGAAAGTCAATGCGGGTGAAAATGTCATGAACTTGCGCTATCAACAATATTTTGAACATCATAATGGCGCACACGATATTTTAAAATCAGGTGTTATTACACTCAAAACCCCAATTCTTCAAGATGGTGAAAACTATCGACTTGCTTTGGTAAACCCACCTAAAGATTTCGATGCTGCAAAAGAGTTTAAAGATCAGCCTAGTGTTGGCTTATATAATCAAAAGAATCAATTGTTGGTACAACAAACAGGTGCCAAAGCAAGTTCAACTGGTTCGTTAGGTGGTAGTTGGCTTAATAAAACTTTAGATACCACTCAAAACAGTGCTGCAATCAATCAACCAGCAGCAGTTTATACCGCGGCAGCAGTGTTGCCATCTGAGAAAACCACCTCAGTAACATTGCCTACAGCAAAACAAACACAGGGCAAAGAGCAACAATTGATTCAATTGTGGCAACAAGCTAGTAAAGTAGAGCGACAAAAATTTATGTCATGGCTTGCAGAACAAGCCAATTAATGTTGATTTGCAACCAGCTCCATTGAGCTGGTTGTTTTTTGTTATCGCCTTAAAAGGATTTATTTAAAAACCAATCCAGTAACGTGCGAAAAAAAGACAAATTATAAGAAAAGTGTGATAAAAATATGAAATGCGTCTAAAATTTGGGCGGATGGTGCTTTTTTTGAAAAAAAACTAAAAAATATATTGCGTCTATTCAAAAACTGTATAGAATACGCAACACACCAACGCAGTGTTGATTGAATTGGTGCTGTTATTGACGAAATAACAGGAAATCATTAAGAGATTATGAAGAACAACTTGTGTGGATTTTTACTGATTGATTAATCGAACATATTTCATTGATTGATTGGTTTAAATTACTCGAAGTTTATTTGAGCGAAATTTAAGTCAGAAAATTG
>NZ_VPEY01000020.1:0-49045 GCF_013416935.1 Acinetobacter sp. YH1901141 | reverse complement strand
GTTAAAATGCTGTGCTGCTTTTCGCACAGACATTTTATCTCTAGCCATAATTTCTATGACTTTGTCTTTAAAATCTTTTGAATATCCCATGTTTCTATTGTTCTATATTTTTGAGTATTTGGCTATATATGGGTGTTAGTGCCTTACGTGTCATTAACGATGACCGTATTGCCGCACATAATGGTTTTGGTACTCACCCACACGACAACATGGAAATTTTGACTTGTGTATTAAGTGGTACGATTTCCCACCGCGACAGCATGGGCAATGAACGCCATATTACTGCAGGTGAATGGCAGTTAATGAGCGCAGGTACAGGCGTTCAGCACAGCGAAATTAACAATGGTGATGAAGAAGTACACATGCTGCAAATTTGGATTCAGCCGAATGTACGCGATGCAGAGCCGACGTATCAGCAAATTCAACGTGACCCAAATACAGCACCCAACCAGTGGCATTTAATTGTCGGCCCGAATGACAATGCCCCAATGCACATTCGTCAACAGGCAGAAGTAAAAGCAGCTGTTTTAGAAACTGGACATCGTTTAGAAGTTACAGCAACACAAGCGGTAAACTATGTGCATGTAATTCGTGGTGAAATCACCATTGGCGAGCAAACAGTTAAAGCGGGCGATGCTTTGTTATTTGCTGATAATGCTGTGATTGAAGCAAAAGAAGACAGCCAGTTCATTTGGTTTGATTTACCAAAACAGTAAGTCCTGACTGTCACCTTATTATGATTGAGCATCTTTAATTTTTTGAGTTACCCTCTTGCCCTCTTCTACAGAGGGCTTTTTTATGGCTGAAATTGCATGATTCATTTTTTAAACACAGTTTTTGTCACGTTAATGACTTTACGCTGTTGTCTGCAAATACGCAGCAATTTGCTCTGCCACATTCCGTGCGGTTCGGGAAACACCAATTAAAGTTGCCGAGGCTGCGCCTGTCCAATCGCCATAACCAACCAACCATAAATTTTGCTGTTGTAACGCTCGATTTTCTAACACATCGACTGTGCCTTGTGCATTAACCACATTCAAACTTTGTAAATGCGACAATGCTGCCTTAAAACCTGTGCACCAAATAATGGCATCAATTTCCTGTTCGCGCCCATCTGCCCAAACTGCACTATGTTCGGTTAAATAGTCAAATGGCGGCAGACCATGTAATACATCACGTTGCCGTGCTTCTTTGACACTTGGAATCATCACAATATCGCCCAAACTGCCAATCGGTTGTTCAATACTGCGACCTTCCTGCTGGGCTTTTAAGCGCTCCGTGGCACGTGAAAATAAAACCCGTCCATCTACATCATCGGCTAAAAAACTTGGCGGTTGCTGTGTAACCCAAAAAGTTTCGGCCACTTTAGACACTTCTGCCAAAATTTGTGCGCCTGAGTTACCCCCGCCGACAATCATGACTCTTTTGCCCTGAAAAGCATTGGCATTGCGGTAATGAGCCGAATGAATTTGTGTGCCTAAAAAGCGTTCGCGTCCTGTATAAGCAGGAATAAAAGGCTGACTCCACGTTCCAGTAGCACTCACAGCGGCTTTGGCTCGCCAGCTTTGCTGTGCCGAACACACAATTAAATCATTGCCTTCCTTCAGGACTTTTTCGACCTGCACAGGACGCAGCACAGGAAATTGATAGCGTGTTTCATACGCTGTTAAATAGTCAATCACTTCTAATCGTTTCGGATATTCCTGTTCGGTTTTTGGCATTAACCAGCCGGACAAAGAACTCCATGTATTTGGAGAGAACAGCTGTAAAGAATCCCACGCATGTTGCCACGCACCGCCCGACTGCGTTTGATTATCCAAGATCAGAAAATTGATTTTTTGCCGTTTTAAAAAGTAAGCCGTGGCCAATGCTGCTTGTCCGCCACCAATAATAATTACATCGGCATCCATTATTTGATTCAAAATGGCTCTCCTGCTCGCAATACGCACCCTGTTGCTATGCCTAATCTTAGCGCATAAGTGCAACACGTGAGAGATTAAAAATTCAGTCCACCAAACTCAACTTATGGAAGCACGTAATTAGAAGCAAGCCATCTTGAAAAATGATGCTGCAAAAAAGCCAAGTCTTTCAACTTGACTTTGTTTTGTAAGATAGCTTGATGTGCAACACTGCAGAATCAGGTTCGGGCTTTAAAAAGCCCAAACCAATTTCAAAGTCGAAGAGTGTCCTTCAGGACGATGTTCCACTTCGGTTTCTTTCAAAAACTTTGCTTCCAAAGACCAATTATCACGTTTGTATTGAATCGCGGGACCAAAAGATAGAGCCTGTCCTTTATTGCCAATACTGACACCATTCACTTCATCATCTGTGGTTTGTTTAAATACATAACCTTCGAGTGCCAATTTGACTTGATCATTCAATTGATAACCGATTGCATAATCTCCAGCGAAATAATCCCCCGACTGATAATTTGTGTCGTCATTTTCACTGTTGAAGCTATAAGACATTTTGGTGGAAAACTCCCAACCTTGCGGCTGCAAATAAGAATACGCAAAGATAGGACGAATGGTGTTGTAGTTCTTACCTAAGTTGGCAACTACAGGACGTTGTGGATTGGCATCTTCATAATCGCCTGTTGCGAGCACACCTTCTAAAGCAGCTACACTGTGATGATTGCCTTTATGCCAACCCAACATGCTGCCAATAATCAAATCGCCCAAACCACTGTTAGAGTCTGACATGCCCATCACATTTAAACGCAAATCGACCAAAGGCTGTGCAGCATATAAACCCAACTGACCGCCTGCAATGTGTTGGGGGGTCATCCATACCAAACGTGGAATATAGACATTCACATCGGCATGGAAATTGTCTGGGCCGTCTTTAAACTCACTGGCATGATAGTTCTGATAGTAGTTGAGTAAGTATACCCCAGCTGGTGGTAAAGCCCCTGCTGCAATGCCTTCTGCGCCTAATCCAAATGTATCTAAACCGTTTTCTGTTGCATTGACGTGTGTCGCCATGACACCCAAAAGCATGAGTGCCCAAATTTTGTTATTCATAGAACATCCTATTCAATAGAAATTTTGATGAAGTCTGCCTGCTGCGCCTGAATCATTCATGCGCGAACAGCCGACTTTTAAGGGCAGCATCAACAAAGAACTTGCTGATGCTGTATTGGCGAACGTGTTAAAACTTTGTGTTTTAAGGTGTGGGATTAAGCACTTGCACGACGACGTTCAACTTCAGTCGATGGTGCATTTGCAGTGTCTTTGACTAATTCAAAGTTAAAGGTGATGTGCTTAAATGGTTTGTCTAAACCACGGCGCTGAATTTCTGCAGCATCGGTCACATCTACCGCTGTTGCAACCAGACCTTCACGGGTCGCAAATGCGAAGTCATCCCACAGGTATTGATCACCTTCAATGTTAAATTGCGTAGTGAGTTTGCGGTAACCTGGTGCAGAAATGAAGTAATGCACGTGAGATGGACGGTTGCCATGACGACCTAGTTTGTTTAATAAAGCTTGAGTCGTGCCGTCTGGTGGGCAGCCATAACCGACTGGCATGGTCGTTTGCGCCACATATTTACCATTGGCATCACTGAAAATAGTACGGCGTAAGTTAAAGTCAGACTGAGATTTATCAAAGAATGAATAGTTACCTAAACCGTTGGCATGCCAAACTTCGACTTTGGCATTTTCAATGATATTGCCATTGGTGTCAGTGACTGTACCTTCAATAATTAACGTATCTAAATGGTCTGATTCTGAACCATCATCCATACGCGCAAAACCGACTGATTCAGGCGCACCTGCAACATAAAGTGGCCCTTCAATGGTACGTGGTGTACCGCCTGTTACGCCTGCTTTGGCATCGGCTTCATCGGCACGTAAATCTAGATAATGTTCTAAACCCAAACCTGCTGCAAGTAAACCAAGTTCATTGGCTTTGCCTGCATCGGTAATATATTCCAGACCTTTCCACACTTCTGAAGGCTGAATGTCTAAATCTTCAATGGCTTGAAATAAATCTGCCACTAAACGCACCACTATTTGCTGCACACGCTGATCGACAGGGCGTGTAGCGGTGTCTACGTTCATTTCCTTCACTAAAGTATCAATTTGTTGACGGTCCATGTAACTCTCCTTGGCTATTTTGGCTTTGCTGGTTGTCGCATTGCTATTTTGGCTTTTGACACTGCCTTACTGTGTTGATGATGGTGTCAGTGCTGAGCTAAATGCCTCAACACTGACCGACTTCCTTGGAAACTTTTTATCTATTGCAATTCGATAGGCTCAGTACAATATTGCAGCACCTATCCACTTTTAAATATGTGTTAAATATGTTTAAACAATGCTGAACGTGACTGACCACTTGCACCATCGGCAGCACTCAAGAAGCGTTCAGTGTGAATATCACGCTCAAACAAACGGCTTTGCATTAAGGTCGAAATTGCTGCATCAATCATGACTGGTGGGCCGCATAAATAGGCTTTGTGTCCACCGCAACGCTGCTCAAAATAATCGGCAACCGCTTCATGCACATAGCCTGTAAATCCTGTCCAATGGTCTTCTGCTTTAGGTGCATTTAATGCAGGAATGTAGCGGAAGTTTGGATAGTCTTTGACTAACTGCTCAAACAGTTCTCGGTTATATAATTCCGCAACATCACGCGCACCTTGGAATAGGTAAATGGTGCGGGTATCACCCGACTCTAGTAAGTCTAAAATCATAGATTGCGGGCTAGATAAACCTGAACCACCTGCAATAAAAATCGCATCCTGATCATCCGATTTACGTACAAAGAATTGTCCGTATGGCCCTGAAATTTCCAGTGCGTCGCCTGCCGCAAGCTGCTCATGCACATAGGTCGTAGCACTGCCGCCCACAACATGACGAATATGCAATTCAATAATGCCGAGCTCGCTTGGTGCATTGGCAATTGAGAAGGCACGAGTGCCTTCAATACCCGGGAATTGCACGTTAATGTATTGCCCTGCCTGAAACTCCATCGGGCGGTCTAACTGCAAGCGCACACCTTTAATGGTTGGAGATAAGTCCTTTACCTCAAGGACTTTGGCCTGATAATCCTGAACCAAATATCCCAAGAAATCTGGGTCTTCATCAACATCGGCTTCAATGGTCATGTCTGATTCAGGCTTACAGCAGCACGCCAACACTTTGTGTTCTTCACGTTCCAAATCCATCAGCGCGAAAGGTGACGCTTCGCCGACATCATAATAACCATCGGTGACTTGGACTTTACAAGTGCCGCAAGTGCCATGCCCACAAGCAAATGGCAACCACACGCCTTGACGTAACGCGGCATCTAAAATGGTTTGATCTTCTTCAACCTCAATGGTTGTGCCAATTGGCTCAATTGTGACTTGATAGCTCATCTGCGACCTCCTGTCTTGTACTTACTGACTGTGCTTTGCTGTCTTTATTTTGTTGTGATCTTACTGTTTTAAACGTGTGCGCCCTTGTACCCATTCAGTCCTGGGGTCACAAAACGCAGTAGTGATTTTTGATCGAAGCCAATTTCTGCCAAGGTCTGTTCAGGGCGTGGCTGAATTACCTGTTTGTTTAAAGTAAATTGCACTTCATCCCATTTAATGTTTTCAAAGTCAGGATGTTGATGGAAACCCGCCTGCATTTGCTGA
Organism: Acinetobacter sp. YH1901141; assembly: GCF_013416935.1. Classification (NCBI taxonomy): domain Bacteria; kingdom Pseudomonadati; phylum Pseudomonadota; class Gammaproteobacteria; order Moraxellales; family Moraxellaceae; genus Acinetobacter; species Acinetobacter sp. YH1901141. The sequence continues at coordinate 43,420 of NZ_VPEY01000020.1, read as the reverse complement.
TCCAAAAATTCCTGAAAGGTTTGCTGCGGCGAAACCAACATGGCGTGTGCAGAACAATATAAAGTGTGATGATCCCAACCCACATACACCAAAATGTTGTCGCCATAGTGTTTTTGTAGGTCGCGTGGTTCAAAGTCGTAATCTGGGCGAATAGCGCGTACTGACATGGTCATTCTCCGTATTGGGGTGGTTTGAGCCGCAAATGACTCAAACCGAAATCCTTTTAAATTTGAATCTTGAAATAACTTAAATTTTAGATATTTACTTTAGATAGTGAATGAGCGTTAAGCCGCATCACCTTTCCATTTTTTCCAGCGTTGCTGGTCTGGTGAACCTTCAATATCCAAGTTATCTGCACCGACATTGAAGCGATAATATTCGCGCAGCATGTTTTCCAAATCTAAGCCACCACAGTTGCCTTGTAGAATTTGGTTCACTGGCAACCATGCCTGCACATATTTTTCAGGTTCACGTTCAAAAATATCGTGACAACCATCTGAACAGGTGTGGTAACGCTCGCCTTTATAAACAGACTCACGATACGTAAACATGGTCGGATCGCCATCCATTTCGGTGAAAGTCATTGGCACTTGGCAAATTTGGCACAATTGCGGTAAGCCTGCGCTGTAGAAACGCTTGCCTTCTGCTTCCATCTTGCGTGCTAACTCCCACTTTGGACGGTAGTATTTGTCAAAGGTGTCTGGATATTTTTCAGATAACCAATCCATTTCCTGATCGGTTGGAATCCAAGTATGGAAACCTGCTGCATGACCGAAGTTATAGAAAATCCACCACGCTTGATGCGACACGTGTTCTTTTTCTTTGGTAATTACTTCTGAATATTTCGGCATACGAATACCGTAACGGCTCAAGTCTTTAAATAACGCACCGCCCGCTTCTTCAAAGTAGGTTTCCCACGCTTCTTTCCACGACATCACTTTGTTTGGCAGCATGTAGTCCATCATCATGCCAACTATAGATAACAGACGAGTCCCACGCCAGAACCACTTATCAATCCATTCCTGTACGATTGGCACGTTATCTTCGTGTTGTTCTAACAAGAATTTCACGATTTCTAGACCTAAAGTCATGTGACGTGCTTCATCGGACTGTGCACTAAAACCAAAGGTGACCGTTGCCATATCGCCATTGTGTGCTGCACCTGACATGAACGGTACGAACAACAAGTTGGTCAATACATATTCAAAGGCAAAGCTAATGGCTAACAAGAACTCAAACGGCCCTGCTGAACGCGCATCTTCAAAGAAAGATTTTGGTACAGACAAGTACCAAACGCGGTCATGCATGTGCGACCAATCCTGAAAACCATCAAAGAATTTGTTGTAATGGCTCATGGCATGAATTTGCGTCTGCACGTGACGTAATTCATCAATCGACTGCATTTGTGATGCGATACGTGCACCTACACCACTGAACTGACGCCCTACATGTGCATAACCTTGGAATGCCTGATATTCAAGCGGAGTTACCGCAGTTAAAAACAGTTTGATGGCATTCAAATAACGCTCATTGGTCACGTTCATTTGACCGTTGTTTTGTGCAAAAGCATCAAAAATGGCGTAAAGTTTTTTCTCTTTTTCTGCCTGATACTTCCAGTAAGCATCCATGGTTAAACGGAATGGATCTTCCCATTTAGACCAGTCTGTAATTTTAATGCCTTCTAATTCTTCGTATGGAAAGGCTTCTTTGCGGTCTGCATAAGAAAAGTCCCAATCCAAGTCACGAGTAAGTGCGCGATAACGGTCTTTGGCATTCAGTTTTTTTGCTGGGGTTTTAACTTGTGAATTCATGCTCATCATCCTTAAATTTTTTAGCGGCAATCTATGCAGCAATATGTTCTGGCGGCACTGTACTCAAATTGGCTCAGTGCACATCCTTATTCCTAGTTCCAGTGCAAACGGAAACTGTCATCATCTTCTTCGACGTTGCCGCCCAACGTAATCATGTTGAGTTGTAAAGACTGAATATCCCAATCTTGTCCAAGTTTTTCAGATACCGTTTCTGCTTTAACAATCAGACCTGTTTCGCTTTCTACCCGAATCATGGCTGGCAGATATTGAATCGTGGCATCTGGGTTGTCTTCTTCAATCGCTTCAATGATGTAGCGCGACGTGTCATTGTCCTGTAATGCGAGATAAACCTTAGACATGCTGCTTCTCCTTAAGCCTGCAAAATTTGTTCGAGTTCGATGCCAATTTTTTTACTGCGTTCCAGCAGTTTTTGTTCTGCAATGTCGACTGCATCTGCAGACAACGCCTCAGCTGCCCACGCTGCAAATGCCGCTTTCACTTCAGGTAAATATTCTGCTAACCACTGGCTCAACAATTGTTTGTTATGTGCAGATTCTGCAGCTGCGGTTTTAAATACGCTGTCTGACCATTTGCGTAAATCTGCCATGGCTTCCTGCATAAATTCCATCAGCATCGCCAAGTCACGTGCTTGATGCTGTGCCAACCATTGATCAAATTGGGTGTAAACCAATTCGCTCATAAAGCTGTCAATCACCAAGTTTTGTAATAAAAACAGTTTGAAATAGTCCTGCTCGATCAAACTGGTTTCACACAGCTTGCGCAGTCCTTGCCATGCTTCATCCTGCATCCATGCTTGTTTGGCTGGAATTAAAGATTCGCCCGTGTTGCCATCGAGTGCCAAACCAACCCGTGAGATGTACTGCGCCATCCCTAAACGATCCATCGCAGCATAAATACAGGCTTGGGTCAGCACCGTGCCATAACCATAAGCACTGCCCGACATCATGTGTAAATTGGCAGTCTGTTCGATATGACGAAACGGCAAAAACAAGGCAATCACTTTGGCTTTGACATCTTCAGAAATATGCTCTGCCAACTGACGCTTTTCAAAAAAGCTAAAGTTACTTTCGGCAATGTCCTGCAAACGCGCACGATGCTGCACATAAGTTCCGTAATAAAACTGACGCGGGTCTTTAAATGCGTACCAATCCTGCATTTCAATTGCAGTATGGGTTTTATCATTTAAGGTTTTTTCAGGTTTCCACAGCGGACGATAGTGAAAGTTGGTTTCCGCCTGAATATCAAAACTGACTTCCTGATAACGGGTGGCTGGCTTGTTGCCAAAACGGCGCTCAATATAGGCATAGTTTTGACGAATTGGCTCAATACCCGCTGTTTTAATTTCTAAAGTCATCGCTTATCTCCTTAAGCATTCAGTGTTGATCTTCATGATCAATGTTGTATCGCTGTGCACCGACTAAAGTGTCGTGTTCAATGCCGTAACGCCATTTGTCTTCTTCAGCATCATTCACGGCTTGCTGTTGTTCGCTCATTTCCACCACTTGATTGGTTGCGCAGAACTCGCGGAATGCTTGCTGCGGTAACACCAACTCCACATATAAAGTGGGATCGTGAATGGCAAAGTCGAACTCGACAAATGCGGCATTAATATCGCCCGTTACCCGAATATATTTGGTTAAGGGCAATGCGCCTGTTGCATCCTTCATATTGTTCTCCTACAAGATCTGATTCATTCAGAACTTGCTTCAGTTGCTTCATGCATCTGTTGCTTACTTTTACTATTACAACAAGCGTGCCAACTTTATAAAAACATTGAAAAACAGCAACTTAAAAAATCTGAGTGTTTTTATAAGAATTTGGATTTCATGATTTGATGAATTTTGATGTTTAAAAAATTTAAGATTTCATGATTTGATGAAATACAGCCCGTACAGATACAAAAATTTACCCTTGGGCTTTATGCAATTCGCTTATGATAAAGACGGAATAAAAACAACAAAAACATATAGATACAACTAAATACCTTTAAGGTTTGGCATGATGCTGTTTAGGTATTATTGAATTTTCACGAATTTGCATAAGATGGCTAAACAGCCTCGAATTTAATGGATTAAACACGGCGCATGGTACGAGTAAAATACGACAGCAGCGGCAAATATGCAGGTCATCCTCAGGAAATTCACGACCTGCTTTCCAAACTACATTTTGACACTGAGCGTGGACAAATCTGGTTTGATGAATATCGCATGTTGCTGATGCATACCAGCATCATGGGCTATTTGCGTAAAGACCTTGCCAATATGATTGGAATGGAACGCACCAAACGCTTTTTTATTCGTTTGGGCTATCAGGCAGGTCTGAAAGATGCAGAAGTCACTACTAAAATGCGCCCAGGTTTAAATGAAGAACAGGCTTTTATGGCAGGGCCACAAATGCATGGTATTCGGGGTATGGTCAAGGTCGAAGCCAATCAACTCATTCTGAATCACCAGAAGAAACAATTTTATGCCGATTTAAACTGGTACAACTCTTTTGAGGCCGATGTACATATTGAACAGTTTGGGCTGAGCCACGAACCCTCATGCTGGATGCTACTTGGCTATGCCTGCGGTTATAGTAGCTTTGCCACAGGTATGACCATTATTTATCAAGAAGTGGAATGTAAAACCTGCGGACATGCAAACTGCCGCATTATAGGTAAACCACTCAGTGAATGGGAAAATGCCGATGAGTTGATTCAGTTCATGTCACCTGAACCAATTGAAAAAGAACTGATTGCCTTACAATCCGAATTATTTGAACTCAAAAAATCTATTTATAGCACCAGTAAAAATGACTACAGCATGTTCAGCTCGGTGGGGCAATCAGCCGCCTATCAACGTGTGTGTGATCTACTAAAAAAAGCCGCTGGTGCCAAAGTCTCGATTTTACTGCAAGGTGAAACAGGCGTAGGTAAAGAAGCCTTTGCCCGTGGTGTGCATGACTTAAGCCAACGTAAAGAACATGCTTTTGTGGCGGTGAACTGTGCTGCAATTCCACCTGAACTGATTGAATCTGAACTGTTTGGGGTGGAAAAAGGCGCGTTTACAGGTGCACATCAATCACGTTTGGGTAAGTTTGAACGTGCACATAATGGCACTATTTTTTTAGATGAAGTGATTGAGCTTTCGCCTCGTGCACAAGCCGCTTTGCTACGTATTTTGCAAGAAGGTGAGTTTGAACGTGTCGGTGATTCGCAAACACGGCATTTAGATGTCCGTGTGATTACCGCCACCAACGAAGATTTAGAACAGGCAGTTAAAGCAGGACGCTTCCGTGCCGATTTGTATTATCGCCTGAATATTTTTCCCGTGCAGATTCCACCGCTTAGAGAACGCCGTGAAGATATCCCCCTTTTAGTTGAGCACTTTTTAAAACGCTTTGAAAAAATGTACGACAAACAAATTCAGGGAGTAAGCGAAAAAGCCACCGCCTTTATGCAAAGTTATGCTTGGCCGGGCAACATTCGTGAACTGGAAAATTTGTTGGAGCGTGCAGTACTACTCACCGAAGATCAACAAATGATTAAACTGAATGCGTTGTTCCCACAAAAGCATGAACACGATGCTGAAGATGTACAAGACAGCACAGATTTAGACACGCTTTTAACCGAAGGTTTTGATTTAGAACAGCATGAGCAACAACTGATTATCACCGCGATGCAAAAAGCCAAACACAATGTATCTGAAGCGGCACGCTTATTGGGAATTTCCCGCGCTGCACTGGATTATCGTTTAAAAAAATACGCCATGCGCTAGAAATTCCGCAATAAAAAAGCCCTGTTTTTCAACAAGGCTTTTGCATTTCAAGCAGCCGAATTACCAGCTCAGTGTCTGAGTGCCTGGACGGAAAATTGCTTCACCCATAGCATCTGGATTGGCATATTTCAGACCTTTCATTAAGTCACCTTCAACAACACCGTACTGCTCCATACACATTTTGCAGATATACACATCACCACCTTTGGCGATAATACTTTTCAGCATGTTCTGATGCTCTGCATATTTATGTTCAAAGCGGTTAGATGCCAACATTACGCCTTGATCGACCAAATAAATCGTCAGTGGATGACCTTTGCCAAATTGGTTATTGCTCATGCCAATTGCCATTTTGGTGCGGTGCGCATCACTGCTGGTAAGCAAGACAAAAAGTGGATCTTTTTTGCTCTCTGCCATTGCTGGAGATAGACTGGCAAAGGTCAGCAAAACCGATAAACATAACAACTGAATCAATTTCATGGCAGAACTCACACTCAATTTAAATCTGGTCAAAATATTAGCATAATAAATATACTATATTTAAATAATAAATTAAGACGATAGTCTGTATGCAATAAAGCCAAGCACTAAACTTTTTCAAAAATCAAAAATTGATCACTGTAAAATGACCCCAGCATCAACAATCACAATTCAATACGTCCAAAAAACAAAGCGCCACCGAAAACGGCAGCGCCAAGCATGTATTTAAGAGCAATCTTTTCTAGTAGAAATGAAGGGTTAAGCCGCTAAATTTTTCTTGAGTTCATCTTCTACAATACCAATTTCCAACTCACTGAAACGACGGATTTCCCCTTCTGCATGTTTTTCCAACATGCCGCCAATCAATGGCACTTTAACCTTAATTGTCCAGTTTAATTGAATATCAATTTTTTCATGGTTGCCTGTCACACTACGCTCGCCTTTAGCTTCTAAAGGCAAGTTTGCACCAAGCTCCACGGTAGAAGTAAGCGCCGTTAAATGGGTCACATCATTGCGTTTTAAACGAAATGCATCTTTTAATAATTTTTTAGCCATATCTGGAATATTCACATCTAAATTATAAGCACGGCGTAAAGTGTAAATATCACCGTTCTTTTTAGATTCTAAAATTTCCAAATTTTCACCAGGAATACGCTTGCAGACTGCTTCATGCAAAGCAACATCTGCCACTAAACGCTTAAATTCGTCAATTGAAACGCCATGAATGGTGGCGTTTACAGTAAATTGATGAGCCATTTGAGTTCCTTTTATTTTGTTTATTGATGGAGTAGGTCTAGCATCATCGTGCAATATAATTTGGCTGATGCTCAACGGGTATAAGTTGTTTTATATCCTACATACAACTTTATTTTCAGGCTATTAAAGTGTTTTTTCCGCCTGCTGTCATTGACTCTATTTTGTCTATTCTGTGTGAATGATGCCAAATTCAGCGGCATAGGTTTCATGGCTATAAATAGTTAAATAATGCCCATAAAATTCAATTTTGGCATAAAAATGTTCTGCGCCATCATCTAGTCCTGTGGAACACCATGTCGTCCCTTTGGGGAAATCATCTAACCACTGGGCTTGGTAAAAATCTGCAATCGAATCAAACTGTAAATAACGCTCAGGATACGCTAAAATATCCAATGCCAATAAATCAAATTGTTTAAGCTGCGCCTGTTTAAAATCAATTAAATTGCTCATCGCTACACGCCATCACACCGCAGAATGTGCCGCATGTTGTTGTCGGATTTTATGCCATTCACGCCAGCCCAAATAAGCAAGAACCACAAAACCTGCATATAACACAGCCGTTAACAGCAACTCTTTGTAAATAAACATGCCGATATACACCAGATCGACCACAATCCATAACACCCATGTAGCCAAGTATTTACGACTGGTCCAATAGGTTGCCAATAGACTCATAGCTGCCAGTTGTGCATCCAATAAAGGCAGTGAAGCCTGCGTCCACCACTTTAAACTTAGCCCAAACAGTAAACCCAGTATGCTACTCAGTGCAATTTGCAGCCACATTTTAGAGAGTGGCAAGCTTTGAATGATGATATGTTGTTTTTGCTGCTGTGCAGTTTTCCACTGGAAAAAACCATAAACAGCCATGCCCATAAATAGGGTTTGTAATACCGTTTCGCCATACAATTGATATTCAAAGAATAAATAGGCATACAGCAAACAGGCAATAAAATTCACCACCCAGCAAGCTATATGTCGCTTAATGGTTAAGGTCACGCCTAAAACACTAATCAACACAGCAATGATTTCTAAAACTGACATTGATGCTGCCTATGTAAAAGAAAAAGGCATGATACCTCTTTTCGGGAAAATAGCGCAAAACTCAACATTTAACCAAACACTTAACTGACAAGAAGATGCTGCAATTAATTTTCAAGAAACCTCTGTAAAATCATAAATATAAAATCAGGCATGAAAATCAATCTGTTTGAAACTGCTCTGAATTATTGTATTTATGCTCTTGCCCAAAGCGGTCTACATGGGTAATAAAAACTCCGTATTTGCCGACAAAATATTCAAGGGATTGCTCGTAAAAACTCCAGTAAATTGACCACTCCCCCAAGTCTAACTGACGAATTTGCGTATGTGCTTTGGCAGGCATTTTATTCAGCACTTCTTGTTGAATAGTTTCGGCATCTTCAGGGTCACGACTAGATACTTTTAAGCTTAAAAATATTTCTGCGATATCATCAAATAATTGCTGTTCGTATTCGGCAACTTCTTCCACCACCTCTTCTACAGGGCGCGGTGCTTTGTGGGTAATCGGGTCTTGGACAATATTGGCAATATCTTGACAGCTTTGCTGAAAAGTACGATTAATTTTTATTTTGAACCAGACTTTCCAGACTGCATATACGGCAATCAACAACAAAATCCATAACAATAGTTTTGCCATCTTGGTCTTCGCTCTTATTTCAGGCGTTTCAATAAAGTATAACCATTTCAGGGCTTAGCGTCTATTCGCTGCTGCACGCTTCAACGCTTATGCTTTAACAGATGATTCCATCCATGCATCGCTAAAAAGTGCAATGCTCAATTACACAATGATACCGATTGCCTTAAAAATAGGACTTGTGCTGCAGTATAACGCAGTAAAACACAACAATTTTCTGCTATTTCTTTAAACACTTTTCGCTTCCAATAGAGCCTTGTTTTTATCTATCACCCTAAGCCTAGATGATTAGAGCTGCACAAATTCAAGATGTCGCCAATTTGGTTGCGGTATTACACGCCAGTATTCGCTCTTGTATTCAAGATCATCAACGCAATGAAGCCAAAATTCAGGCATGGCTAGAAAATAAAAGCTATGAAAATATTTTAATGCTGCTGCATTACAACAATTGTTGGGTCTATGTCTTACAGCATGTGGTGGTTGGCTTTATTATGATGAGTGATCGCGGGCAAATTTTACAACATGCCATTGCCCCCGAAGTACAACAACGCGGTATTGGTCAAGCCTTGTTATTTGAAGCAATAAGCGATTTAAAGCGCAAAAATGTATCGCACATGAGTGTATTTAGCACACAGACTGCTTTAAGTTTTTATGAAAAAAATGGCTTTGAAATACAACCTCAAAAAATTAGCTATGGGCACTTCACACCCATGCTCAAACATCTCAATGGCGAACCCTTAGAGCACACTTAAAAAACAAACTTTCCAATATAGTGAACGCACATAAAAAAACCGCTTTCAGGTGAAAGCGGTTTTTTGGGGATGTGGATTCGATTTTATAAACGAATCTAATTTTATAAGCGAACTAGGGCAATAATTTTTTCTGCCAGTTCTTCTGTAGCTGTCGCAGTCAACTCTGCATCTGCACCACTGTTTACATCACTAATGACCACAATGCCCGTTTCGCGGAGTAATGCAACCTGCGCAGCATCTAAACCTGCTTTGGCAATGGCAACAATACCCTGCTGAATCAGCAAGCTTTCAAGTGCTTGTGACTGTTCAAGTGCTTGGCTTGGTACACATACCGCTGCAGGTTTTTGACCCAAACGTGCAGCACGGTCTTCGGCTGTTACAGGTGTACTGTGTGCAGTCCATTCTACGCAAGCTTCAACCATACCTGCGCCAATGGTCACGTTATTTAAACGATCAATGAAAATAAACGAACCCGTATAACGACTGTCTTGATAACGGTCAAATACCACAGGCGCATCAAATTCGATGGTGACATTGGCAATTGCATTCAGTTCAAGCTGTTCAACCTGCACCTGTTCCAAAGTATTCACATTGGTACGGTAATGAATGGCTGTGACTTTTGCAGGCACAGTTTGTGTACCCACTTTTAAGTTATACAGCTTGCCAATAGATAGTGGCTGATCAGCCATCCACACCACAGTGGCATTTACAGCACGTGAAATTTCAGGACGCACTTGATCTTCACGCACCAACACATTACCACGTGAAATATCAATTTCATCGTTCAGTGTTAGGGTAACTGCTTGACCTGCAATTGCATGTTCAAGATTGCCATCAAAAGTCACAATCTCTTTTACTGTCGAGCTTTTACCCGATGGCAATGCCACAATGCGGTCACCCACATGAATATCGCCCAAAGCAATCGTGCCGCAGAAACCACGGAAGTCAAGGTTTGGACGGTTGACATACTGCACAGGGAAACGGAAATCATTTTGAGCCGAGTTACGGTTAATTTCTACCGACTCCAATGTTCCCATTAAAGTATCGCCTGTGTACCAAGGGGTATGCTCAGACTTATTCACCACGTTATCACCATTTAAGGCAGAAATTGGCGTGAAAATAATATTCGATGGTTTACGATCACCCAGTTGATTCACAAAGTTCGCATATTCCGTCTGAATTTCGTTGAATCGTGCTTCTGAATAATCCACCAAATCCATTTTATTGATGGCAACCACAATATTGTTAATGCCCAATAAACTAGAAATAAAAGTATGACGACGGGTCTGAGTTTGTACGCCATAACGCGCATCAATCAAAATAATCGCCAAGTCACAAGTCGATGCACCTGTTGCCATGTTACGTGTATATTGCTCATGCCCAGGTGTATCGGCAATGATGAACTTACGCTTTTCAGTAGAAAAATAACGATAAGCCACATCAATGGTAATGCCCTGCTCACGCTCGGCTTGCAAACCATCGACCAATAAAGCTAAATCAGGTGCATCGCCCGTAGTGCCGACTTTTTTCGAGTCACGAGTCACGGCTTGTAATTGATCTTCATAAATCAATTTTGAGTCATACAACAAACGACCAATTAATGTCGATTTACCATCGTCTACGTTACCGCAAGTTAAAAAGCGCAGTAGATCTTTGTTTTCGTGCTGTTTTAAATACGCCAAAATATCTTGGCTAATTAAATTCGATTGATGAGACATTGCTCAAAGCTCCACATATTTTTTAGAAATCGGTTTTTTAATCTTTAATCCCTCTAAATCTCCCTTTTATAAAGGGAGGCTTTGCTCCGCTTTTTATAAGTCCCTCTTTTATAAAGAGGGGTTTGGGGAGATTTTTCAGGAGAGATTAGAAGTAACCTTCTTGCTTTTTCTTTTCCATCGAGCCAGCTTCATCGTGGTCAATCATACGACCCTGACGCTCTGAACTGGTTGCCAATAGCATTTCCTGAATAATTTCAGGCAAGGTATTCGCTTCTGATTCGACTGCACCCGTAAGTGGATAACAACCTAAAGTACGGAAGCGTACCGATTTCATTTGTGGAACTTCACCTTCTAGCAACGGCATGCGTTCGTCATCGACCATAATTAAAGTGCCGCTACGCTCAACGACAGGACGTTCTGCAGCCAAATACAACGGTACTAATGGAATACTTTCGAGGTAAATGTATTGCCAAATATCCAATTCAGTCCAGTTAGACAATGGGAACACACGAATACTTTCGCCTTTATTGACCTTGCCATTATACAAATTCCACAATTCAGGACGCTGATTTTTCGGGTCCCAACGATGTTTTGCATCACGGAAAGAATAAACACGTTCTTTGGCACGTGATTTTTCCTCATCACGACGCGCGCCACCAAATGCCGCATCAAAACCGTATTTATCTAAAGCTTGTTTTAAGCCTTGGGTTTTCATGATGTCGGTATATTTAGAACTGCCATGATCGAATGGGTTAATGTTGGCATCTACCCCTTCTTTATTTTGATGAACAATCAAGTCAAAACCGTGCTGTTTTGCCATGTTGTCACGGAAAGTGATCATGTCTTTGAATTTCCAGCCTGTATCCACATGTAACAGTGGAAATGGCAGTTTCGCTGGATAGAATGCTTTTAAAGCCAAATGCAACATTACCGCTGAATCTTTACCAATCGAATACAACATGACTGGATTTTCAAACTCGGCTGCAACTTCACGGATAATATGAATACTCTCAGCTTCAAGCTGTTTAAGATGAGTAAGTCTTTCCTGATTTATTGACATTGATCACACCAGATGTACTTAAACTTGTGTACGAATAACACAGATAGAATTTGATTTTCATTATAGTGACTTAGTTATGCAGACTATTGCTTGTTTTATTATATTTATATGCAAAAAGCTCATATAAAAGAAAACCAATAAGCAGTATAAGTTTTATTTAATCAATAGTTTATTCCATCATATATTGAAATTTAACGTCATTCTCGCTACGTTTGATACATACAAATCGCGCTTACAAGCTGCTCATTTTTGAATAACTTCATAGATTATTCATCTAATTCAGTGCTTCAAGCATGAACAAAAAATGCTTAAAGTAAAAACATATTTTTTTATTTTTAAGATGCTCCCATGCCACAGATTGAACAGATCAAATCCAAACTTGAACAGGCGCAGCTGGCTGGTTTTTTGTATCAGCACAGCCCTGAGCTACTCGTCCTACAAGAGCCTTTAAACGATGATGCTTCAATGCTGAATGTTTTTGTGCAACATGAACTCAGTGCAGATCAGATTGGGCTGCAATTTGGTTTGCGTTGCCGTGATCAACAACTCTCCTTTTTAATAGGCGTGACGCATAGCAATCAAGACCGCAGCTATGAAATTGGTGCGGGCAATTTAAAGGCCGAACAAAAAGCCTTTAACTTAATGTATGCATTTTATAATTATCCTAAAGGTTTTTATTTGGTAGATGTGCCTTTAAATGCAACCACGGCAGAACTGCATCAAGCGATTGAAACGCAATTATTTTCGCAAGAAAAACTGGATTTCTTAAACACTGCTATTAAAACCAACCCCATGGGTACACAAGTAACTTGGATGAAAGCGCATATTTTACAGCAAGCTTTAGAGATGAAAGTACGGATTCAAACGGCGTTGTTATAAGCATCATCACTTTAAGTTTCTGCGGATTACGCAAGATGCACTTAAACCCCGCCAAAACTGGTTGATTGATTAAACTCGAAATTATCGTATACTGTACATATACACAATACACTTGGATACTAAGGCTTGATTAAGAGTTTTAAACATAAAGGTCTTCAGGCTTTTTTCCAAACTGGTTCAACAGCAGGTATTCAAGCAGCGCATTCTACAAAATTACGTTTAATACTTGCAGCACTACATGCTGCATCTACGGTGAATGATTTGCGAACTCCACCCAATTGGCGTTTACATAAATTGAGTGGAAATCTACAAGATCAATGGTCACTAACAGTAAATGGTAATTGGCGTGTAATTTTTAAATTTGAAGATGGTGATGTCTACATTGTAGATTATTTGGATTATCACATAGCTTCTAGCGCAGGAGTACAAAGATGAATATGATGTTTAATGCACCTCATCCGGGCGAAATGTTGCGCGAATATATTGGTGAAACTTCTGTGACTGAAGTGGCTCAAGCACTTGGAGTGACACGTGCAAACCTATCTCGCATTTTGAATGGTCATACTGGAATTTCTGCAGATATGGCGATTCGTTTGAGTGAAGCCTTAGAAACCTCACCAGAGTTTTGGTTGAATTTACAAATGCAGCATGATTTATGGCTTGCCAGTCAACGCCAGCGACCTATGATCAAAAAATTGGTGGCAAGTGTTTAACTTTAAGTTACAACAAAAAAACAACCTGCATTTCTGCAGGTTGTTTTTTATGTCGTCAACGATGCGCTAAAACTTAGTTTTTATGACGCATGTGTGGGAATAAAATCACATCACGGATACTCGCAGCGTTGGCAAACAACATTACCAAACGGTCAATCCCGATGCCCTCACCTGCAGTTGGTGGTAAGCCGTATTCCAAAGCTTCAACAAAGTCTGCATCGTAATGCATCGCTTCATCATCGCCTGCGTCTTTTTCTGCAACCTGTGCTTGGAAACGCTCAGCTTGGTCAATCGGGTCATTTAATTCTGAGAAACCATTCGCCAATTCACGACCACCAATAAAGAACTCAAAACGGTCAGTAATGTGTGGGTTATCGTCATTACGACGTGCCAAAGGCGACGTTTCTGCAGGATATTCTGTAATGAAAGTCGGCTGACGTAATTGAGTTTCTACGGTTTCTTCAAACACGATGGTTTGTAGTTTGCCCAAACCAAAACCAGGCTTCACCTGTTCTTTCAATTCTTCCTGCACAAATTTAGCCAAGAAATCACGGTCATTAACATTTTCTGGCGTGAATTGTGGATTATGCTCAAGAATGGCATCAAACATAGAAATTTTCTTGAATGGGCCTTTGAAGCTATACACTTCATCGCCATACGGCACATCGGTAGTACCCAAAATATCCAAAGCCAGTTTTTCTAGCATTTGCTCAGTCAATGCCATCAAATCTTTATAGTCGGCATAAGCTTGGTAGAATTCGATCATGGTAAATTCAGGGTTATGACGTGTAGACACCCCTTCATTACGGAAGTTACGGTTAATTTCAAACACACGTTCAAAACCGCCAACCACTAAACGCTTTAAATATAATTCAGGCGCAATACGCAAGAATAACGGCATATCTAAAGCATTATGATGCGTTTCAAATGGACGTGCCGATGCACCGCCAGGAATCACATGCATCATTGGCGTTTCAACTTCCATAAAACGCTGTTCAGTTAAAAATGCACGAATACCCGAAACCACTTTGGCACGAATTTCAAAGGTTTTACGGGTGTCTTCATTTACGATTAAGTCTAAATAACGCTTACGATATTTCGCTTCGGTATCGCTTAAACCATGATATTTGTCTGGTAATGGACGTAAAGATTTGGTCAACAATTCAAAATGTTGAATATGAACATATAAATCGCCTTTGCCTGAACGACCAATATAGCCTTTCACTGCGATAATATCGCCCAAATCTAGGCTCTTGATCGTCTCTAATGTTTCAGCACTAAGTTCTTTACGCGCCACATACAACTGAATACGACCTGTCATGTCTTGAATTACGATGAATGAACCGCGGTTCAACATCACACGACCTGCTACAGACACATACACTTTTTCGCCTGCTTCAATTTCTTCTTTAGAAACTTCTGCGAATTGTGCCTGCAAATCTTCTGCGTAGTTTTCACGCTTAAACGTATTTGGCCAAGGGCTAGTTCCCTTCGCCTGCGCTTGTTCTTGAATTTGCTTTAACTTGGCATGACGCTGCGCAATTAAATCGTTTTCGGAAATAGTGGGTTCAGAAGTCGATTGAGCGTTATGTTGCGTCATCTCTGCCTCGAATAATTACTAAAAAAAGAAGTTCAATAGAATAGCAGATTTAGACACGATTTCGTATGCCTTCTCTGACTCGAGCAATTTATTTTTTAAATTGCCACTTGCTTTTGTGATTTTTTGTAGACTTAGACCAAAAGCTAACTTCTTTCTCAGGCTAAGCGCACTACAATATTGTTCAGAAAATAGATGAAAAAGACCGTATTTTGCTGTTTTTAAACCTGCTGATGTATCAGTCTAAATATTTTATTTTCTATCCACTTTATCTTTAGGCTCAGTTTGACTCAAGATGTTTAACTTTGTGAATCTGGCAATGAATACATGTGCTTTAAAAGTCTTGTTTTTACATGGATTAGATTCCTCGCGGGAGTCGACTAAATTCCATGCCATAGATGCAAAACAAAAATTTTGTATCAATGTCGATTATCGCAACTTAAATTATCAAACTGTTGCCGATTTTTATCACAATATCATTCAAAAAATTAAGCCTGAAATTTTGGTGGGACATAGTCTAGGCGGCTATTGGGCACTCAAAATGTCTTTGTCGCACCATATTCCGTGTGTGGTGGCAAATCCAAGTTTAGCTCCCACGTTTCGCAATGACTATCCTGCAATTTCAGATGATGACTTGCAGCACGATATTCCACAATTGGCTTATTTAGAATTGGGCGATGAAATTTTGGATATGCATGCCGCGCAAGCATTTTTAGAAAACTATATGCAGACCTCTACTTTTGAGTCTGGGCATCATCGCTTATTGCATCCAGAAAATATTAATTCTTGTATTCAGCAAATCGAACAAGCTTATCTTGCCAAATAAAGTCAAAGCTATCCATTAAAACTAATCAATTAAACATCACCCATTAAAAAAGCCTGATCACAACTATGGAGATCAGGCTTTTTTACAGCAGTTACAATAACTTAAAAGGATTAAGCCACTGCTTGTTCTGGTTTAGATTTATTGTCCAATACGGACCAAATATCTAAACCTAAATTTTTGTGTAAATCTGGTAAGTCTAGGAAAATGCTTGCACCTAAAACTTGATGATTACATTTTTCAGCCAATTGTTTCACTGCTTTTAAAGTGCCACCTGTCGCCAATACATCATCTACAATAATGACTTTTTGCGCTTGCACATCGGCAGCCATTTCTAAACGGTCTAAACCGTATTCTAAGCTATAACCCACACCCACAACTGGTGGTGGCAATTTACCTGCTTTACGCACAAGTACCAAACCTTTGCCTGTACGCTGTGCCAAAAGGCTCGCCAATACAAAACCACGTGCTTCTACTGCAATAAAGCTTTCAACTTCAGCTAATTTTTCTGCAGGAATGCTGGCAATTAAAGCATCTGTTAATGAATCCAAATTATTCATAAACAAAGGCGTTAAATCATAAAAATCTACGCCTGGTTTTGGAAAATGAGGAACTGTACGAATATGCGACCACAAAAAAGTAGACAAATTGCTCATGGAAGATCAGAAATGTGACTAAAGAATGGTTGAATTTTACCGTTTATTTTCACATAAGGCTAGTGATCGAATCGGCAAGACTGCCATCAATCACGCATCAAAACACTACAAGGTTTTGATTTTTATAAACTTTAATATACTTAAAAATATTAATATATATTTATTCCATAATAAAATAGCAAAAATATAAGACTTTTACTGTACGACCAAGGTCTTAAATGGCATTTAAACGCATAAAAACGTGATTTTTCCTGCAGCCATTCTCTCATTACAATGCCGTATCTATATCAAAAGAGGTCTTTTCTGCGCGGTTATGTCCCATGCAGCTATTCATTCTATAAAAGCACAGATTAAAATCGCTTATTTACTTTACTTTAGCCGTATAACTGCGTAAAAATTTAATCAAATAGATATATCATACAACTAGTCGTAGATAAGTTTTTTGCTGATCTGGAAATTTAAAGATCGGTTTATGGAGAATTGAATGAAAAAGTATCAATGCATCGTTTGTGGATGGATTTATGACGAAGCAGAAGGCTGGCCTCAAGATGGTATTGTGGCAGGTACATTATGGGAAGATATTCCTGATGACTGGACTTGCCCAGACTGCGGCGTTTCAAAAGCTGATTTTGAAATGATTGAAGTTTAAGACCACGAAAAGACCATGTCCGATGGTCTTTTTTTAACGCCAATTTCTATGCCCTCATTTGGAGTTCACCTTATGCATCCTATCGTTATTATTGGTTCAGGCATGGCAGGTTATACTGTTGCACGCGAGTTTCGTAAGCTAAATGCAGAACAAGAGTTAGTCATGATTTGTGCAGATGATGCTGCCAATTATGCCAAACCAACTTTATCTAACGCATTGGCGGGCAATAAAGCCCCTGCTCAAATTGCATTGGGCGATGCAGCTAAAATGGCAAGCCAACTCAATATGCGTATTGAAACCCACACTTGGGTTAAAGCAATTGATGCAGAAGCGCATGTACTTGAATTAGAAAAAGAGGGTGTAAGCAGCCAACAACCTTATTCTAAATTGGTTTTGGCAGTGGGTGCGAATCCTGTACGTTTAGCCATTGCGGGCGATGGCAGTGATGACATTCATGTGGTAAATAATTTAAGTGATTACACCGCATTTCGCCAACAGCTTGAACAACGTCAAGACAAACGTGTGGTGATTTTAGGTGCAGGTTTAATTGGTTGTGAATTTGCCAATGACTTGCAGCAAACAGGACACCAAGTCACGGTGATTGACCTTGCACCACAACCACTAGGTCGTTTATTGCCGGATTATGTAGCCAGTGCTTTTAAACAAAACCTAGAAGAAACGGGTATCCATTTTGTATTGGGTACAACCGTTGAAAAAGTTTCGAAAATTAAAAATGACGACTATTTAGTGACCATTACCAGTGGTCAGTCTTTAATTGCCGATGTGGTACTGTCTGCCATTGGTTTACAACCAAACATTGCTTTGGCTAAAACAGCAGGCATCGAAACCAGTCGTGGGGTCTTAACCAATGCGCAACTTGAAACCAGCCAAGCTGATATCTATGCAGTAGGTGACTGTGCGGAAGTGAATGGTATTTTATTGCCGTATGTGATGCCAATCATGCAGCAAGCACGTGCCTTAGCCAAAACCTTAAATGGTGAAACTACTCAGGTACACTACCCTGCCATGCCTGTTGCAGTGAAAACACCTGCTGCACCACTGACCGTTTTACCTGCGCCACTAGGGGTAGATGTCAACTGGCATACCGAAGAATTTGACGATGGCATGATTGCCAGAGCCTATGACCAAACCGATACCTTACGTGGCTTTGTCCTATTAGGCGCAACAGCGGCCAAACAACGCTTGAGTTTGACCAAATTAGTGCCAGACTTATTGCCTGTATCGGAATAAAATAAAAACAATAAAGGGCGATTGATTTCGCCCTTGCCTGACATGAGGATCACAACATGAATAGTGCACTTCAGTTCACCACATCGCCCTATACGGCATTTATGCACGAAACCAAAGTCGATTTAGGCAACGGAATTCAGCTGCATGTCGAAGTGGGCGGCAAAACTGAAGATCCACCTATTTTGCTGATTATGGGTTTAGGCGCACAAATGTTGTACTGGCCCGATTTCTTTTGTAAATCACTGATTGATCACGGCTATCGTGTCATTCGCTATGACAACCGCGATATTGGTTTGTCATCCAAAATTCGCCACAAAGGTCCACGTCTGAACACCTATAAAATGATGGGGCGTTTTAGCTTAGGTCTGCAAAACCACGGTGCGCCTTATAACTTATTTGATATGGCGGATGATGCTGCATTGCTATTAGAGCGCTTAGGCATTGAAAAGACCGAGGTGATTGGTGCTTCTATGGGCGGCATGATTGCCCAAATTTTGGCTGCCAAATATGCAGATCGCGTGAATAATTTAGGCTTATTATTTACCAGTAATAACCAGCCTTTTTTACCACCACCATTTCCGAAACAACTGTTCAGTTTGCTAGAAAGACCAAAATCGCAAGATGAAAATGGCATTGTTGATCATAGTTTAAAACTCTTTAAGGTGATAGGCTCACCAGGCTATGTGAATCAACTCGAAGCGATGCAAACTGCACGCAAATTATATCAGCGAAGTTATTACCCTGCGGGTGTACTTCAACAGTTTTTAGCAATATTATGTACAGGCTCGTTGCTACAACTGGACAAACAAATTCAGCAACCTACCCTTGTGGTACATGGTTCGCAAGATCGTTTGCTCCCACCAGGGCATGGTAAGGCTGTTGCGAAAGCGATTCCGGGCGCTAAGTTTGAATTAATCAAAGGAATGGGGCATGATATTCCTCCACACTTTATTCCTCATCTTAGCGAACTGTTTGCTCACCACTTTAAATCATAATCATTAGGACACTATGGCTGCATTACCATCTTTAAGACAGCTGTCATACCTCGTTACACTGTCTGAAACGTTACATTTTACAGAAGCGGCTCGCCGTTCTTTTGTAACTCAGTCGACTTTGTCTGGCGGGATCATGGAACTGGAGCGCCTGCTTGGCGGCGTACTGGTAGAACGTGATCGACAGAATGTACGTTTAACCCCATTGGGTGAACAAGTCGTAGCACGCGCCCGTGTTCTGTTAGCAGATGCACAGGACTTAATGCGTTTAAGCCGTGAAATGAGTGAGCCTCTCACAGGTGATTTACACTTAGGCGTGATTCCAACCATTGCCCCATTTATTTTGGCGCAACTGTTAGATGAAGTGCATAAGCAGCTACCTAAAATTCAATTGCATTTACACGAAGCGCAAAGTGAAAAAATTGTCGAAAAACTGGAACACGGCAATTTAGATATGGTGGTGTTAGCCCTGCCATTCGATACGCGTGGTTTGAAAGTGTCTGAAATTTCTAAAGAAGATTTGTTCTTGGTTTATCACAAGGGCGATCAAAAATCGGCGCAGGCCAATTCTTTAGATGATTTGGATTTATCGCGTTTAATGCTGCTTGAAGAAGGTCATTGCTTACGTGATCACACTTTAAGTGCTTGCCCGATTGGTGAACGCAAAAACGATCATCGTTTAAAAGCCAGCTCTTTGCCGACCTTGGTTGAAATGGTGTCTGCAAATTTAGGCTTTACCCTATTGCCTGAAATTGCAATTCATAATGCCATGATCAAATCGAATCCAGATTTACAGATCAAAAGTATTGAGGCTGCACCAAGCCGTACTTTGGCTTTAGTGACGCGTAAAAGCACGCCATTACAAAGTGAATTTGACGTTTTGCTGCAGATTTTACAGAAAATCACTCAAAACGCAGTCTAAATTTAGACACACGATCCAACATTTCATTAAGGAGCCAACATGGCTCCTTTTTTATTTTTCGTTCAAAAATGCGTATTGTTTTTGCAGTTCACTATGATTTAAGTGACTTATAAATATGAATAAGTTTTAAAATGTGAGATTCATCACAAATTCAACAATTCACTCTTACCACTGAACGAAAGAACGGTATCGAGTTACATTACTCACGTTTTCAACACATTTCAAAAAAACATATTCAGCAACAATTACTTATATTTACCCTTTTTATATAAAAATCACTATATTTAAGGATATTCAGTTACAGCAATATCACGCACAATCTATTTATCAAAATTATTTATAGAACAGCACAGGAGTATTTGTCATGATTCACAGAGATCTCATTTTACCTGTGCCTGTTCTGCTGATTGATGATCAGGTAGAAGCATCACAAAATTTAAGCCACATTTTACAAAATTTTGGCTACCCTAAAGAGGTTCTACTTTGCAGCCCATCGCTCGCAAATGCAGTGCTGATGGTGCAGCAACATTTGCCTAATTTGGTATTTATCAATTTACAGTCTTGGTCAAAAGCTCAAATTGATTTTATCCAAAATCTCAAACTTTTCCGTAAAGATACCTTAATTGTGGCGGTGCTGCCTTCAAGTATGCCAAAACAATTGCTACAAGCTATTCATTTAGGCATTTCAGCCTATGTCTTTAGCGACCAATCTGCAACAGGCATGCAAAACCAGATTCGCACCATTTTACGTGGCGGCTCACCGCTAGACGGCAACTTAGCCAATGAAATCTTAGCCTGCGAACAATCCATTGTCGCACATGGTCATTCTTTGGCACTCTCTAAAACTGAACATGAAATATTGGCGCTTTCAGGACAAGGTTTACCTTCACAACAAGTTGCTGCCAACCTGAATGCTTCAGAACAACTGGTGCATGGTTATGTGAAAAGTATTTATCGCAAAATTATGAATGCGGATGATGCGATGTGCTGTTTTTCTTAAATTATTGATCAATAAATATCAATCAAAAATATAAGTCTTAAATAAATATTAGAAACAAAAAAGAGCGATGTCTGGCATCGCTCTTTTTACCTGTTATAAATGCTTTAAACTAAACAATACTATCGGTCAGTATACGCTGCGCATTGTGTGGCTCTTCACCCTCAGCTGCTTTTACACGCACCCAAGTTCCATCACCCTGCAACAACCACGCCTGTTGATTGTCTTGCATGTAGGTCAATAAACCTTGCTCATAAATACGCTTTTTCAAGGCAGGATCTTCAATTGGGAAACACGCTTCAACACGGTTAAATAAGTTACGATCCATCCAGTCAGCACTTGAACAATAAATACGTGGATTGCCATTATTAGAGAAATAATAGACACGGGTATGTTCAAGGAAACGTCCGACAATCGAACGCACACGGATATTTTCCGATAAGCCTGGCAAACCTGGGCGCAAGCAGCAAATTGAACGGATGATGAGATCAATTTGCACACCCGCCTGAGACGCCTCGTACAATTTATTGATCAATTGCATTTCAGTCAGTGCATTCACTTTCACAATAATTTGTGCGGGCTTACCTGCTTTAGCATTGGCAATTTCTTCATCAATATAATTCACCAACTGTGCGTGCAGGGTAAATGGTGCATGCAACAACTTTTTCAGTTTTGCCATTTTACCCATGCCTGTTAGCTCTTGGAAAATACGATGCACATCTTCACACAGCTCTTTGTCTGTGGTCAGTAAACCATAGTCGGTATAAATACGCGCATTGCCTGCGTGGTAGTTACCTGTGCCTAAATGTACATAACGCACCAATTTATTATTTTCACGGCGCACCACCAAAATCATTTTGGCGTGGGTTTTATACCCCACAATACCGTACACAACCACAGCGCCCGCTTCTTGCAACACGTTAGCCACAGCAATGTTAGATTCTTCATCAAAACGTGCACGCAGTTCAATCACCGCAGTCACTTCTTTACCGTTTCGTGCAGCCTCTGCAAGCACTTGTACAATTTCAGAATCTGCGCCACTACGATATAAAGTTTGTTTGATTGCCAAGACTTGTGGATCACGTGCAGCTTCACGCAGCAAGTTAATCACGGGTGCAAAAGATTCAAACGGATGGTGTAATAAAATGTCTTGCTTTTGCATCGCTGAAAAAATATTTTCAGACTTTTTTAACACCTTTGGAATGGCGGGTGTATGTGAATCATAACGTAAATGTGGACGTTTAAAATTAGACAATAAACGCGCCAAGTTCACTGGGCCATCTACTTTATAAAGTTGTTCTTCTTCAAGATCGAACTCATCTAGCAAATAATCATAAATGGCTTTCGGGCAGTTGTGCGTTACTTCTAAACGTACCGCACGACCAAAACGGCGTGAGTTTAATTCGCCTTTTAGGGCTTTGGCCAAGTCTTCTACATCTTCATTTAACGCCAAATCTGCATTACGGGTCACACGGAATTGATAGCATCCAGTCGCAGTCATGCCCGGGAATAAGTCAGACACATGCTCATGAATAATTGCTGAAAGCATGACGTGGTGCTCTTTACCGCCTGTAAGTTCATCGGGTAAACGAACTACACGTGGTAATGAACGTGGTGCAGGAACAACCGCCAAATCAATTTGACGACCAAAAGCATCTTTCCCTTCTAAAGTCACAATAAAATTCAGACTTTTATTGACCAAACGTGGAAATGGATGTGCAGGGTCTAGGCTAATTGGGGTTAATACAGGGGCAACTTGCTCTTGGAAATATTTTTTCACCCATGCCGATTGTGCAGGGGTTAATTCACCACGACGTAAGAAACAAATGTCTTCTTCACGTAATTTTGGCAAAATTTCCTGATTTAAAATACGGTACTGGCGTTCAATAGCAGCATGTGCTGTTTTAGAAATTTGATCTAACACCTGCTTAGGGGTTAAACCATCTGGACTACGGCTTTCATTGCCCAAGTCCAATTGTTCCATCATGCCCGCAACACGAATTTCAAAAAACTCATCCAAGTTACGTGAAAAAATCAGCAGGAAGTTCATGCGTTCCAACAAAGGATGCAACGGATCGACAGCTTGCTCAAGCACGCGCAAATGGAAATCTAAAATAGACAGTTCGCGGTTAATGTAGCGATCATTATATGTATATTCTGTTTGCGCAGGAGTCGCGCCTGTTGCCGTATTCATACCCACCTATGCTTTTTTAAAATGTTTGGCACTGCTACAAGTATGCTTCAATTTTGTGACATTTTCATAAAAAAAGCCTAAAAAATTAGGCTTTGTGGATATTTTCACATTTTATAGTTTGTTTTCGCTCAATTTAGGGAATTTCCGCATAACGCATATAGCGCTGCACCATCTGTTTACGGGCTTTTAATGCCCCCGCATTACGATGTTCCTGAAAATATTTTGGATTGGTTAAAATCGCAGCCAAGAAAATTGCTTGATCACGGCTTAAACTTTTTGCACTTTTGCCAAAATAATGCTGTGCCGCAGCTTCGGCACCATAAATATTATCGCCAAATTCTACTGAGTTGAGATAGACCTCTAAAATACGCTGCTTTGACCACATGCGTTCCATCATCCATGTCGCCACAACTTCTTGCCCTTTACGCAAAAAAGATCGCTTATTGTATAAAAACAAATTCTTGGCGAGCTGCTGAGAAATTGTGGAACCACCTGCAACAACCTTGCCTTCATCTTTGTTCCGTTCCAGCGCAGTTTGAATACCTTCCCAGTCAAAGCCATGATGTTGCATAAATTTGCCATCTTCGGCAGTCACCACAGCTCGCTTTAAATTATCACTGAGTTGGTCATAGTCGCGCCATTGATGTTGTATAGGCTTACTCGGTTCAGCCCAATAATCCAAACGCATCATCATGGTCGATTGCACAGGCTGCGTACGCCACCACACCAAGCTGCTAAAAATCCATAATTGAACCAAAAGCACCACACTGACAAGAATTAACAAAGTTCGTATAAAAAAAGCTTTCATCTTGGTGCATGGCTCCTGAAGCGTTATTTTTTCGTGTTAAGCTTAGATTGATCACTACGACACAATATTCAAATATATGTCCCAACATCCCCCAAACCTGCGCAACAATAAAGTTGAAATTCACCTGTGGTGGATTACCGCAGCCCTGATTGCAATAAACGTGGCTTTGTTTGCATGGCAAGTGCTCAACGGCATGAACATTAGCAATCCTAGCCCGCAAGATGCAATACGCTGGGGTGCTGATTATGCACCTTTAACCTTTTTGGCGGAACCCATTCGCCTGTTCAGCAGCATGTTTTTTCATTTCGGTTTAGTACATTTAATGTTAAATATGTGGGCCTTGTATATTTTTGGCAGCGTCAGTGAACAGTTGTTTGGGCGTGTCTATTTTATAGTGTTATATGTTTGCGCAGGTTTGATGGGTAGCCTGCTTAGTGGCTATGTCAGCATTCAAGACAGCTATACCCTGCTCGAACAAGGTGTCGCTAATCCAAAGCTGTTACCTAGCGTGGGTGCAGGTGCATCGGGTGCAGTGATGGGACTTGGAGCTGCACTGACGGTATTGGCGTTATTGCCCCAATTACCTCGCCAAAAATTTCTGTTGGATGGCAAGACTTTGGTGATGGTGATGGCACTGAACTTAGGTATGGGCTTTATGATCAGTGGCATTAATAATGCTGCACATATTGGCGGCATGCTCATGGGCGCAGCCATGACAATCATTTGGTACCTTGGACAACGCAGCAAACACAGTAACTTAGTGAACAGTTTTGCGATGCTCCTTGCACCATTGGGTTGTGCTGCATTTTACTGGTATTGCCATAAACTGCTTGCTCCAATTCAACCCCTTTGGCAAGAACTGCTTAGCATGATGCAACGCAGTCTGGGTTGAACAATCAACCTTTACAGCAAGTAAAACAACATCAACTAGAGATGAATCAGGACTGATTCATCTCCCTTAAACTTTGCAGTGGCGGAATATCGCATAAATAACTTAAACGATAACGTCCAATCAAGGCACACAGCACGGTCATAAATACAGGCAAAATCAGCCAGATTTCCCAATGTGGTTGCAGCATTAAATCCATGCGGTAACTGGCAACAGCACTAATGACTTCGGCAAATAAACACGCCACTATTCCCGCTATAAAGCCCATAAAACCGATTTCCAGACTCAACATACGTTTGAGTTTTTGTTTAGAACTACCAAAAGAACGCAGTAATGCGACTTCGCGTTTGCGCTCATCCATCAGCAAGTTTAAACACGCGATTAATACCAACAGCCCAGACACACTCACCAAAATGGCTAAAATGGTGATGATCTGCACCAACACATTCACAATGCGTTTAATTTCATCCAAAATTAGGCTGACATCAATAAACACTGTGTTGGCAAATTGCTGAATCAATTGAATTAGTTTCGGTTTATCTGCTTCAGGCACATAGAAACTGCCCAAATAACTGCCTGCATTTTCATCCATAGTGTGCGGTGAAAAAATAAAGAAAAAATTTGGACTAAAGCTTTCCCACTCCACCGTACGCAGATTAATCACTTCGGCTTCAAGTATGCCTTCAGGCAAACTAAAACTGAGTCGATCACCAATTTGAATGCCCAACTCGGCAGCCGTATCTGCTTCTACTGACACTTGTCCCACTGCACTGAAATTGGCTTGCCCATTTACAATGATATTATCGGCAGGATAACGGTCAGACTGTGTCAGGTTGAGTTCGCGTCTTAACGTATTGCTTTGCTGAATTAAGGCGTCGGCAAAAGGTTGATCATTTTTGGCGACCAAACGCCCGCGTATATTTGGATAAAGTGGCGTGCTGTGCCACTGCTGCTGCGTTAATTGTTGTTGAAACTCAGGCATATCAAACGGTGGCAAGCCGTAAACAAACTGATTGGGTGTTCCTTCGGGCAATTGCTGCTGCCAACGATCTAGCAGGTCGGTACGCAACACTGCAAGTACCGTAATTAAACTTAATCCTAAAGCCAATGCAGTAATTTGAAATGCCGTGACAGCAGGCGCACGAATATACGCTGCGAGTCTGCCTTTAGAATGACGCAATAATTTTAATAAACTCCACACCACTCCATACAGCAATACGCACAGCGCAATAATCGCACCAATCACCCATGTACTAAGCACTAAACTTTCGGTCAAGACCACACAAAATACGATTAGACTTAGCGTCCCTGTAAGCAACATCCACCACCAAGCGCGCATGCTTTTGTCTTGTTGGCGAATCACGCGAATCGGTGCGGTATTCAGCAATTGCAATAAATTAGGCAGCACAAAACCCAACAACACCACAGCACTGGTCAGCATGGCGATTGGCAATGGCCCAAGCAACATTGCCATGGCTGAAAATTGAATTTCCAGGTGCGGAATCAGTTGCAGCATGATTTGCAACAAAGCATAGCCCAACGTCACGCCCAAAATACTGCCAATGCCCATAGCGATAATTAAGACCAAAGCAAGCAAAGCCAAATAAGCGGCTAAAATTTGTCGTTTACTTGCACCAATACAACGTAATAAGGCGATATGATCCTGATTTTGTTGCACATAGCGCTGACTGGTCAAACCAATCGCAATCCCACACAATAAAATGGTCAGGATATTCGCTAACTGTAAAAAGGTATCTAAATTGGCAATGGGGCGCATTAAGCGAGTATTGCCTTCACTGGCATTGCGTAGTCTTAAACTACTTTGTTCTTCAAAGTTTTGTTCAGGGCTGGCCGTTTGCTGTGCCTGTGCAGGCTGTTGTGTATGTGTTTTAAAATACTGCTCAAAATTTTGTGTATCTTTGGCGCTGCCTGCCAACAACAAACGGTAATCTATGCGGCTACCCACTTGAATCGCGTGGGTACGTGCCACATCGGCCTGTGAAATAATTACTGTCGGCGAAAAACCTGAAAAACCGAGTTCCTGATTAGAATCATGTTCAATTTTGGCAGTCACGGTAAATGCTGCATCGGCAATATTCACCGTTTCACCAAGTTTAACGTGAAGCAAATCCATGGCACGTTGGCTGAGCCAAATTTCACCAGATTGAATCTTGTCCGCTGCAGGACTCACCCTCAATTCACCACGTAACGGAAAATTGTGCTCAATCGCTTTGACATTCACCATCACAAATTGCGCTTGAGTATGTGCCATCGAACTAAATACAGTCACATGCGACTGTTGTAACTGATGTGCAGTCGCCTGATCCTGCCAGTCTTGTGCAATGGGTTCATTGTCGCTCAGGACTAAATCACCCGCCAACATTTCTGCCGCTTGCAACGCTACCGCATTTTGAATTTGTTCATTGCTAAACTTTAAGGCCGTGGTCGC
The DNA here is from genome assembly GCF_013416935.1 of Acinetobacter sp. YH1901141. NCBI lineage: Bacteria > Pseudomonadati > Pseudomonadota > Gammaproteobacteria > Moraxellales > Moraxellaceae > Acinetobacter > Acinetobacter sp. YH1901141. The sequence goes on along the minus strand of NZ_VPEY01000020.1, from coordinate 15,573 downwards.
ACTAATCGCTAAAGTCAGCGCAATAATCAGTAAATATACACCACTGCTTTTAAAACTCTGCTTTAACAGCGGATGAAATAATGCGTTCATTTCATCCTCCTGTTATGGCAGCAGTTGGCTTAGCTGCAAATTGCTCAACCAATTGCCCATCAATTAAGGCATAGTGACGCTGACATTGTGCCGCCAGTTTCGGGTCATGCGTGACTAACACCAAAGTTGTGCCCAACTCGCGGTTCAACTCAAATAACAATTGCTCAATTTCAGTTGCAGTTTCCCCATCCAAGTTTCCTGTCGGTTCATCGGCAAAAATAATTTTAGGTTCACGAATTAAAGCGCGTGCAATGGCGACACGTTGTTGCTCACCTCCCGAAAGCACTTTCGGCGTTTGCTGTGCTTGTCGTTCTAAACCCACACGTTTCAGCAAGTTGAGGGCTTTTTGTTCTGCCTCTGCATATTTAAATTTTTCCTGCAAACGTAGTGGCAACATCACATTTTCCAGTGCCGTCAAATGCGGCAATAACTGAAATGACTGGAACACAAAACCAATATGCTTTAAACGAACTTCTGCACGTTGTTCTTCGTTTAATTCTGCAATTGACTCACCACATACCACCAATTTTCCACTGCTGGCCTGATCTAATGTTGCCAAAATACCCAATAAGGTCGATTTTCCTGAACCCGAACGACCTGTAATGGCCACTTGTTCACCTTCCTGAATATCGAAGTTTAAATTCTCAAAAATGGTCAATTGTTTTTGTGCAAGTTGTATCTTTTGTGTCAAATTTTGGGCAGAAATAATCGTTTGTGGCATGATATTAGATTCTTTAGTGTTTTGAGTCATACGTTTCCCATTATGCAAAATCGCAATCTAACTAGTCGTGTCTTCCCGCGTGTGTTGCTGCTCGGACTATGTTTCAGCCCATTCGTGGTATCTGCAAAAACCATTATGATTGTAGGTGACAGCTTAAGTGCAGGTTACGGCATACAACCACAACAAGGTTGGGTTCACTTATTGCAAAAACGTTTAGAACAACAGTATCCGAAACAGCATAAAGTGGTCAATGCAAGTGTCAGTGGCGAAACCACCAGTGGTGCTTTGGCGCGTCTGCCTAAATTGCTGCAGACCCATCGTCCAGACGTTGTAGTCATTGAGTTAGGCGGGAATGATGGCTTACGTGGACAACCACCACAAATGATTCAAAAAAATTTAGCGAACTTAATTCAGCATAGCCAAAAAGCCAAAGCGAAAGTGGTGATTTTTGGGATGAAAATGCCGCCAAATTACGGCTCGGCGTATAGCAAAGCATTTGAAAATAACTATAAAGTGGTGAGTCAGCAATATAAAGTCAAATTACTGCCATTTTTTATGGAAGGTATTGCGGGCAATAAGCAATTGATGCAAAAAGATTTAATTCATCCAAATGCCAAAGCTCAGCCTATTTTGCTAAATAATGCTTATCCATATATCAAAGGCGCTTTATAAAGCGCCTTTGAGGAAAATCTAATTGCTGTGCGGTTCGGATTAAAAATCAAAAAAAACCACTTCACCTGTTTCCAGTGAATATTCTGCACCGACTACTTTCAACTGACCTTGTTCAATCAGGTTTTCTAAAACTGCTGAACCATGACGCAATTGATTTACCGATGCAAATACATTGGAACGTACTGCATGCTTAGACAATTTCGCCAAATCATTTTTCAGTTCAGTCTGCATTAAGGTTTCAACTGAAGGGCGAACACGGTTCACAATCGACATTAAATTTGCCGATGGTGGACAGTCTGGGCACATTAAAGTATCAATTGTCGCTTGAATTGCACCACAGTGACTGTGTCCTAAGACAACAACCACAGCACAGTCATAACGCTCTGCCGCAAATTCAACACTACCTACCTGTGATGGCGCAACCACGTTGCCCGCAACACGAATTACAAAAAGATCACCCAATCCTTGGTCAAATACCATTTCTGCAGGAACACGTGAATCTGAACATCCTAAAATAATGGCAAATGGATTTTGGTCTTCTGCCATTTCTGCACGCTGTTGGTGCGACAATTGCTTCGGATGTCTGGTATCACCAGAAACAAAACGTTGGTTTCCTTGTTTAAGACGTTCTAAAGCTTCTTGAGCTGTTAGCATTCTTGATTTACCACCGATCTTTGAAGTTGCGATATTCTAAAGCCAGTTTTTATGAATGTCACTTGCAAAAAAATATGCAGCTGCGCTTTTCTTTATTCATTTTTGTTATAAATTTTTTCACTTTTTATTGAGATAGGTCACATTTTCTACCAATTTCAAAGCTTTGATCAAAAAAGCAAGGGATGACTTTCATTTTTAAACGCCTACAATAGACAGAATACACTTGTGCAATTAGACCTAAGAGCTAGTGCCTATCATTATTGGAGCCTGTTTTGGGTTCGTCAGGGGAAGACGTTTTCATGATGAAATTTATTCGATCACGTTATCTACATACGACTTTATTGGCTTTGGGACTAAGTACATCTTGCCTTGTGCAAAGCGCTGCGCCCAATCCATATACCTTCACAAAAAACAATAACGCCAGTAACAGCAACGCAACTGAACTTAAACTATTACAAAATCATTTTCAGCAACAGCGCAAACAAGCAGGACTAAGCTCTAAAAGCATTCGTGTTGGAGATGTCGTCTGGAGCTATAACGAAGGTGGCTCGCACAGCAAACCCACAATTTTATTGATTCATGGTTTGGCAGGCACACGTGATAATTGGAACCGTGTCGCGCAATTTTTAACCCCACATTATCATGTGATTATTCCAGATTTACCCAATAGCGGTGACACCAAAACTCCAAGCAATTTTGATAATTCAGTTCCGAATGTAACTTCACAACTGCGTCAATTTATTGAAGCAATTGACTGTGAAGAAAACTTACACGTGGCAGGACATTCTTTAGGCGGCTCAATTGCAACCGTGTATGCCTCGCAATATCCTTTTGATACGCAAAGTTTATTTTTACTCAATAGTGCAGGCATTTATAAACTTGCTAATACGCCTTACACCAAAAATCCATTATCTTTAAATGACTTAATTGTGAGCAAACATGGCGATTTAGCCGACGTCGCCAAACAAATCATGCAAAGCCCGCCTGCCATGACCTCACAAATTCAACATGCGCAAGAAGAAGTCCTGATTTCTCGCTCAGAACAAACCCGTAAAGCAATTGAGCAAATTGTCAAACTCAACCGTATTTATACTCCAGACTCATTTGCACGTTTAGCAGGATCAATTGAAGCACCGACCCTGATTTTATGGGGTAAGCAAGATCGCATTATTAATGTTGAAGTGGCGAAGGAATTACAATCTTTACTCAAACGCGCCGAAACACCTGTGATTCTTAATAATGTTGGACACATGCCGTTATTGGAAGCTGAAAAACAAGTCGCACAATATTATTTGCCGTTTCTGGCTAAAACTCAGAACCTAAAAAACCCACTTGCTGATAAACTGATTCCTCTAAATTAATTATTATATAAAACCTTCATGCAGAAACATCCCATCATTGAGCAACTAATTGAAGCTCAGCTTGATTTTTTAGATCAAGAATTTAACCAAAGTGAAATGGTACAAACTGAATTTATGCAGTTTTACCAATGGTTTCGCAAACAAAGCTTACAAGATTTATGGACATCTGAAGCCATTCATCAACTGATTCAACATCAAATTTTAAATACACCTGCCAGTTCATTTTTAGTGGAACAAATTGCTGAGCATATTCGTTTTGCACTGGTACACCCTGTTAATGACAGCAGTAAAATTGCCGATGTGATACCTGTGCTGACCATCGACAAAATTGCACAATATGTTGCAAGTAAAAGTGGACATCGTCAGCGTTTGATTAAAGCCGTGGTGAATAATCCTGCCTTTGCCGCCATGATTACCCAACTCATTCAACATTCCATTCAGGATTATATGGATAATTCGGTGATCGCCAAAAGCGTGCCTGGCGTATCGCGTTTTATGAAAATGGGTAAATCGGTTTTGGAAAGCGTTACCGATACCAATTTAGACCAGACCATTCAGCATTATTTGCAAAAAAATGTGCAGAAGCTGACTCAAATGAGCGAGTCGGTGCTTAATCAACATTTTGATGAGGAAAAACTGTATCACTTCCAAGCCAATTTATGGCACAAAATTAAAGATTTGCCACTTTCCGTTTTAAAAAACTATATTGAAGTGCAAGACCTATCTCAAACTGTCAATTTAGGACATGAAATTTGGGATCATTTACGCCAAAGTGACTATTTGAAACAGCAAGTGCATGATGGTGTGTATGCGTGGTATGTACGCAATCAAGCACGACCTTTTGATTTGTTATTGCACGACTTAAATATTGATGAAGCGCTAGTCCAACATCAATTACAACAACTGTTAAATCCAGTCATTCAAAAAATGATCGCTGAAGGCTATTTAAAGCAACGTGCGCGCCATTATTTAGAGGAATTTTATTATTCTGAAAAAACACAACAAATTTTAAATCTACAAACGAATGAATAGGGTCTGTTGACAATTTCAGATAAAAAATAACCTCCTAAAATTTAGGAGGTTATTTTTAAGCGAGGCTTAGAGCTTATTTAAAATAAGCACCTTCAGATTGACTGTGGTCAGTCTGATCCACCACACGCATCAATTCAGGTACGTGTTGTTTCAAGGTTGTTTCAACACCTTGCTTTAAAGTCACATCAATCGCTGAACATCCTTGGCAACCGCCACCAAATTTCAATACTGCAGTTAAGCCGTGTTCTTCATCTTCAACCACTTCAACCAAAGCACAGTTACCACCATGCCCTGCTAAACCTGGGTTAATTTCAGACTGTAAAACATAAGTAATGCGTTCTTCTACTGAAGCATCTGGGCCTACGCGTGGCACTTTTGAGTTCGGTGCACGGAAAGTCAATTGACCACCAAAACGGTCTTTGTTGTAGTCAATTACGGCATCCAATAAATACGGAATAGACGGCGTATCAATAAATGCAGGAAAGTCTGGATATTCCTGTTTGTAGTCTGTAGGTACAACTTCATCGGGCGCACTATAAGCCATGCAACATTCAGCACGCGGTGTACCAGGATTTTCCACAAAAACACGCACACCAATACCCGGTGTATTTTGCTTTGCCAATAAATCCTTCAAATACTCTTGAGCAGTTGGCGTAATCAATAAGTTTGGAATTTCATCTACAACTGCTGTGCTGCTGTTCTCAGTCGACATAACAATAATTTCCTCAAGCTGAAGTGGCTATTTTAACTGAAGATGCGGGGGAATAAAAAAAAATCAACCAAAATTGTCGGATTTATTCCTAAAGTTCGACTCAAACTCAGTTTTGATGCATTATTACAGCAGAATTCAAGTAAAAGAATAGGCGTTTATGCTCGATTTACCTTTTAATCATACCGTGACCATTATCATTATTACGGTCATTGTGTCTATGTTGGCGTTTTCCAAACAAGAATTAATGAATCGTCTGATTTTTTGGCCGCCTGCTATGCAACGTGGTCAATATGACCGCTTCATTACCCATGGTTTTGTGCATGCCGATGGTGCGCATTTGCTGTTCAATATGATTACCCTGTTTTTCTTTGGCAGCATTATTGAAAGTTTTTATCGCCAATACGTCTATGATTTAGGCTTTGTTTTATTCTATTTGGGTGGTTTAATCGCCGCGATTATTCCAAGTTATTTAAAGCATAAAAATGACCATCGTTGGGCCAGCTTAGGCGCATCTGGTGCTGTATCTGCGGTGTTGTTTGCCTATATTTTGTTTGAGCCGTGGAAGTTGATTTTCGTGTTCTTTATTCCAGTGCCTGCCATTATTTTTGCAATACTGTATGTAGCGTATAGCATTTGGTCGGGTAAACGCGGCAATTCCAATATTAATCACAGTGCGCATTTATGGGGTGCGGCCTATGGTGTGATTGTGACTATTTTAATTGAACCACGCATCTTGCCTCACTTCCTGAATAAACTGGCGCAACTGCCGTTTTAACTTTTGAAACTATAACGACTCGGTACATCTACCACTGAGTCGTTGCTACTTTAAAGAATTTTCAAATCCGTCAATAGACTGCTTTCATAAATCCGCTTAACACCATCATTTATTGCCTCTCATCTTCAGCCTCTCTCATTGGGAAAAACGACTTTCAATCGTCATTTTATGAACTGCTGATAAGTATTTTTGATTGATGAAAGCATCTGAATGATCCAATACAGCATAAAGCACACAACAAATAACATGCAGTTACTCGACAAGCACTTATACTAAGAATATAAAGACTAAAACTATCAAGCAATCAGGAGTCAGCCATGAAAAAGTTTGCACTTCTAAGCGCCCTGTTACTCAGTCTAGGATTAAGCGCCTGTGCCGTACATACCCCTGAAGGCAGTGTGGTGATTGATCCTGACCGCACGATCTACCCGAAAGGCTATTATCCACACCAACATCCGCATGGTGATGGTGATTTTTGTCCTCCAGGTCAGGCGAAAAAAGGACGTTGTTAAGCTGTTGGTCTGAGTGAATAAAACATTGTTGATACAGCATCAGACTCATTTATGATTCGAACCTAGACATTTAAACACTAACCTTTAAATCTCAACAACATTTCATTCACATTAAAAACCTTTACACTTCGTGAAGGTTTTTTTATTCAAATTTCACTCAATTTTGGTAGTTTTTGCTACCCCATATCGCAACTTGGCATAGATAATGTATACATCTGTATATTAATTTCAATTTAGTTTGCGAGTTTTTGCATGTCCACTTCTTACGATGGCTTACAGTTTCCAATTCATCCAGAAAATCATAAACCCAGCACCTCAAGCACGGGCAAACAAATTATTGCCGAAGCCTTAGCCACAGTCGATCATCAAAGCTCAGTCGATGCTTTGGCAGAAAAAAACTGGCGTAAACACTATCCAAAATACTTTAAAGCCCTCGTGACCAATGGTATTCGTGAACAAGCTAACGCAATTCAAATTGCAGAAGATGGTTTAAGAAAAGCGCATCAAAGTTTTGAGTTTTATCGTCATGAGCAAAAATATGTGCTGAAAGATGTCATGCTCTTGCCTACTGAAACTTTACATACCTTTAAATTACAAGGCAGCAGCCAAGCAGCACCCGAATGGTATGTGCCGTATCGTGGGCAAAAGTTACAAGGTCAAGCTCTACTAGATCAAATTGCAATTTGGCTAGCAGCAGGCATTATTGAACCAAGTCATGCCGAAGCGTTAAATGCTGCAATGGCGCATCCTGAATGGTTTGATTTGTCTGACCGTAACATGGTGCTATTTGGTGCAGCTTCAGAAGCAGGGCCACTCACATGGTTAGCCAAATGGAAAGCCAATATTATTGCAGTCGATTTACCAAATAGCCGTGTGTGGAATAAAATTTTAAGCACTGTGCAACAAGGCAATGCCACCTTATATGCACCCAGTACAACACAACTCGCGGCAGATACCCCACTTGATATTTTAACAGAACAGTTGGGTGCAAATCTACTGACACAAACCCCAGAAATTGCACAATGGTTAGCTCAAAAACCTGAAACGCTAGATTTAGCAGCCATTGCCTATTTAGATGGTGAAAAACACGTGCGTGTTGCGATGGCGATGGATGCCATTATGCAATATGTCAGCGAACACAAAGCTGATAGCAGCCTTATGTTTATGTGTACCCCAACCGATGTTTATGCCGTTCCTGAAGAAGTGATTAGCGCATCGGCAGAGAAGTTTCAGCAGCGTTCACAAGGGCAAAAGCTACTCACCAAAAGTATTGAAACCATTTCACGCAGTCATTTCTTCCAAAAGAATCTGCATAATTTAATTGCTTCAGACAATGGTCAACATTATGGTATTGCCGACTGTTTGGTGGTTGAACAAGGGCCAAACTATGCTTTAGCAAAACGCATCCAGCAATGGCGTGCAATTTTAGCGCGTCATCAAGGACAGCATGTCAGCATCAATATTGCACCTTCGACCACCACACACTCTGTGACCAAAAATCCATTACTCAAAGCAGCATTTAGTGGCGCAAGTTTGTTTGATGTTGAAGCATTTAGCCCTGAAACCACCAATGCGATTATGGCGGCATTGTGGATTCATGACTTACGCAATCCAAACTCGGCAGCCAATCCTGAAGTGAAACTTGAGCATCCGCTCGAATTGATGATGGAAGGTGCGAACCATGGTGGATTGTGGCGCGTGGCGTATTTGGCACGAACGGCCCTACCTTTCGCTGCGCTCTATGGCTTTGCTGCAGATAAATTACCACTGGACAAAGTCATCCAAAAATTTAAAAAGTAATGTAAACCGCTAATCTATCTATTCAAAAACTTGCCTGCAAATATTTCTCTAGACTGATCTGCAGGTATAAAAAAAGCGCTGTATCATCACAGCGCTTTTTTCAACCACTCAAAAAAGTTGAGAATGGATTAAAACACTTTTAAGAACAACCAGAACAAGCTACCCGATAAACAAATTGTCGCAGGTAAAGTGAAAATCCAAGCCGAAAGAATTGTACGCACCATTTGGAAATTCAGACCCGATTTATTTGCCACCATGGTACCTGCCACCGCACTGTTCAGTACGTGTGTAGTTGAAACTGGCATCCCCAAACCATCTGCAGCAGCAATAGTTGACATTGCCACAAGCTCGGCAGACATACCTTGACCATAAGTCATGTGCTGCTTACCGATACGTTCACCAACAGTCACCACAATACGTTTCCAGCCGACCATCGTACCCAAGCCTAGTGCTAAGGCAACGGCAACTTTGACCCAAGTTGGAATGTATTGTAAGAATGAATCTAAATGGCTGCGGTAGCTTTTAACCACTTTTTTCTGTTCTTCCGACATTTCAGGCAAGGCATTGGCTTTGTCTAAACGCTTGAATGAAGTCGTGCTTAAATACATATCATTACGCATTTCTGCTACTTCAGCTTCAGGCACATCTTTCAAGTTGCCATATTGACCCACACGCTCACCCAAATGGTCAGTTAAGCTTGCCAAAGCAGGCACGACTTCAGGGGTAATTTCTTTGGTCTGAATATAGCTAGTGATGACCTGACGTGCTTTTTCATCTGGCATATCGACATGTTGTGCATAAATCACATCAGCTGTTTGCGTTGAAAGCTGTTGGAACGATTGAATGTGGTTTTGGTCTAACTCTTTATTTAACGAGTACGCCAACGGTACAATCCCGATCAAAATCAACATGATTAAACCCATGCCTTTTTGACCATCGTTTGAACCATGCGCAAAACTTACCCCAGTACAAGTAAAAATTAGAATGGCACGAATCAGTGGTGGTGGTGGCTTATTGCCTTCAGGTGGCTGGAACAACTCCATTTGTTTCTTGAAGATTTTTTTCACCAAGAAGAACAAAATCGCAGCAAAAGCAAAACCAATCAGTGGCGAGAACAATAAAGCCTTGCCCACTTTCATGACTTGTTCCATATCTACACCACTTGCACCCGCACCTGAGTTAATCAAGTAGTTCATAATCCCCACACCTAAAATCGAACCGATTAAAGTGTGCGAACTTGAAGCAGGAATACCGAAGTACCACGTTCCCAAGTTCCAGACAATCGCGGCAATCAACATGGCAAAAACCATGGCAAAGCCTGCGCCTGAACCGACATTCATAATTAGTTCGACTGGAAGTAAGGCAATAATACCGTAGGCAACTGCACCACTGGCGACCATCACCCCAAGGAAGTTACAGAAACCCGCCCACATTACTGCCACAGGTGCAGACAAGGCATTAGTATAAATGACCGTTGCCACTGCGTTGGCTGTGTCGTGGAAACCATTCACAAATTCAAAGCCTAAGGCAATGAATAAAGCGGTCGCCAATAAAATCACCGAGTACATACTCAGCGCAGGCACGTGGGATAAGTCCGCAGACAATTGGAAACCAATATAAATAAGGGTAGAAACGATGATCGTTAAAAACACCGGCATAAAAAATTTCGGTGTAGGCACATGAACATTGGTCGATTTAGTGGTCGACTTGTGTGCTGAATCTACAGGAGTTGGATTAGAATTCATGCAAGCAGAAAAGAGGATTTAAAATCCCCTTATTGTTCAATTAAATTGTGACAATTATATGACAAAGAGCTGTTATATAAAGCAACTTTCATACTTTATTTTCACACTTTAAGCTGTATTTTTTGTGCATAAAATTAAAATTAACTTTTAAATTTAAACACTTAGAATAAATAAACCTACTTTTCTTATGCCATTCTCTCAAATTTAGATTGTTACACCTTTGTCATATTTGCCTAAAGTGTCAGACAAAATTCACCGTGAGCCAATTTTGCCTGAGCAATATGACAAAGCGATGACGCATCAAAGTAAAATCAAAATTAGAATGTTCCTCATCACAACTTTTATTTAGGTTCAAAAGCTACAGCAAAATCCTAAAAATACTGCTTTATGCACTATTTTTACGACTTCCACTCTCTCTGGTCGCTTCAAGTGCACGAAAGCCGTGCGAACTCTGCTAAAATAGCGCTCATTTCGGATTCAGTCATAAAGGGTTTTTTATGTCCACGCTTACCACCCTGAAAGCGCTTCTTGCCCAAAGAATTTTAATTATCGATGGTGCTATGGGTACTATGATTCAACGCCATCAATTGGAAGAAGCCGATTATCGTGGTGAGCGTTTTGCAGATTGGGCACATGACCTCAAAGGCAACAATGATTTATTGGTACTGACCCAACCGCACATTATTCAGGGTATTCACGAAGCCTACTTAGATGCGGGTGCAGACATTATTGAAACCAACAGCTTTAACGGCACACGCGTTTCTATGTCTGACTATCACATGGAAGATTTGGTTCCAGAAATTAACCGCGAAGCAGCGCGTTTAGCCAAAGCTGCCTGTGAAAAATATTCAACACCAGACAAACCACGTTTTGTGGCAGGTGTACTTGGGCCAACATCGCGTACCTGTTCAATTTCACCAAATGTAAACGACCCTGCATTTCGTAACATTAGCTTTGATGCACTCAAAGAAAACTATATTGAAGCTGCGCATGCCTTAATTGAAGGTGGTGCAGATATCCTGCTCATTGAAACTGTATTTGACACCTTAAACTGTAAAGCTGCGATTTTTGCGGTCAAAGAAGTGTTTAAACAGCTCGGGCGTGAATTGCCGTTGATGATTTCAGGTACCATTACCGATGCTTCAGGACGTACCTTAACGGGTCAAACTGCAGAAGCTTTCTGGAACTCGGTACGTCATGGCGATTTACTTTCAATTGGTTTTAACTGTGCTTTGGGCGCAGATGCCATGCGTCCACACGTTAAAACCGTTTCAGACGTTGCCGATGTGTTTGTTTCTGCACACCCGAACGCGGGCTTACCCAACGCATTTGGTGGTTATGATGAAACGCCTGAAGAAACCGCAGCTTTCCTCAAAGAATTTGCTGAAAGCGGCTTGATCAATATTACAGGCGGTTGCTGTGGTACAACGCCTGATCATATCCGCGCGATTTACAATGCGGTAAAAGACATTCCACCGCGTAAAATTCCAGAGATTAAACCTGCATGCCGTTTAAGTGGTTTAGAACCATTTAACATTTATGATGACTCTTTATTTGTAAACGTGGGCGAACGTACCAACGTCACAGGTTCTAAAAAATTCCTGCGTTTAATTCGTGAAGAAAACTTTGCCGAAGCCTTAGATGTTGCTCGTCAACAGGTAGAAAGCGGTGCGCAAATCATCGACATCAACATGGATGAAGGCATGCTCGATTCAGAAGGTGCGATGGTGCACTTCCTGAACTTGGTGGCATCTGAGCCTGATATTTCTCGCGTACCTATCATGATTGACTCCTCTAAATGGGAAATCATTGAAGCAGGCTTGAAATGCGTACAAGGTAAAGCCATTGTCAACTCTATTTCCTTAAAAGAAGGTTATGACGAGTTTGTCGAAAAAGCCCGCCTCTGCCGCCAATACGGCGCAGCTGTCATTGTTATGGCCTTTGACGAAGTCGGACAAGCCGATACTGTGGCACGTAAGCGCGAAATTTGTAAACGCTCTTATGACGTTTTGGTCAATGATGTTGGCTTCCCTGCCGAAGACATTATTTTTGACCCGAACGTGTTTGCAGTTGCGACAGGTATTGAAGAACACAACAACTACGCAGTCGATTTTATTGAAGCCACAGGCTGGATTAAACAAAACCTGCCGCATGCCATGATTTCAGGCGGTGTATCGAACGTATCTTTCTCATTCCGTGGTAACGAACCTGTACGTGAAGCCATTCACGCGGTATTCCTATATCACGCTATTCAGCAAGGCATGACCATGGGGATTGTCAACGCAGGTCAGTTGGCAATTTACGATGACATCCCGAAAGAACTGAAAGAAGCAGTTGAAGCCGTTATTCTGAACCAGAACCAAGGTGAAAGCGGTCAGGATGCCACAGAAAAACTGCTAGAAGTGGCAGAAAAATATCGTGGTCAATCAGGCGCACAAAAAGCCGAAGAAAACTTAGAATGGCGTAGTGAATCTGTCGAAAAACGTCTTGAGTACGCTTTAGTTAAAGGCATCACCACCTTTATTAATGAAGACACCGAAGAAGCGCGCCTGAAAGCCAAACGTCCATTAGATGTGATTGAAGGCCCGTTAATGGATGGCATGAACGTGGTCGGTGACTTGTTTGGTGCAGGTAAAATGTTCCTGCCACAAGTGGTGAAATCTGCCCGTGTGATGAAACAAGCCGTTGCATGGCTCAACCCGTACATCGAAGCTGAAAAAACCGAAGGTCAGTCTAAAGGTAAAGTCTTGATGGCAACGGTAAAAGGCGACGTTCACGACATTGGTAAAAATATTGTGGGCGTAGTCTTGGGCTGTAATGGATACGATATTGTCGATCTCGGTGTGATGGTACCTGCAGAAAAAATCCTGCAAACTGCCATTGACGAAAAAGTCGATATCATTGGCTTGTCTGGTCTGATTACCCCATCTTTAGATGAAATGGTTTTTGTTGCCAAAGAAATGCAGCGTAAAGGCTTTAACATTCCATTGTTGATTGGTGGCGCAACCACATCTAAAGCACATACTGCAGTTAAAATTGATCCACAGTTCTCAAATGATGCAGTGATTTATGTTGCCGATGCTTCGCGTGCCGTTGGTGTTGCGACAACCTTACTCTCCCCTGAAATGAAACCTGCTTTTGTTGCAGAGCATCGTGCGGAATACGCTAAAATTCGTGAACGTATTGCCAATAAGCAACCAAAAGCTGCGAAATTGTCGTATGCAGAAGCCATCGACAATGGTTTAAAAATTGATTGGGACAACTACACGCCTGCAGTACCAAAATTAATTGGTACACAAGTGCTGACCAATTACCCGCTTGAAACCTTGTTGCCATACTTTGACTGGACACCATTCTTTATTTCTTGGAGTTTGGCGGGCAAATTCCCGAAAATTCTGGAAGATGAAGTGGTGGGCGAAGCTGCAACCGACTTATATAACCAAGCGCAAGCCATGCTCAAAGATATTATTGCAAATAATCGCTTTGATGCACGTGCAGTCTTTGGGATTTACCCTGCCAACCGTTCTGCGGCAGATTCAGTACAAGTATATGATGCAGCACGTAATCAAGTAACGCATACCTTCCATCATATTCGTCAACAGTCAGACAAAGTCACAGGTAAACCAAACTTGTCTTTGGCAGACTTTGTCGCAACTACAGAGCAAGGGCAAGATTACTTGGGCGGCTTTACCGTGTCGATTTTTGGTGCGGAAGAAATGGCCAATGAGTTTAAAGCCAAAGGCGATGACTATTCTGCCATTTTGGTGCAGTCTTTGGGTGACCGTTTTGCAGAAGCATTTGCAGAGCATTTGCATGAGCGTATTCGTAAAGAATTCTGGGGCTATCAGCCGAATGAGCAGCTAAGCAATGAAGAGCTGATTAAAGAGAAATATGTAGGGATTCGTCCTGCACCAGGCTATCCTGCGTGCCCTGAGCACTCTGAAAAAGCCACACTGTTTAACTGGTTAGGTTCGACTGAAAAGATTGGCACACAGCTTACGAGCAGCTTTGCAATGTGGCCGCCTTCATCTGTGAGCGGCTTCTACTATGCCAACCCTGCTTCTGAGTACTTTAACGCGGGTAAAATCTCGTTAGATCAGCTTGAAGATTATGCACAGCGTAAAGGCTGGAGTTTAGATGAAGCGAAGCGTTGGTTAGCTCCAAACTTGGATGATTCGATTAATTAAGTGCATTGCGCTGCATGGGTGGTTCATCTGCCCATGCGCTATATAATGTCATTTCAAAAGCCAGTGAATTGTAAAATTCACTGGTTTTTTGTTTAATGGGACAGTTCGTTATTTAGTCTGAGGTTATTGAGTGATTAGTCTGTTAGAGGTGTTTTTCACCTTTACACAATGGGTAAGGCATTCAGCTAAACGAACCCCACAGAGAGAACAAAGCGACTACTATTAAGTTAGTAGCCGCTTTTCCACCTATTTTGCCTTGTGATGAATGGAGAGTAATTACTATTCATCAACAATCATCAGTAGAGGTTATAGCTACTCCTAAACAGCTATTGAAGTGACTTTCTTTGCACCACCAAGAACTGCTGCAATTTTAATCAAACCGATATAAGATAAAAAAATCTCTGAATCGGCAAAATAGTTTGGATAAGCTTCTTTTAATCCCCCAATAGCATTCGTTGAAAGAAGTGCAACTATCCATTTTTCATCTTTTGATAATAATTGCTCATATTGACTATATCTTTGAGAAGCCAATGTTTGCTCTGAGTTTGCAAAAAATTCATGTTCAATCTTTCTTGTCTGCACATTAAGTCGAATTAGTATAAATCCATCCCTGCTGTTTTTTGCAGTCAATACAGTATTCAAATCATTTAAAGTAACACAATAGGTTTTTAAATGGTTTTCTATAGTGATTCCACCTACAGAGCGATCCATAAAATTTTTTATATCAATACATTGATTTATAAGGTGTTGGGTCTGAACAACTTTAGTTAAATATTCTTTTGTTAACTGACCTTTATCATTCTCAAGAAAACCTTTCAAATTTTCAATAATTTGAAATTGATCACTTACATCTTTAAAAAATTTTTTATAATCATAAAGACCATCATTACTTTTTAGATCTTGCCCTGTAAAAATATCAACAATTTCTAATGTTGTTGCCCAACTATGCTGAAGTTTAGTACGAATTTGAAATTCAATTTTTCTTTCTTCATTTAACTTATTGTTAAACTTACCAACTATGTGTATGCATCTATACCCATCATTTTTGGGGTTAAGTATGTAGTTGTCCATTTTTATAAATTTTCCATCATTATAAAAACAATGTTCATTTGCTAAAACTTTAAAAATAGCATTTACTTGTTTTAAATTTTCAACAACTACTCTTATACCAAGAGATGGATCCGTAAATTTGAACAACTCCTATAAGTGATATTCTGCTCCTCAAATGATGTTATAAACATCAATATATGGAGTATTTTATGGCACGTAGACCAAGAAGAAATCATTCAAATGATTTTAAAGCTAAGGTAGC
>NZ_VPEY01000001.1:0-326714 GCF_013416935.1 Acinetobacter sp. YH1901141 | reverse complement strand
CCTCCTAAAGAGCCGTTGAAGACTACGACGTTGATAGGTTGGATGTGGAAGCATAGCGATATGTGAAGCTGACCAATACTAATTGCTCGTGAGGCTTGACTATACAACACCCAAACAGTTGGGGTTGAATGCTCAATCGATTCAAATCCAATCAGTCAAATCAGACTGATCTTGATTTAGTTAACGCTAAACAATAAAATTCAGACCCAATACAGCCCAATCTGTTACAGATTCGGAAAACGCAGTGCATCACCATCGTGAATAAGACCAATGCAAGTCTCCGTAAACAGTTGTGCTGGCGACCATAGCAAGAGTGAACCACCTGATCCCTTCCCGAACTCAGAAGTGAAACCTCTTCGCGCTGATGGTAGTGTGGGGTTACCCATGTGAGAGTAAGTCATCGCCAGCTCATTATTCGAACACCCTCAACTAGCGTTGGGGGTGTTTTTTTATGTGGAAAAGAAAATATTAAGAAGAATAATCACATTTTATTGTGTTTAAAATAACAATAAACCCATAATTAATAAAATGTTTTAGACTAATGTTGAATTTTTATTTTTTGTGTTTTGTGTGAAAGTTACACAATCTACTTGAATGGCAAAAGTGGACATGGATGACTGATAAAAATGAAAGTCTTCACTGTAAAAATTGCTATTCAAGCTTACTGAAACACAAACTCACAGGAGGTGAGGAATGGCACATCAAGCAATTAACGTGAATGATGTCATCGATCACGCAAAATTCAAACCATTTCATTTCAATGTCGTGGCATGGTGTCTACTGATCATTTTATTTGATGGCTATGACTTGGCAATTAATGGGGTCGTTTTACCCTTATTGATGGATGAGTGGGGCTTGAGTGCTGTTCAGGCGGGGATGCTCGCGAGTACTGCATTGGCAGGTATGATGTTTGGTGCGATGATTTTTGGTTCTTTGGCCGATAAAATTGGTCGTAAGAAAGTCATCATGATCTGTATCGTTCTGTTTAGTGGTTTAACCTTTGCAGGTGGCTTTGCTTCTAATCCAACTGAGTTTGCAATTTTACGTTTCTTAGCGGGTTTAGGCATTGGTGGTGTAATGCCAAACCTTGTGGCCTTAACTTCTGAATATGCACCTAAAACCATGCGTAGCACCTTAGTGACTACTATGTTTAGTGGTTATGCTGTAGGTGGTGTAATGGCAGCCTTACTTGGCTCATGGTTTACCCCAAGTTTTGGCTGGGAAATCATGTTCTTTATTGCGGGTATCCCATTGTTTTTATTGCCTGTGATTTGGAAATTCTTGCCAGAATCTTTAACCTTTATTGTCAAAGAAAATAAGCAAGATCAAGCCCGTCCAATCGTAGCGCGTTTAGCACCAGATTTAAAAATTACCGAAGACACCACTTTTGAATTGTATCAGGTTGGTGTGCCTGAAGCTGCTAACGTGGTGAGCTTGTTCAAACGCGGTCGTGCAGTGAATACTTTATTGTTCTGGTTAGCGTTCTTTACTTGTCTATTAACCATGTATGCACTCAGCAGCTGGTTGCCAAAACTGATGATGGCGGCAGGCTATTCTATGGACAACAGCTTAATGTTCATGATGGTGATGAACGTAGGTGCAGTCGTTGGTATCGTGGGTGGTGGTATTTTAGCAGACCGTTTCCACTTAAAACCTGTATTGATGTTCTTGGGAATCATGGGTGCATTGGTGATGAGCCTCATGGGCTTCCAATCTAATCAATTCTTGCTTTACATCTTAGTATTCTTGGCGGGTGCAGCATCTATTGGTTCACAAATGTTGTTGTATAGCTATGTGGCACAATATTACCCACTTGCGGTACGCTCAACAGGTATTGGCTGGTCATCTGCCATTGGTCGTATGGGTGCGATTGTGGGTCCAATTTTAATTGGCGGCTTATTGGGTATGAATTTACCTGCACACTTCAACTTTATGGCAGTAGGTTTGCCAGTGTTGATCACTGCAATTGCGGTTGCCTTGATTATGAGTGAAGATGAAGCTGAGCAAATTAAAGCAGGCAAAGCAGTTGCTGCCAAAGCTTAAACTTGTAATGTGCTAAGTTCAAAAGTCCTCAACCTTGTTTGGGGACTTTTTGATTATGGGGTGTGTAAATAGAAAGTGATGATAGATAAAGTTATATACTCAAGACACAGATAAAAAGAAACCCCATCATCCTGACGGGGTTTCTTTGTATTTCGTGTTTAGGTATAACTCCTGTCGTACCTCACGATCCTGGTGCTCAAACCTATTATTGTTGTTTTCTGTTTGGGAAACATCCTGTCTCCTTATGCTTTAAAGAATACCGTAAGCTCAAAATACTGCCTAGCCTCATTTTGCTTCAGTGCATGTAAGCAAAAACTGACAAAGTGATGAATGATACTGACGCTGTTTTTGAGCAAACGATAAAATACCGAGCTTATTTTTGTCCATAAACAGGCGTATACTGATTGCGTGATTGGAGTAAATATGTCTGATTTAGCTGCAGCATCTCATGTTCAGTATGGTACTAAGCCGTTTAAAGCCATTCTTTTTTCGTTGTTTCTAGCGGGTTCCGCTTCTTTTTCGACCTTGTACTGTGTGCAACCGATGATGCCAATTTTGGCCGATTTTTTTACGGTTACACCAACCCAAAGTAGTTTCCCGCTGTCATTTTCTACTGTGGCTTTGGCGATAGGTTTGCTTTTCACAGGTTTTATTTCAGATCGTTTTGGGCGTAAACTTATTATGGTTTTGGCTTTATTTTTAGCTGCCATTTTATTAATTCTGAGTGCCTTACTTCCAATCTGGTTATTCTTTTTAACCACACGAATTTTTATTGGCATTGCTGTGAGTGGTGTAGCTGCGGTCGCCATGACCTATATTGGTGAAGAAATTCGACAGCAAGATATTGGTTTTGCTATGGGGCTGTATATTTCGGGTACGGCCATTGGTGGCATGGGTGGACGTTTAATTGCTGGGGGCTTGGTCGATTTTATATCTTGGCAAGCGGCAACCCTAATTATTGGTGGTTTGAATTTACTAATTGCAATCACCTTTTATATGTTACTTCCTGCATCGAAAAATTTTACAGCGTATCCGATTCGCTTCTCGCGGTTTAGAGATGCTTTTGTTGCCAATTTGGCAGACCGTAAATTAAGAATCCTGTTTTTACAGGGCTTTTTGCTGATGGGCTGTTTCGTCAGTGTTTTCAATTACATCAGCTATTATTTACTAGCTAAACCATTTGAGCTTTCCCAAGTTTGGATTGGGGTGATTTCAATTGCCTATTTGGCGGGTATTTATAGTTCACCGCGTGCGGCAAGCTGGGGCAATCGTATTGGACGTGAACGTGTGTTGCCTATGGTGATTGTCCTAATGTTGATCGCATTATGGTTGATGTCGATTGCACATTTAGCCGTCGTATTGGCTGCATTGGTGCTATTTACCTTTGCTTTTTTTGCCGCACATTCTACTGCCAGTAGTTGGGTGTCGATTCAAGCACTGCAGTATCGTGCAGTGGGATCATCATTATATTTATTTAGTTACTACATGGGTTCGAGTTTGCTCGGTAGTGGTAGCGGTCTGATTTGGGAACAATGGGGCTGGTCTGGTCTGACATGGGTGATGACTGCAGTCTTGGGTGTGGCGCTTTATGGTGCGTGGCGTTTAAAGATTAAACCAACAGCGCTGCGATAAGCATTCAGGATTATTGCTTTAGGCTTATCCCTTTATGCTTTTCTTATTCAGATACCAACTTAGGATATAAAAATAGTTTGCTGATTTTGTGTGTTTTTTAATCAAGCAAGATGAATGGAATTCATGCTAAAATAGTCGGCTTTCATCTTTGATCGACTTTTGATCTTCCACTTCCCAGCCGAGAATTGCAAGCCATGTCTACTGCTTATACTGCTCAGACCGCACCCAAAGCGTTGTTTGATTACGACAAATATTGGGCGTCATGTTTTGAGCCTGCGCCATTTTTGCCGATGTCACGCGAAGAAATGGATCAGCTTGGTTGGGATGCCTGCGATTTTATTTTGGTTTGTGGTGATGCTTATATTGATCATCCCTCTTTTGTATCGGGCGTGATTGGTCGTGTGCTTGAGGCGCAGGGCTTTCGTGTCGGGATCATCGCCCAACCAGACTGGACCAATGTGGAATCTTTTCGGGTACTAGGGAAGCCGACCATTGCTTGGGGTGTTACCGCGGGCAATATGGACTCGATGATCAACCGCTATACCGCAGACCGTAAAATCCGTTCTGATGATGCTTATTCGCCAGACAATCAGCCGAATAAACGTCCTGACCGTGCAGCTACGGTGTACTGTCAGCGTTGTCGTGAAGCCTTTCCAGATGTGCCTGTTTTACTTGGCGGGATTGAAGGCTCGTTGCGTCGTATTGCACATTATGATTATTGGTCGGATAAAGTTCGTCGCTCAATTTTAATGGATTCTAAAGCCGACTTATTGATGTACGGCAATGGCGAGCGTTCGATTATTGAAGTGATGCACCGTTTGGCCAAAGGTGAAAAAATCCACGAAATTACAGATGTACGTGGTACAGCATTTATTATCAATAAACATAACCGTGCGTCTAAATCCAAATTTGTTGAAATTGCATCTAATGATGTAGATAGCGTGGGCCGTGTCGATCCAATCATCAACCCTTATGTGATGACCGAAGATTTAGACGGTTGTGAGATTGAAAAAGATAAGGGCAACAACCTCGCGCAATATCAAAATTTCCAGAAAGATGTAGTCAGCAATCCAATTGTTCGTGAAGGTGATCAGCTAGATGCAGATACCCAGATTGTGCAATTGCAGCCTGCTTCAAAAGCAATTAAACACAAATTACCCCCACGTGAATTGGCAGTGATTCGTTTGCCTTCTTTTGAGGAAGTGGCGAATGATCCTGTGCTGTATGCGCATGCTAACCGTATTTTGCATTTAGAAACTAACCCGGGCAATGCGCGTGCTTTGGTGCAAAAGCATGGTGAACGTGATGTGTGGTTGAATGCACCGCCTATTCCGTTGACTACGGAAGAAATGGACTATGTATTCGATTTACCGTATGCACGTTTGCCGCATCCATCTTATGGCAATGCACGTTTCCCTGCTTTTGATATGATCAAGTTTTCGGTCAATATCATGCGTGGTTGTTTTGGTGGCTGTACTTTCTGTTCGATTACCGAACACGAAGGACGAATTATCCAAAACCGTTCTGAAGAATCCATTTTGCGTGAAGTGGAAAAAATTCGGGATACTGCACCTGGCTTTACTGGCATTATTTCAGACTTGGGTGGCCCGACTGCAAATATGTACCGTTTGCATTGTAAAGACCCTGAAATTGAAAAGAATTGTCGTAAACCTTCCTGTGTATTTCCGGGCGTATGTCAAAACTTACACACTGATCATGCACCTTTAACTCAGTTGTATCGTAAAGCACGTGAACTGAAAGGCATTAAAAAAATTCTGATTGGTTCAGGTTTGCGGTATGACTTGGCGGTGTTGAACCCTGAATATGTACGTGAATTGGTGACGCATCATGTGGGCGGTTATTTAAAAATTGCACCAGAGCATACCGAAAAAGGTCCATTATCTAAGATGATGAAACCGGGTATTGGTACGTATGACCGCTTTAAACAAATGTTTGATCGTTTCAGTAAAGAGGCGGGCAAAGAGCAATATTTAATTCCGTACTTTATTGCCGCGCATCCGGGAACGACCGATTACGACATGATGAATTTGGCGTTGTGGCTGAAAAAGAATGGTTTCCGTGCCGATCAGGTACAGACTTTCTATCCATCGCCAATGGCGACCGCTTCGACCATGTATTACACAGGTAAAAACCCACTGGCCAAAGTGGCGCGTTATACCGAAAATGTGGATATTGTCAAAGGCGAAAAACGTCGTCGTTTGCATAAAGCTTTCTTACGTTACCATGATCCAAACAACTGGCCGTTGTTGCGTGAAGCCTTAAAAGAAATGGGACGTGCAGATTTAATCGGGAACTCTAAACAGCACCTGATTCCAACCTATCAGCCGCAAGGCACAGATGGACAGTATCAAACGGCACGTAAGAAAAACTCGACTGTCGCGGGTGATTCACAAAAACGTACGGGGCAAAGTGGTAATCGTGCTCAGAACAGTAATCGTCCGAAGAAAGGGCAGATATTGACTCAGCACACAGGTTTGCCGCCACGTGAAACAGGTGAAAAACGTCCATTTTCACACAAAAAATCTAAGCCAAAATCGAAAGCTTAGTACTTGAAGTTAAGATCCATCAAAAGGCGCTGCAGCGCCTTTTTTGTTTGCTTTTCATTTCATCGGAATTGTCCGACAATCGAATCTGTTAAGCATTGCTTTGTTATTTTTTTGCATGCTATACAGTATTCGTATCTAATGATAAAAACACGCTTAGATGCTACAGCACTTAGACAAAAGGCTGGCTTGTGAAACAAAATTTCTGTTTCTATGATGGTTTTGTCAATGTTTCATGTAGTTTCTTAAATGGAACGTTTAAATATAAAAGCGTGTTATATACTGATTTGATGAAAAAATCGGCATGAAGCCGAAACAACTATAAAAATGATTTTAAGGATTGAATAATGACCATTTATATTTTGATTGGGGTTTTGATACTGATTTTCTTTCTCTTGATGGCGGTTAAGGGCTTGGAAAATAGAGAAAAACCTCAGGACAGTGCACTAAAGCAACGTGCAATTTTTAGCTTAAATGAACAGCTGACGTATACACGTTTGCAGGAAATTTTACCTCAACATATCATCTTGGCGCATGTGTCTTTTGATGCCTTGCTGACCACGAAATTTTCACGTACTCGACATAAATACCGCAATATGATGGCCGATTTTGTGGTGTTGGATGCTAATCATCAGGTCGTTGCAATTGTAGCCTTAGATGATTTGTTGATGCTGAAACGTAGCCGCAATGCGCAATACCAAGATGAATTGCTGCGTTTGGCGGGTTATAAAGTGCTGCGTTATGAAGATGTGCCTGAATATCACGAATTGCGTGAAGCTTTTGGGCAGTCACCGTCATCGTATGCAGACTTAGAAGATTTGGATACAGCCTTAAAAAAGTATGATTTTTTAGCGCATTCTGTACGCCATAAAGTGAAGGTATTGGGCTAAACGCTTGCCGCTAAAGTCACTAGATAGACAATATGAATCAGCATGTCGCCATGACATGCTGATTTTTTTAATTGGCTGTGACTCTTGATTTAATCGTGTCTATTTTACGTTGGGTTGCTATTCAGGTTTGACTGCAACCACAGTCATCTCAACCAAAACGTCAGGATGGTATAACTTGGCTTCTACGCAGGTACGCGGTAAAGCTTGTATATCTGCCACCCAAGCATCCCAAACTTGATTCATTGCGGCATAATCGCGCTCAATGTTTTTTAGAAAAATCATCACCGACATGATGTGACTTTTATCTGTACCCGCATCTGCCAGTAAACGATCAATCAGGGCAAGTGTTTGTTGGGTTTGCCCCACAATATCTTGTTGTGTGTCTTCTGCCAGTTGCCCTGCCAAATGGACTAAATTTCCAGAAATTGCAATTTCAGAATAACGTTTTTGAATATGTAGACGTTGAACAGCCATTGGGTGTGATCCTCGCGCCAAGCGATTAGGTATAAAAAGCGTGAGGTATTATAGAGGCAGGCAAGCACGTGGAAAATATGCAGGCAGTAGTCTGCTTAAAATAAAAAGTAGTTGAATGGAAAATATGAGGAAAAGAGAGATGCGGTATTAAAGCGGCGAAGTGCCAAGCGCAGAGTTGTCCTGTAATCTTCGGATTTGATCGTCACGCCAATCACAGGACAAGTATGCCAAAAGTAATGGTGATTTTTGACATCTCAGCGTATGTACGGATAAATACATCGCGCGCATAGATTACTCTAAAAAGCACAACTGTGAAGGGTAAATTGTCTTATTTTTATTCTTTTGGCTGAAATTTATACAAAAATAGCTTTAGTATTCATCGGCAAGTATTGGCTAGGTATGTTTTATGTAGAGCGGGAAGTTTACCGCTTTAAAATCCGTGATATTTATGAGTTGTGATATTTACAGCAAAGATAGTTGTGCTTGCTCATCGGCAGGGCTGAGTTGATACAGACCGACCCCAATTAAACGGAATTGATCCTGTGCGGGAATATGCATTTCGTGAAGCAAAAGCTGCAGGACTTTTTCAAGATCATTTTTAGTTTCAAGAGGCTGTTTAAAACTTTTGCTATGTTGTAAGACCTGAAAATTTTTGAGTTTCAATTTGGCCGATACGCCACGTGCAACATATTGTTTTTTCACTAAACTGTGCCAAACCTGATCAATCAAGCTAGACCAGTAAGCTGCACATTCGGCTAAGTTTAAGTCATCATCAAAGGTGATTTCTTTGGAAATTTGCTGGCGCTCACGTTCTGCCTGCACAGGACGTTCATCAATCCCTTGGGCAAATAAAAACAGGCGTTTTCCATATTTGCCAAAATGATGAATCAACAGGTTTTCTTCAATGTGTTGCAAATCGCCCAAGGTATTTAAATTCAAGCTTTTTAATTTTTCCTGCGTGACTTTACCTACGCCTGGAATTTTCTTTAAGGGTAAGTCCTGAATAAACTGCTGCACTTGACTGGGTTTAATCACGCAAATGCCATTGGGTTTATGCCAGTCCGAAGCAATTTTGGCTAAAAATTTATTCGGTGCGACACCTGCCGAGGCCGTTAAACCTGTACTTTGAAAAATATCTGCCCGAATCCGCATTGCGACTTCAGTTGCACTTGGAATACCTTGTAAATTTTCGGTGACATCTAAATAAGCTTCATCTAAAGACAAGGGTTCAATAAGTGGTGTATAACGCTGAAAAATCTGATGAATTTGTGTGGAAACCTCACGATAGAGTGCAAAATTGGGTTCGAGTACCACCACCTGCGGGCAGCGTTTGCGGGCTTGTGCCATCGACATGGCAGAACGTAAACCAAACTCACGCGCAGGATAGGATGCCGCGGCAATCACAGCACGAGGATGATGCGAAGCAATCACCACAGGTAAATGCTGCAATTCAGGACGACTGCGCAGCTCAACAGAGGCATAAAAGGCATCCATATCAATATGAATGATTTTCCGCATGGCACAAACTAGATGAAGCGTTTAGATTTCAACAGTATCGCATGTTTAGGAAGTCGGTTGTAGCATCGGAGCAAGCGGATAAGGCGTGTTGCTATTCAGCAAAATCACCTGTGTCGATTGCTGTTCTGCATAGTCGATCAAACGCTGTAAACTCCGTGGGCTATGGTCGGCAATGCGGGGCAAAAACTCTAAAGGGCGCGCTAAAGGCTGGAAAAAATTATCCCAATGAATTGGAATCACGACACGAGGGCGCAACGTTCCCACAGTTTCATCTAAATAATGCTGTTGAAAAGCAACCGATTGTTTAGAGAGCTGTGCAATCCCTAAAAATAAAGTATCTACCTGCAAGTGTTGTAATTGTTTAGAAATCGCGCCTGTACTGGCTTTGACTAAAATGTTCTGTTCAGGATGCTGAATGTAATAATCAAAACTGCCGCCTTCTTTAAATTCATAAAAACGGGCAGGTAAGGACAATGGTTGTTGAATTTGTTCACCTAAATCATTATTCACAGCGGTGGCAGGGGTATGCTGTGATGGAATAGCCGTAATCTTAAACTTTCCAATCTGTATTGGTTGGGCAGGATTGACAAGGCTTAATCGAGATTCAGGAATTGCGGCACCACGGGCAATGTTCAAACTACTTTCTGAACCGATGATTTGACTGTGTTTGAGTTGCTGCGCCAAAAATGGCAAATCTAGCGTGTGATCATAATGCGAATGGGTGATCAAAATCGCACGTGTGCGTTGTAATTGATGCTGTTGAATCAACTTGTGCAATAAGGCTGGTTGGCTGTCTAACTTGTTCCACATGACTTGTGCAAGAGAGGGGCGACTAAAAAATCCATCAATCAGAATTTGGTTTTCACCATCATCAAACAATAGGGTAGATACGCCAAAATAATGTACTTTTAAGTTGGCATTTGCGGTTTTTGTTGAATATTGCCATGCGGAAAATTGTTCTAGTTTGCCTGCGGGTTGTAATAGGTAAAGCAGTGCAAATCCTGCACAAATGCTGAGCGTAAGAGCAGCCCAAAGCAGCCCTTTCATAATTTTCATGACGGTACTTTTTTATTGTGATGCAGCTATCTTGTTATTTTTTCTGGTTCGGTTCAAGTCTTGTGGGTTGAATTGCGTTGTCTGTTAAAAAATGCTGCCATTGTTTGCTATTGCCATAAAAAACATTTAGGTCGACTGGGGTGTGAATACCTTTTATTTGACCCTGATTGGTATGTTGCCAAAACAACCATTTTGGCTGACCTGCCAGTTGTGGTTTACCCTGATATTCTCTGACCCATAGAGGGGTTTGCTTGAAACTTTCAGTCAATACCATATTGTAAAAGGCTTTGGATACATAAAAAATCGGTTGTTTTTCATAATGTTGATATAGCGCATCATGCATGATTTGAATTTGGTGCAGTAACTGTTCTTTGCTATAGGTATTAATGCAGTTGCTGTCATACTCCAAGTCAATCACGGGGGGCAAACTGTCGGTTTTTTTGGGAACAGTTGCAATAAAGTTTTCTGCCTGAATTGCTCCATCACGGCATAAGCGATAAAAATGATAGGCGCCGACCAAAAAGCCATGTTCACGGGCTTTGAGCCAGTTATCCTGAAATTTACGGTCTTTAAAATCGCCCCCTTCGGTGGCTTTTAAATAGACAAAGGCATATTTTTGTGGGGAAATTTTATGCCACTGAACATCGCCTTGATGATGTGACACGTCAAATCCTTGAATCGGATATTCTTCGGTTGCTGCAGGTTGTTGGCGCAACACACCCAAATACAATAAAACCGCCAAAACAGCACTGCCAAGCATCGCAATGGTCATACGATAGTGCGGTGTAAAAGCTGAGTTTTTAGCTTGATTGGACGGTTTGCGCATGTTGAAAAAGCTTCGCGGAGCAAAGTCATATCATAACGTGCAGTGCGGTGTAGCACCATGCGCTTTCGGTAATGGCGTTTTAAACAGCCGTGTGTTTGGGGATATTCCAAAACACTAAAAATGCCAAAATATTTAATACACCCAAACAAATTAAAGTGGCATGAAAGGCACTGACTAACTGTCCTGCGCCGTAATAGGCACTAAACATATTCACCAAAGTACCTGCCAATGCCACGCCAATACTCATCGACAGCATCATAATCATGGATAAAAAACTATTGCCGCTGCTGGCATCTTGTTGAGGTAAATCTTTGAGTGTAAAGGTATTCATACCCACAAACTGCAATGAATTAAGCACCCCAAATATAAAAAAATGCAAGGCACGTAACCAAGTCGCAGTTTCAGCAGTGGTCAGCGCAAAACTAGCAATACACGCCCCGACCAATAACGTATTGGTCAGTAAAAACTGCCGATAGCCAAAACGTTGAATTAAAGGCCGAATAATTGGTTTAGATACCAAAGAACCGAGCACAGTCGGAATCATCATCAAACCTGTGATAAATGGTTCAAAACCAAAAGCCACCTGTAGCATGATTGGCATGATAAAAGGCATGGCATTGCCCCCGAAGCGGGCAAAAAAGTTACCTAAAATACCAATGGCATATAAGCGATTTTTAAATAAATCGCTGCGAAATAAGGCATTTTGATGAGTATGGGCATGGCGGGCATAGCATGCTGCGGCAATACCGCCAGCCAAGATTAACGCTAAATTCCAAAGCAGATTATGTTGTGGGTTGGCAAAATTTTCGATGCCTAAAGATAAGCCCGCCATAGCCACAACTAATAGGATAAACCCGAGAAAATCAAAGTTTTTAACTTCAGTTTCAGTCACATTTGGCATGGCTTTGATACAAATCCAACAGCCCAAGATGCCCATAGGAATATTGATCAGGAAAATCCAGTGCCACGTGGCGACTTCGACCAACCAGCCACCCAGCGTTGGGCCAATTAAGGGGCCAATCAACCCTGCCAGACTCATCAGGCTCATGGCAGATAAAAACTGGGTGCGTGGAATAATTTTTAACATCGCCAAGCGCCCGACAGGCAAGAGCAATGCGCCACCAATACCTTGAATCACCCGATAAAACAGCAATTCATTCAGACTCGCTGCTGCAGCACAACCCAAAGAGGCAAGGGTGAAAATGATAATCGCTGCAAAATAGGTGTTGCGTACTCCAAAACGATCTGCCAGCCATCCACTTAATGGAATACACGCCGCCACCGAGAGCACATACGCCACCACAACACTGTGCATCCGCAGCGGATCTTCCTGCAAGCTATGCGCCATTGCAGGGATTGCTGTATTCACAATGGTGGTGTCGAGCGCCTGCATAAAAAAGCCAATTGAAACCAGAAATACCAAAAGACGGTATTCAGGATGCAGGGCTTGATGGGTCGGTGTTTGGTTCATAACTCGGCAAAATGGACATTTGGTCTAGTTTAAACCATTTTGCAATCTAGCGGACTGCATCTATAAAAACATGAAAAGTGTTTGAAAATTCAAGGAAATGCAATGAAATTGTCATCTATTTGTCACCGATTATTCACTTTGAGTTTGTAAGTTGGGTGCATTTAGAAAAATGATGAGTAATTTATGAAAACGCAAATTTCTGCATTAATGTTGGCTTTATTGTCTGTGGGGATGGTGGGATGTAATGATAATAATGATCCTATTCCTGTAAAAGAAGAAGTTGTTGAAGCAACACCTACAACAATTAGTTTGGAGCGTTTAGGGGAATACGATGCACAAGTTTTTGGTGCGAGTGCTGCGGAAATTCCTGCTTATGATGCTGAAAGTAAGCGTTTATTTGTAGTCAATGCGAAAAATGGCGTGGTCGATGTACTGGATTTAAGCAACCCAAGTGCACCTGTTAAGCTGAACAGCTTGGATGCCAAGACTCATTTGGCGAATTCTGAAGTCAATAGTGTTGCGGTACATCAAGGTATTGTCGCTTTAGCTGTTCAGGCAACACCTAAAACTGATAAAGGCATCGTGGCATTTTTTAAAGCCAAAGACCTGAGCTTTATCAGCAAAGTTGAAGTCGGTGCATTGCCTGATATGTTGACTTTTACTCCAGATGGCAAAAAAGTCTTGGTTGCCAATGAAGGTGAGCCAAATGAAGGTTATAAGATTGATCCAGAAGGTTCAATCAGTATTATTAATCTAACTGACATCAACAAGCCTACTGTAAAAACTGCAGATTTTCAGGCATGGAATACACGTAAGCAGGAATTGCTTGATGCGGGCGTGCGTATTTTTGGGCCAAATGCGACTGTCGCACAAGATTTAGAGCCTGAATATATTGCGGTGAGTGACGATGGTAAAACTGCTTGGGCAAGTCTACAAGAAAACAATGCTATTGCTGTAATTGATTTGATTCAAGACCAAGTGGTCGATATTTTCCCATTGGGTTATAAAAACTTTGGCTTAGCTGCAAATGCTTTAGATGCAGGTGATCGTGATTGTGTTGTTGGTAAGCAAGACTATAACGGTAAAACGATTACAGCCTGTGCTAAAAATGAGGGGATGATTAATATTCAAGCTTGGCCAGGCTTATATGGCATGTATATGCCAGATGCAATTGCGCAATATCAAGCCAATGGACAAAGCTACTTGGTCACTGCCAATGAAGGTGATGCGCGTGAATGGTTGGTTGATGAAGACTTATATTTTGGTACGGATGAAATAACTCAGGGTTATGCAGAAGAAATTCGTGTTAAACACTTATTCAATAATAAAGGCTTCAGTACCAATGGCGATTATGCAGCGCATTTACGTCTATTAAAGTCAGGGGTTAAAGGCGCAAAGCTTGATTCAAACGTATTTAAAGCATGTACCACTACAGATGCCAATGAAGTTTGTGCAGATAATTTAATTAAAGATTCACAATTGGGTCGTTTGACGATTACTTGGACGCAAGGTTACAAGAAAGATACAAATGGTGAGCCTGTGCTAGACAGCGATGGTTTCATGACCTATGACAAACTATATGCTTATGGTGGCCGCTCGTTCAGTATTGTAGATCCTAAAACCAAAAAAATTGTTTGGGACTCAAAAAATGACTTTGAACGTAAAGCTGCTGAATTATTTCCAGAATACTTTAATACCAATCATGAAAAATTAAGTATAGATGATCGTAGTGACAATAAAGGCCCTGAGCCTGAAGGCATTGCTTTAGGTAAAATTGGTCAAAAAACTTTTGCCTTTATTGGGTTGGAGCGTATGGGTGGCATTATGGTGTACGACATTACCCAACCGACACAAGCATCTTTTGTTGAGTATTTTAATGATCGTAAGTTTGGTGAAACCCGTACATCTTTCGATGCAGAAGGTAATGAGGTTACCGTTGAAAATTCAAATCTCGGTCCCGAAGGTTTGATCTTTATTGCAGCCAAAGACTCGCCTAACGGCAAGCCACTGTTAGTTGTGGGTAATGAAGTCAGTGGAACTACTGCCGTCTACCAAATCAAGCTTAACTAACAGCATTGCAAAATTAGAAATCTATTAAAGAGGGCACTTTGGTGTTCTCTTTTTTGTGCTGTAAAAACCAATGAACAGTGAATTAAAAAAAGCGAGTCACCGACTCGCTTTCACTTTCATTTTTATTGCTATTTCATGTAGCTAAAAAAGTTCAACCCACAAAATGACGTGGAGAATCCAAATTCTTCAAGGCATTAATAATTTTATGGGAGTGGTTACACACGATCAGTTTAGCGCGGTGCTGTGGTGGTAAAAAACCTTCGTGTACCGCATGATCTAATTGCTGAATCAGAGCATCATAAAAGCCATTCACATTATATAAAATCATCGGTTTTTGGTGCTGATTCAATTGCCCCCAAGTGGCAATTTCCAAAATTTCTTCAAAAGTACCCAAGCCACCTGGTAACGCCACAAAGGCACTGGCACGATCTGCCATCATCGCCTTACGCTCATGCATGCTTTTGACTACGTGTAATTCGGTTAAATTACTGTGGGCAATTTCATAATCCAGCATAAATTCAGGAATTACTCCCACCGCTTGCCCACCATGTTGCACAACGGTGTCAGCAACCAAACCCATTAATCCAATACTCGCGCCGCCGTAGACCATACCAAAGCCTTGCTCGGCTAGTTTTCTTGCCAGTTGTACTGCTTTTTCCTGATAAATCGGGTTATTGCCAGAGCGCGAACCACAGTACAGTGCCACTAAAGGTTGAGAGGTTTGAGGAGATGGATTATTGATATATTGGGTCATTCTTAATTCGCTATTCATTTATTTTCTTCACCATAGCATGTTCTTTTTGTTGGCTCTAGCTTAGTGCTCAAATATGACAAACCCGTCAGTATGCAGTGTTCAATTTGCAAAGATTTGTGAAAGTGCTGCATTGACGTGGATGATGTCGCAAAAAGGGGATGAATCTGAGCGCAAACTTTCCTATACTCAAAGCTTGTCTGACAACTATAGAATCGTCATGGACAGTGGCAGTAGTCGCACCGAACGAATATTTTTAAATTACATGCTGTGCCAACTAGAGCAAGCAAACTTATCTTTTCAGTGTCATTGCCGTATGGCACTTATGACCCATGATATTCAGGAGAAGAGCACATGATCTTTGAATGGATGTCTGACCCCGCAGCGTGGGTTGGGTTATTGACCCTGATCGTACTCGAAATTGTATTAGGCATTGATAACTTGGTGTTTATTGCCATTTTGGCAGAAAAGTTACCGCCAGAACAACGCAATACGGCACGGGTGGTGGGCTTGCTTCTCGCCTTGGGGATGCGCCTGATTTTACTCGCCTCTATCGCGTGGGTCGTCACTCTGACCCAACCTCTGTTCCATATTTTTGAACATCCTTTCTCTGGACGTGACCTGATCTTACTGTTCGGTGGTGTGTTCCTATTGTTTAAAGGCACCATGGAACTGCGCGAACGCATTGAAGGCAAACCTGCACTAAAAGAAGAAAACCCTGTGCATGCGACTTTCTGGATGGTGATTGTGCAGATTGTAGTGCTAGATGCGGTGTTCTCACTCGACAGCGTGATTACTGCTGTGGGCATGGTGCAGCATTTATCGGTCATGATGATTGCGGTGATCATTGCGATAGGCATTATGTTGTGGGCCTCTAAAGCGCTCATGGACTTTGTCAATAAGCATCCTACCGTGGTGATTCTATGCCTGTGCTTCCTGATGATGATTGGTTTCTCATTGGTGGTGGAAGGCTTTGGCTATCACATTCCAAAAGGCTATTTATATGCCGCCATCGGCTTCTCGGTGATGATTGAATTCCTGAACCAAACCATCCGCAGAAATCAGGAAAAAACCGTGACCACCACCGATTTACGCTACCGTACTGCTTCGGCTGTGATGCGGATGTTAGGTGGCAAAAGTCAAAATACGACAGAAAGCAGTCATATCAACGAAGATGTTTTGGCTACCCGCGCCTTTGCTGATGAAGTCTTTGATGCTGAAAATGGCGTCTATCACAGCGTGATGGTACAAGGAGTGTTGGGCTTATCTGAGCGTCCTGTAAAGTCGGTGATGACGCCACGCCCTGAATTGGAATGGATTGATTTAGACGAAGATGATGCTTCAATTCGCAGCCAATTATTAAGTATGACCCATTCACGAGTGATTGTGGCACGTGGTGAACTGGACAATATTTCAGGCATTGTCTTAACCCATAAAGTTATGAATCAATACATTGAAACAGGTGTACTGGACTTTGAAACACATTTGCGTGAACCCGTAATTGTGCATGAAAATGCCCAAGTTTTGATGGTGATGGAGCAATTGCGTCAAGCACCGCTGCAAATGGCGATTGTGCTGAATGAATACGGCTCGATTGAAGGCGTTGCCACACCCATTGATATTCTGGAAGCAATTGCAGGTGAATTCCCAGATGAAGATGCACTCGAAGCCAGTGCTGAAAGTTTGGAAGATGGCACATTATTGCTAGATGGTTCCATTGATATTCGCCACGTATCTTTATTATTAGGTCGTGATTTGGTGGATGAAAGCGAGCAATATTCAACTTTATCAGGCTATATTTTATTCCATTTGGGGCGTTTGCCTGAAAACGGTGAAAAGCTGCTTTCCGATGGTTATGTTTTTGAAATTGTGACCATGGATGGACATAAAATTGAAAAAGTGCATTTGATTCAGCAAGGAAGTTCTGACGAAGAATAGTTTGCAAATACCCCACCGAAAATAGCCCGTATATCGGGCTATTTTCCTATCTTTTATTTAAGATGATTGTCTATTTAAAATTGTTTTGGAATATTGATGAAGAATTTGGCATGTCCATGCGGGCAGGGCGATTATCAACACTGCTGCCAACCTTTACACGTAGGGCAGGCACATGCGGAAACTGCAAGCCAACTCATGCGTTCACGCTATAGTGCTTTTGCCTTACAACAAATTGATTATATTGTGCAAACCACTGCGCTAGGACAACAGGCAAGTCTGGATGTTGGCGCAATTGCAGATTGGAGCAAGTCGAATCAATGGTTAAAGCTCGAAGTGCTGAATAGCAATGAAAAGTTAGATAAAAGCCATGCCCAAGTTGAATTTAAAGCCCATTACCATGATGCTAAGCAGGCGCAAATTCACCATGAAATTTCCCATTTTGTGCAACATCAGGCACGCTGGTATTTTCTAGATCCGACCACAGGGCAACAGCCGACCATGAAACAGCCGTGTATTTGTGGTTCGGGTAAAAAATTTAAGCAATGTTGTGCGCAATTTTTATAACTTTATCTTGGTTTTTCGCTTATTATAACGCGCATCTATTGGCCTAGTGAAAGAAGGGCAAGTCCATGTTGTTGTTGGTCATTTACTTAATCGCGATTACCGCAGAAGCGATGACAGGCGCATTGTCTGCAGGGCGTCGCAGCATGGACTGGTTTGGTGTCACCTTAATTGCCTGTGTCACCGCATTGGGCGGTGGTTCGGTGCGAGATGTATTGTTGGGGCATTATCCGCTGACTTGGGTCAAACATCCTGAATATTTGGTGCTGACCTGTATTGCAGCTTTTATCACCATTTTAATTGCCAAATGGATGCGTCATTTACGTTCCATTTTCTTGGTGCTCGATGCTTTAGGCTTAATTGGCTTCACTATTATTGGTTGTCAAATTGCTTTGGAAATGGGGCATGGCTTTGTGGTGTCTGCCGTTGCAGGCGTCTTAACAGGTGTGTCAGGTGGGATTCTGCGTGATATTCTGTGTAACGATGTGCCTTTAGTGTTCCGCCGTGAGCTATATGCCAGTATTTCTTTTGTGTCCGTGATTTGCTATTGGTTGTGTATCGAAATCGGTTTGTCGCTTGAATTGACCGTGATCTCAACACTTGTTTTTGGTTTTACTTTGCGTTTGATTGCGATTTATTTTGGCTTAGAAATGCCTAAATTTATTTATCAGGACGATGATGAACATTCAGCATCCTCTAAAGATGAAACCTAATTGGTTATAAGAATTGTATTGAATATCTAAATAGAAGCGAACCGATCACTAGATCGGTTTTTTAATGCTATCCACATCCTGTCAATTCATAGTATAAAAATACAACAGCAGTTGTGTTTTAGCCCATATCCTTTTAGCCAACTTAAAGAGTGTGTTATGGATTTAGTTTCGCGTGTGCAACGTCTACCCATTGGAAAATTCCACTATAGCCTACTGGTGGTGATTGGTCTGGGCTGGATGTTTGATGCCATGGATACAGGACTGATCTCCTTTATTTTGGCAAAAATGGCAGAAGACTGGAGCATGACCCCTGCCGAAAAAGGCATGGTGGTGTCGATTGGTTTTGTCGGAATGGCCATTGGGGCAGTCTTTTCAGGTGGTCTGGCCGATAAAATTGGACGTAAAACTGTATTTGCCACCACCTTGGTGATTTACAGTCTAGCTACTGCCGCTTGTGCCTTTGCGCCGAATTTAACTTGGTTACTGGTCTTTCGCTTTATTGTCGGTTTAGGTTTGGGCGGGCAGCTTCCCGTAGCGGTGACTTTGGTCAGTGAATACATTCCTGCACATGTGCGTGGGCGTTTTATTGTATTGCTGGAAAGTTTTTGGGGCTTGGGGTGGTTATGTGCGGCATTGGTTTCTTATTTTGTGATTCCAAAATTTGATTGGCATACAGCATTTTTAATCGGTGGTTTGCCTGCCTTATATGCCTTGGTTATCTGGAAAAAAGTCCCTGAATCTATCCCATATCTGATCAATCGTGGTCGTATTGCCGAAGCACATGCACTGGTACAAAAGTTTGAGCGTCAATGTGGGGTAGAAGTCATTGAACAGATTGAAGTTCAGCCTGTTGCCGCTAAACAGCATATCTCTTTTACCCAACTGTGGTCGGGGCCATTTGCACGCCGTAGTTTAATGCTGTGGCTGATTTGGTTTGGCATTGTCTATTCCTATTATGGCATTTTCACTTGGTTGCCTAGTCTGTTGGTGCAGCAAGGCTACAGCATCGTACAGTCATTTGAATATGTGTTGGGCATGATTTTGGCGCAATTACCCGGTTATATTGCAGCTGCTTGGCTGGTCGAAAAATTAGGGCGCAAAGCCACACTAGCTGGTTTTATTGGCATGTGTGCCGTATCGGCTTATTTCTTTGGTCAGGCCGACAGTGTAGCGATGATCATGTTCTGGGGTTGTTTGATGTCGTTCTTCAACTTGGGCGCATGGGGTGTGCTATACACTTATACTCCTGAACAATATCCAACCAATATTCGTGCTTTTGGTTCAGGTTGGGCCTCGGCGATTGGGCGTATGGGCGGTATTATCGCCCCGATGGTGGTCACACACATGATGGTCATGCAAAATGGCTTTAGTTATGTCTTTATGATGTTTACAGCGGTTTTATTGGCCGTTGCCTTGGTGATTGTGGTGTTGGGTGAAGAAACCAAAGGCAGAACTTTAGAGTCGATAGGTTTGTAAGCTTAAAATAAACCCATCTTCCAACTTGAAATGACAGTAAGCGTAAACCTGTTTGAGGAATTTACGCTTACTGGCTCCAAGGTTTAGCAGTCAGAACGAATTCCTGATTTAAAGCCAAGGCGATATTTTGCATGTTAAAACTATGCCGATCTTCAGGAAGTTGTAACAATAATGGTAAGCGTGTTATACCATTTTCACCATTGGCAAAAGCATAGTGACGGATTTTAGGGTCAATTCTGCTAATGAGATTCTTGGCTTCTAAATAAACACTTTGTTGGGTTGCCTGTTTTTGAATACTAATAATTCCAATATAACAGCGATCTTGAATATCAATCAGGCTCTTTTTCAGCTTCTCTATTTTCACCTGATTATTTTCAGATTTTTTCAGCAAACGTTTAAAAAATCCCGCTTTTTCATTTGTTTGAATTTCTCGTTCGAGACTACGTATTTGTTGTTGTATATGGCGGCTCTGTTCAATCGCAGCATTCACATGCTCTCTGATCTTTTGAACAGGGGCGATTACCGCATTTAAATGTCGTTGATAGTGATATTCATCTTCAAAGAGCACAAAAACTTGTGCGCGACGCTGTACCAATAAATGCAAATATGCAATCAAACGATATTTAAAGCCGCGGGCGTATGGATTAAATTGCAACATGGGTTCTTGAGATAAAGCTTCAAACTGATGTAAGAGTTCAGTCATTAAACGTTTCAGATTTAAATAACAAAACTCTAATTCATCAGACTGTTGCACACTTTGTTTTAAACCTCTTGCAAATGGTTCAAGCACTTGCAAACAAAGGTCTTTTTCTAAGCAGTCTAAATGCTCTTTGACTAAATGATCTGTAGAAAAACCTTGAATATCCACCACTTTTTTCATTTGTGGTAAAAGTTGCTCTTGCTTATATAGGTGTAAAGATTCAATCAACTCCACAATATGCGGATTCATTTGACGTTGAATGCCGATAATTTGTGTCATTTGCTGTTTAAAATTTTCAATATAATTAATTTGATCTAACTTTTTCGGATCAAGAACTAAGCCACTAATATAAAATTTATTTTCTACGCCAAAGTTTTCTTCTGTTAAAAAGCGTCGAATGGAATAAGCAGATACACGGCTGTCGTAGGAACTACTCACAATAAAATAGTAATCTGTAGCATCGATAATTTCAAAGTCACGAACATGCAGTTCATGAACAAAGTAATCCTGAAAAATTGATGGTTTTTGTTGTGCATATTCACTTGGTAAAATATAAGCAAACCAATTGCCCAAAATTTCACTTTTCATAAACACTTCAAAGATAAAACTACGAATTTGTGCTTGATCTAGATTACGATGGTTAGTTGTAACGGTGAAGTCTAAATCACGAATAATTAAAGCAGCATCATATAAAAACGCTTTTTTGAGTAAAAGTTGGGCTTGAATATCCTTAGGCTCATGTAATTCAATTTGATTCATTTCATGAATCACCGTTTCTAGAAAATCGGCGATTTGAAAGTCGGTTTGGTAGGTTTCTAAATAGTCAAAGCTACTTTGTACGTTTTTGGAGAGTTGTAATAATTCTGGATGCTGTGTGTACTGTGGAATGTCTTGCAGACGGATGTAACCATGAAATTCAAAGGTTGCTGTAAGATAATTCCAGTGAATATTTTTGGGTTTTAAGTATCGTTCTTCTATTTTTTCATGCAGTTCTTTAGGTGTAGCGGAAAGAATTGCGTTTAGCTGCTGCTGCCATTTATTATCAAGAATAGGATCAATTTGTTTTAACTTTACCCGAAGCTGATAAGGAATATAGGTCTGCATAGCGAAATCCAAAAGAACCGTTACAATAAATTTAAACTTTCAATAAAAAACTTCAGTGTGTTTTATATCACAAAAACAGCATTTACATTGATAAAAATAAAGGAATTTTTATGTAATAAGTATTGTTTCAAACATCTATAACGTGTCAATAGAGCCTCATAGAATGACTTGTTAGAATATTGCATTGCTGTTTTTATAAAATGAATATTTTTACGGCATAAGACACAAATTGTCGCAGAGCATCCTTACTAGCCCTTGTGCAGGATGCTGCTGCGGCATAGCATAAGCCGATTGATACAAAAACAAATGATTTAGGACGACAGGTTTTATGACAAGCCTTGCGCATCATGCAACAGAAAACCGTTCCGTAGCAGAATTTACTGAACGTGCATACCTTAACTATGCCATGTACGTGATTATGGATCGTGCATTACCCCATATCAGCGATGGTTTGAAACCTGTACAACGCCGTATTGTGTACGCCATGAGTGAGCTTGGACTCAAGCACAGCGGCAAACCGAAAAAATCGGCCCGTACCGTAGGGGATGTATTGGGTAAATACCATCCACATGGTGATTATGCTTGTTATGAAGCTATGGTGTTGATGGCGCAGCCGTTCAGTTATCGTTACCCATTTATTGAAGGGCAGGGCAACTGGGGTTCACCCGATGATCCTAAATCCTTTGCCGCCATGCGTTATACCGAAGCCAAACTATCGCAATATAGTGAAGTGCTTTTGGCCGAATTGGGGCAAGGTACTTGTGATTGGCAAGATAACTTTGATGGTTCATTAAAAGAACCTGTCAATTTGCCTGCGCGTGTACCGAATATTTTGCTGAATGGCACCACAGGTATTGCCGTGGGAATGGCGACCGATATTCCACCGCATAACTTGCGTGAAGTGGTGAAAGGCACAATTGCCCTGATTCGCAACCCAAATTTAACCGATGAAAAAGTCGCAGAATATATTCCTGCGCCAGATTTACCGACCAAAGCTGAAATTATTACCCCACCTGAAGAATTGCTGAAAATGCAAAGTACAGGTCGCGGTAGTTACCGTATGCGTGCGGTGTACAGCATCGAAAAAAATGAAATCGTGATTACCGAATTGCCGTATCAGGTTTCGGGTTCAAAAATCATTACCCAAATTGCCGATCAAATGCAGGCGAAAAAACTGCCGTTGGTGAGCGATGTGCGTGATGAATCTGACCATCAAAACCCAACCCGTTTGGTGATTGTACTCCGTTCTAACCGTATTGATGCCGAAGCGGTGATGAGTCACTTGTTTGCCACGACCGATTTAGAATCGAGCTATCGTGTCAATATGAACATGATTGGCGCAGATGGTCGTCCGCAGGTGAAATCGATTCGTCGTATTTTGCTGGAATGGATTGAGATTCGTAAAAATACTGTCACACGTCGTTTGCAATATCATCTTAATAAAATCGAAAAGCGACTGCACATTTTGGCAGGTTTGCTGATTGCCTATTTAGATATTGATACCGTGATTCGGATTATTCGTGAAGAAGATCATCCTAAAGCCGAGTTGATGGCGCATTTTGGTATTGATGAAATTCAGGCCGAAGCCATTTTGGAGTTAAAGCTACGCCATTTAGCCAAGCTTGAAGAAATGGAAATTCGCCGTGAACAAGAAGAATTAGAAGCACGTGCTGCCATTATTCGTGAACAATTGGCGAATCCTGAATCATTGAAAAACTTAATTATCAGTGAGTTGAAAGAAGACGCGAAAAAATTTGGTGATGATCGTCGTTCACCGATTGTATTGCGTGCCGAAGCGACTGCAATTAATGAACAAGATATGCTACCTGCCGACCCTGTGACGGTGGTGTTGTCTGAAGCAGGCTGGATTCGTTGTGCCAAAGGGCATGAGGTCGATGCGGAAAATCTAAACTTCCGTGCGGGTGATCAATATCTCAGTCATGCACAAGGCAAATCCAATCAGCGCGTTTATATTTTAGATGATACGGGACGCAGTTATGCGTTGCCAATTAATAGCTTGCCTTCGGCACGTGGCTTGGGAGAACCATTAAGTTCAAAACTCGCTCCTGCCAGTGGCGTTGGCTTTAAACAATTACTAATTGCCGATGATGAAGCTGAAATTTTAGCAGCCAGCAGTAAAGGTTATGGTTTTAAAACACAGGCCAAACAGCTAGATACCAATGCCAAAGCAGGTAAAGCATTCCTGTCTTTGCCTGAACAATCGACAGTGATGAACTTGCAAATGATTGAACACGCCAGTCATGTTGCACTGCTCAGTTCAGCAGGGCGTTTACTGGTGATTGAACTGTCAGAATTGCCAATTTTGAACAAAGGTAAAGGTAATAAATTGATACAACTTGAAGAAAAAGATCAGTTGGTGTCTATGTTACCTTTAAGTTTAGATGAAGCAATTCAAGTATTTGCAGGACAGCAACAACTCAAACTCAAAGGTGACGATTTGCTGAAGTATGTGGCGAAGCGCGGCACGAAAGGTCAGCTCTTACCACGCGGTTACCAAAAAGCAAATAAACTGTTAATTCAAAGATAATACTAGCGTTTTTTAAGCAAAATACGTTATATATGGTTTATATTCGTGAAAATGGATGCAATACGGGACATAAACAAGCAAACAACGACGTCCTGTATTGAGAAAAACAGTTTAAAACTAAGGATTATTGATTGGAGAAATTGGCATTATGGAAAAGATTTGGTTTGCTGAATACCAAAAGACAGGGATTCCAGAAACTGTAGAACTGCCTGCAGAAAATACGTCACTCGTAGACATTTTTGAACGTAATTTCCAAAAATTTGGTTCACGTGATGCCTTTATCTTTATGGATAAGGTTTTAAGCTTTAGTGAACTAGAAGAAGCTAGCCGTAAATTTGCAACTTATTTACAAAGTTTAGGTTTGGCACCTGGCTCGCGTGTTGCGGTGATGATGCCGAACGTACTTCAATATCCTGTGGTTGCACTGGGGGTGTTCCGCGCAGGTTTAGTTTTGGTGAACGTGAATCCACTTTATACTTCGCGTGAGTTAGAGCATCAATTAAATGACTCTGGTTCTGAAGTTTTAGTGATTATTGAAAACTTTGCATCCGTTTATCAGGCGATTATTGGTAAAACC
Source organism: Acinetobacter sp. YH1901141 (assembly GCF_013416935.1). Lineage (NCBI taxonomy): Bacteria > Pseudomonadati > Pseudomonadota > Gammaproteobacteria > Moraxellales > Moraxellaceae > Acinetobacter > Acinetobacter sp. YH1901141. The sequence continues at coordinate 301,802 of NZ_VPEY01000001.1, read as the reverse complement.
CCTGTGAAGCATGTTGTTGTTGCTTCTGTGGGCGATATGCTAGGTGCATTAAAAGGCACGTTGGTGAATTTTGTTTTACGTTCAGTGCGTAAGCAAATTCCTGCATGGAACATTCCGGGTCACGTTAAATTTAACGCAGCAATGTCTAAAGTAAGCCCAAGCAACTACAAACGCCCAAGCTTAACTTTAAGTGATACGGCTGTGTTGCAATACACGGGTGGTACAACAGGTGTATCTAAGGGTGCAGAATTAACACACCGCAACCTTGTGGCAAACATGCTGCAATGTGATGGTATTTTCCAGAGTAAATTCGGTGCACAAGATGGTCAGCCAGATGACCGTATTTTCTGTGCATTGCCGCTGTATCACATCTTTGCATTCATGGTGTGTGCGCTTTACGGCATGTACAAAGGTCAGGCAAACGTATTGATTCCAAACCCGCGTGACTTACCTGCGGTGATGAAAGAATTACGTAAATATCAACCAACTTTCTTCCCTGCGGTGAATACTTTATTCAATGCGCTCGTGAACAATGAAGAGTTTAAACAGCTTGATCACAGCAAATTGAAAATGGCGATGGGTGGTGGTATGGCCGTATTACCATCGACTGCTGAAGCATGGAAAAAAGTGACAGGCACCAACATTATTGAAGGTTATGGCTTGTCTGAAACTTCACCAGTTGCAACGGCAAACCCGCCTGCATCTGAAGAATTCAGTGGCACCATTGGTATTCCATTGCCATTAACTGAAGTGGCTATTTTGGATGATGACGGCAATGAAGTTGCACTGGGTGAGCAAGGTGAAATTTCAATCCGTGGTCCACAAGTCATGAAAGGCTATTGGAACCGTCCAGATGAAACCGATAAAGTGATGATTAATGGTTTCTTCCGTACAGGTGACATTGGTGTCATGGATTCACGTGGCTATGTGAAAATTGTAGACCGTAAAAAAGACATGATTTTGGTATCAGGCTTTAACGTATATCCATCTGAAATTGAAGAAGTGATTGCGAAGCATCCGAAAGTATTGGAAGTGGCAGCCATTGGTGTACCAGATGAAAAATCAGGTGAAGTGCCAAAACTGTTTGTGGTGAAAAAAGATCCATCATTAACCACAGAAGAAGTATTAGCATTCGCTAAAGAGAACTTAACTGGCTATAAACGCCCGCGTTATGTGGAGTTTATGGATGAATTGCCAAAATCGAACGTAGGTAAAATCTTGCGTAAAGATTTGCGTAAAACAGCGTAATTCATGCTGCTTTGAACAAAAACGCCTCTGAAAACTCAGGGGCGTTTTTTATATGCTTATAAAAATAGATAGCTTCTTGTTCAATACAGACGAAGTGTCACCAGACCTTATTCTTTCATCAACCAACGGTCAAAGTAGCGACGCCCAACACCCACAATACCCAAGAAAATAAACATCGCACCAAATTGGCGACTAAAACCTGATTGATTAAAACTGCCATAACTTAAAATATTATCAATTAAGCAGTACACCACAATCACGATAATCCAGTGCCATAACGGTAAACGCTTAATCCCCACCGCATAAAACGCCACCCAAAGTACAACGAAGGTAAAAATGGTCGACCATACGTTCATGTTGGCGCAAATCACCATCAATAAAAATGCCACAATAGGCAACACAATTTTTAAAACACGATCCACTCGCAGTTGATGTTGGCGCTGCTTTTCAAGTACATCTAACATTTCCTTTTGATCTGGGCTGACCATAATGGATCCTTTATACAATTGCTTAAAACATGCTATTTAACAAAATTTATTCAAGAAATGCCATGTTATGATAAGTTCTCAATACAGTTTATGAGAAAAAATTGATGCAAAGCATAAGTGGAATTGTTTATCTAATTATAATTGCTTGCTTATTGCCGTATGTCTTTGCTGTTGTCGCAAAAATGGCAGGTGGTTTTAAACGTGAAGATAACCAAAATCCACGTGAATTTTTAGCCAAAACCACAGGTTTTGCTGCACGTGCTAACGCCGTACAGCAAAACAGTTTTGAAAGCCTGCCTTTATTTATTGCTGCAGTGCTCATGGCGGAATATATGGTCATCCCACAAGTGGTGGTGATGATGTTTGGTATTGCTTATATTGTGCTGCGCATTATTTATGGAATTTGTTATTTAGCCAATTGGGCGACGCTGCGTTCAATTGTTTGGATGCTGTCTTTACTTTGTCCAATTTGTATTTTGCTGATGGTGATTAAACTGACCTGATCAAGTCATGTCTGAAAATATGTATTTTTGCCTTGCAGATGTATAATCGCGCAGTAATTCAGGACAGAAAACCGTTATAATTGACGCGGTTTTAAAAAGATTTAACTTGTTTAAGAGTGATGCTATGAGCTACAGCAATATCCCTGCGGGTAAAGATGCACCAAATGACATCTATGTGATCATTGAAATTCCTGCCAATGCAGCGCCAATCAAATACGAAATTGACAAAGATTCTGATGCATTATTTGTAGACCGTTTCATGGGTACAGCAATGTTCTACCCAGCGAACTACGGTTATGTACCAAATACACTTTCATTGGATGGTGATCCGCTAGACGTATTGGTTGTGACTCCACACCCAGTAGAGCCAGGTTCTGTGATTCGTTGCCGCCCAGTGGGTAAATTGAACATGGAAGATGATGGTGGTATTGATGCGAAATTGGTTGCCGTTCCGCACGAAAAATTAACCCCAATTTATAAAGATGTTCAAGAATATACGGATCTTCCACCATTATTGATCAGCCAAATTGAACACTTCTTCCAGCACTATAAAGACTTAGAGCCAGGCAAATGGGTGAAGTTAAGTGGTTGGGAAGGTGCTGATGTTGCGAAACAAGAAGTATTGAACTCAATTGAAGGCTACAAAGCTGCAAATCCATAATTTGCGTGACGCCTGTTCAGCTTTCATGTGAAAGCTGAAATGTAAAAAACCTGCACAGAATATGTGCAGGTTTTTTATTGGATTGGCTATTCCGAGAAATTAGAATAATTTCACAGGAATGTCTAACCAGATACGCCATTCGTTGGTATCACCAATATAACCGGCTTGATAGTCATCACTTGCACGGTAGTATGAATGACGTAGACGTAAGCTTGCATCTTTTGCAAAACCTGATTGAACGGTGTATTTCACCTGGTTAAAGAATTCACGCTCTTGACCATCTTTTGGTTGGTTACGAACATCAATGTCCCAACCGTAAACAAAAGCAGTTGTCCAGTTTAGACCAGGAAGACCATGGTTTTTAAAGTTATAGTTGTATTGTAAGCCTAAAGATTTTTCATCATTACCTACAAAATCAGACAAATATGAGTTAGGTAGATAAATAGATTGTGCACCATCTGCGTTACCGCCGTAGTCATAGCCTACATCACCAAAGTTTTGTTGGTAAGCCAACATCACATTGTGTACATCTTTGCTATATGAAGTAGAGATTGCCCAAATATCATTGGTTTTCTCTGTTCCAGCAACTGTATTTTTCTCTGCTTTTGGTACGCCATAGACAGGATTCGCAATCGTACCTGTTGCTGAATAAGTTGAAGCATCTTTAGAGAATTCTGTGTGGTAGCCGCTTAGATCAAAGTTAAGCGCAGCACCATCTTTTAAGCCGTAGTTATAGTTTACATTGGCATAGTGACGATCTAATTTATCTTTAACATCAATACCGTAATAAGATGCTTTTAAGTCATCATTAAATGTATATTTCGCGCCCCATACCACAGCACGGTCTAACTCATTACCATCTGAGTTTATTTGGTCAGAATATTGATTTTTAGTGAATTTACCAGCAGTTAACTCTAGGCCATCAATTTCACGGCTAGTCGCTAAAACACCTTCAAAATATTCAGGTACTAAACGGGCAGTGTTGCTAGCAAGTACTGGTAAATCGAGTACTTGAGTACCATAAGTTACCGTGGTATTCGAGATACGTGCTTTGACATAAGCACCACCACGTGCCCAATGGTCATAAGCTGAGCCATCATTATGGGTTGGAATCATACCATTACCTGAATGGGCATTTTCACCTAGCTTGAATGAGGCATCACCAACAACACCCACACCAAAACCTATTATACCTTTGCTAAAACCTGAATTTAGATTGACAATTGCTGTTTGGGCAGCGGAACTGGTGTCATTAGTGAGACCATCTTTTTTATCACGATGTAAAAAACCTGTACGGAATAAAACCGAACCGTTTGCGTCTTCTACAAAGCCTTTAGATTCACTTTGTTCGCTAGCAAATGCAGTTGAAACAAGCGCTGCGTTGATGAGCAACGCTAGTGTTAATTTTTTAGATTGCAGCATTGGGAGACAGCCTCATGCAGTAAATGTGTAGTTGAAACGTAGCCGAATTGTATCGCTATTTAGGCGCGAAAATATCATTTTTAAGGGGCTTATGACACTAAAGTTAAGCATTTTTTCGATAAACTGTAGGGTCATTAAAAATATTGAATTTTAAAAAGTTTAATAATTATTTTAATTTTTAGTAAAAACATGAACATAATTTTAAATGAGCTGAACAGCTAGAATGGATGACTTGGGAGCAATGCTTTAAGTTTTTTGTAAATTTTAGCCATAAAATCAGCTTTGTTTAATATTTCAGTAGTTTAAGTTAAGAATTTATGGCGAAATAAGTAAGTAAAAACCTAAAATTTTATGTTTATTTCATCTTCTTAAGTATTTACTCATAAGTGCGGTTTTAAATTTAAAAATAGATAAAGTTGGATATTTTGGTTTTTATTTGAACTAAAAGTATAAAAAATAGAATCGTGTTTATGGGGTGAGTAATAGTTTTTAGCTATGAGGTGTTTCATGTGAAATACGGTGTTTTATTTGCGCTGTTTTTGATGAATTTGACCCAATTAGTATTTCTCTCTTCGCTAAATTTTTAAGTGTAATAACTTCAGAAGATATTGCATCGGCCTGCCACAATGCTGCTGAAATCTCACATTGGCTATTCGGTTTAACAATTTGAATGATATGCATGTTCTTGGTGCAAAAAAATTATTCGTATTCAAACAATATTTTTCTAGGCCAAACATGCTGTTCGCCCTTAATGGGAAAGGGGCTGTAAGCATATGAGTAATGACTTTGTCCCAGTTTTTAGTATATGCAAAGATGTGCGAATAAATGTTATTGCACTTTTTTAGGCAGTTTAAATTTGAGTTCTAAGTCAGGTACATCAAAAATGTTGAAATGTATTCTGTATTTACACGGTAAATATGACTTATACATCTATGTAAAAAGAATGAACAAAAGTGAGTTGTAGGCCATAGCGATGAAAATAAGAAATTTATTAATTTAAAAATAAATATAAATAACAATCATTTAGATGTGGTTGTGAGCCTATTCTGAGTATGGAAAATCTTGTTTTTTTGAATGTTGGCACACGGTTTGCAATCCTCCATGTGAGTTAAACAACAATAGACACAAGCATCTCATCAGATGCAGGGGGAAAATCATGAACATGGGATTTAAAACACTTTTTGCAGCAGCGATGATGGCAGCATCTGGTCTAAGCATGGCATCAGAATCAACTTCAGCATTGTCTTTTAGTGGTACTGCGGCAATGACCAGTGATTATCGTTTTCGTGGCATGACACAAACAATGAGTGATCCTGCGGTGCAAGCGGGTTTTGCGTTGAGCCATGATTCAGGCCTTTATGCTGGTGTGTGGGGTTCCAATGTCGATTTTGGTGGTACGGCACATTTAGAGCTTGACCCTTATATGGGCTATACCACAAGCCTAGATTATTTTGCCAGCAAACCCATTTTGGATGTGGGTTTTTGGTATTACGCCTACCCAAGTGAGAGCGATTTAAACTGGCTCGAAGCTTATGCAAAATTAGGTTTTAGTGATGTTTTGTTTAAAGATGCCAGCTTATTAACAGCCATTAACTACAGTAATGATTTCTTAGGTGGTGACACCGATGCTTGGTATTTCAATGCCACTTATACCGCACCCATTGGAAGTACCGGCTTTTCTGGGGTTGCTGGATTAGGTTACACCCAAGCAGATGACTTTGATTTTGGCGGTGGAAAAGACAGCTATGTAGATTGGAAAGTCGGTGTAAGCTATAACTTTGCTTCAGTTGAAGGTTTATCTGCTGAATTGGCTGCTGTAGGAACTGATATTGATACCGATGGTTTTTCGCATGCGGCAAAGCGTGGCGTTGAAACAGGAGCTGTATTTACTTTAACTAAAGCCTTCTAAAGATACGGCTACGACGATAAATAAAAGCTCCAGTTAGGAGTGAAACTTAAAACAATAAAAACAACTCGCCCATTGTACAGGCATGGCAATGGGCTATTTTCATCTCTTAGACTTTTAATCAGATTCTTAATCGAACTCTTAATTAGACTTTCAATCAGGCTTCATGGGCACGATAAGACAGTGCTTCACTCAAATGTGGACTTTGAATCTGTTCACTTTGGGCTAAATCTGCAATGGTGCGTGCCACTCGTAACACCCGATGATACGCACGTGCCGATAAGTTCAAACGCTGCTGCGCAATGGCTAAAATATTTTGCGCAGTATCATCTAAATGTGCAAATTGCTCTAATTGTTTGGGACTGAGCGCCATGTTTAAACACTCTTGGCGTTGCAATTGTCGTGTATATGCTTGAATGACACGGCTTCGCACGGTTTCAGAATTTTCCACTGGTCGGGTGTCCTGTAATTCATGTGCTTGCAGAGGTGGTACATCAATGTGTAAGTCGATACGATCCAATAACGGCCCTGAAATACGGTTTTGATAGCGTTTAATACTTTCTGCAGAACATTGGCAGCGCACATCCTGATTAAAAGCATAACCACAAGGACAGGGATTCATGGCGGCAATTAGTTGAAAGTTGGCTGGAAAGGTAATTTGCCGAGAAGCGCGGGAGATCACAATTTCTTTGGACTCTAAAGGTTGGCGCAGCACTTCTAACACTTTTTTATCAAATTCAGGTAATTCATCTAAAAATAAAACGCCTAAATGCGCCAAGGTAATTTCACCAGGTTTGGGATATGAGCCTCCACCGACCAATGCTACAGCAGAAGCGGTATGATGCGGGGCGCGAAAAGGGCGCTGTCCAAACGTATGCGGGCTATTGGCCACTGAATAGATGCTGGCGACCTCTAAATTTTCCTGCATATTCAATGGCGGTAAAATACTGGAAAGCCTAGATGCCAATAAGGTTTTACCTGTACCGGGTGGGCCTTTGAATAGCAATGAATGTCCACCTGCAGCTGCTATTTCCAAAGCACGTCGTGGGCGCAACTGTCCTTTAACATCGACTAAATCAAAGGCGGAATGTGATAACTGTGGTTGGGCAGTCGCGGTGACTTTATTTAAAGGCTGGCTTTGTGCCAAATGTTCGCAAACTTGTTTTAAATGTGTGGCGGCAAAGACTTCAAAGTCAGGCAATTGAGCAGCTTCTTGTGCATTTTGTTCAGGTAAAACCAAACGATGCTGTGCCTGTTGGCAGGCAATCGCAATACTGAGTGTGCCTGTGGTGGGACGCAATTGACCATCTAAAGCCAATTCTCCAATAAACTCTAAACTTTCAGTGCTTTGTTCGGGCAATTGTCCCGAAGCAATTAAAATGCCTAAAGCAATGGCTAAGTCCAAACGCGAACCATCTTTGGGCAAGTCGGCAGGCGCTAAATTAATGGTCAGACGTTTGGTCGGAAATTGAAAACCACTGTTAATAATGGCAGAGCGTACCCGATCTTTACTCTCACGTACGGCAGCTTCGGCTAGACCGACAATGGTTAAAGAAGGTAAACCTTGACTCAGATGGACTTCGACTTCAATTGCAGGGGCGTGCAAGCCGAGCAGCCCCCGCGTATACACTTTGGCAAAAGACATTTTTTATGATGATCCGTTTTGGTGCGTTATTTTTATAATGTTTGGTTTTTGTTTTTTATGCACTCAATTGATGCTTATTTTTTGAGTTGAATTTTCTGTTCTAGTGCTTCAACTTGTTTTAACAATTCATTTAAACGTAAGTTGGCATTATTGAGCGCAGTACGTTGGCGGTCTAGCTCATCTTGCGAGACCAAATCCATTTTGGTGACCGCCTCATTGAGCAAAGCACGTAAATTATGTTCTAAATCTTTTTTAGGTTGTTCAACTTGTTCCAAAATGGCTTGTAATAAAGTTTCAATCATTGTTGTTTCCACAAAGATGGAGAAAATGGAGGCAGTGTAGCACTGGTCTTGAATAGACTATAGCATTTCAGACGAAATATGGATTTATTCGATGAGTAAAATCGTAAATCTTCTAGTAAATATGTCTATTTTTTGAAGATCAAAACCATATAAATGTATAAAATAAGGTATAAAGAAAACTCATGTCACGGTTTCTAATTTCCCCCGACCTTAGAACTTTGGCATGGAATTTGAACATAAAACCTTACTGGTGAATTAAGCCGAAGGAAAACAAACATGAAGCTCGTAACTGCAATTGTAAAACCCTTTAAATTAGATGATGTGCGTGAAGCATTATCTGAAATTGGTGTTCAAGGGATCACCGTAACAGAAGTCAAAGGCTTCGGTCGCCAAAAAGGTCACACCGAACTTTATCGTGGCGCCGAGTACGTCGTTGACTTCTTGCCTAAAGTTAAAATCGAAATCGCAATTAGCGATGAAATGGTCGATTCGGTGATTGAGTCAATCACTCGTGTTGCTAGTACAGGCAAGATTGGTGATGGCAAAATCTTTGTGACTAACCTCGAACAAGTCATCCGTATTCGTACAGGTGAAACGGGTGCAGATGCTGTTTAAAAGATGGCATGAAGTTTGCTGAGTACCTAATAACTCACAAAAACAAAGGTCGGGGGACACAAATGAAAAAAATGCTACTTGCGCTGAGTCTATCGAGCGCACTCCTCGGTGGTTCTGTTGCTTGGGCTGAAGAAGCCGCAACAGCCACCACTCCAACTTCAGATGTTGCAGTGCTTGAAACTGCCGAAACATCTCCTATCGAAACAACAAATGCAACAGAAGTTGCAGCTGTAGCAGAAGTCAGCACGCCCGAAGCTGCTGAACCTGAAGCTGTATTAGATACAGGCGATACCGCTTGGATTTTAGTTTCGACTGCTTTAGTTTTACTCATGACCATTCCTGGTTTGGCACTATTTTATGGCGGTATGGTACGCAAGAAAAACGTACTCAATACTATGGCTTATAGCTTTGTAGCAGCAGCCGTGGTCAGTATTGCCTGGGTGGCAGTGGGCTATAGTTTGGCTTTTGGTGAAGGTAATGCCTTTATTGGTGGTCTAGACAAAGTCATGCTGGCAGGCATTGGTACCGATGCGCTCAGTGGCAGTATTCCTGAAATTCTATTTGTGATATTTCAAATGACCTTTGCCATCATTACTGTGGCAATTATCAGTGGTTCAATTGCAGAACGAATGAAGTTTGGTGCCTTTGTTGCCTTTATCGCGATTTGGGTGGTCGTGGTCTATGCACCAATTACCCACTGGGTATGGGGTGGCGGCTGGTTAGGCAATGATGGTGCACTCGACTTTGCTGGTGGTACTGTTGTTCATATTAACTCGGGTGTTGCAGGTTTGGTTGCTGCATACATGTTGGGTAAACGTATGGGCTTGGGCCGTGAATCTATGGCTCCGCACAACCTAACTTTGACTGTACTGGGTGCAAGTTTACTCTGGGTGGGCTGGTTCGGTTTCAACGGTGGTTCTGCTTTAGGCGCGAATGGTGCAGCGGGTTACGCCTTAGTTGTGACTCAAGTGGCAGCCGCAGCCGCAGCAATTGCATGGCTTGTAGCAGAAAAACTGGTACGTGGTAAAGGTTCGGTATTAGGTGCTGCATCGGGTGCAGTAGCAGGTTTGGTGGTGATTACTCCAGCAGCAGGTTTTGTGACTGTTGGTGGTGCATTAGCGATGGGTTTAATTGGTGGTGTGGTATGTTTCTGGGGTATTACTGCCTTAAAACGCGCCTTGAAAGCTGATGACTCTCTAGATGCCTTTGGACTACATGGTGTAGGTGGTATTGTCGGTGCAATTTTAACAGCCTTCTTTGCCAGCGAGTTTATTATGGGCGATGCTGCACCAAGCAACCTAATGAGCCAACTTTGGGTGCAAGTTGAAGGTGTGTTAGCGACCATTGCTTACTCTGCTGTACTGACTTTCATCATCTTAAAAGTAATTGATCTAACCATTGGTATTCGTGTGGCTGCAGAAGATGAGCGTATGGGACTCGACTTAAGCCAACATGGTGAACGTGTAGAATAATCCAGACAGCACATAATCAATATATTGTGTAAAACAGCCCTTCGGGGCTGTTTTTTTTCTATATGTTGCGTAAAACTCTACAAAGTTTGGAAATTTTGCTACACTGCATTTTCATTCAAATTTGTGCAATTAAACCGCTATGCATTGTCCATTTTGCAACACTGCAGACAGTAAAGTGATTGACTCACGTTTGGCGGCAGAAGGCTGCCAAATTCGCCGACGTCGTGAGTGTATTGGCTGTGGTGAACGCTTTACCACCTTTGAAAGTTATGAAGTGGTCATGCCACGGGTGATTAAATCTGATGGTAAAAGTGAGCCTTTCGATGAAGCCAAGTTGCGTCGCTCGTTAATGCATGCTTTGCAAAAACGTCCTGTGACCCAAGAGCAAATCGAAACTGTACTCAGCGACATCCAATTACAAATTCGCCGTTTGGGAGAGCGTGATGTGAAATCACGTACCATTGGTGAGGTTGTTATGCAGGCTTTATTTGCATTGGATCATGTCGCTTATGTACGTTTTGCCTCGGTGTATCAAGACTTTCAGGATGTCGAAGCATTCCGTCGCCAAATTGAACAAATGCAGTCGCGTGAGCAATAAAGCGCAATGCCAGCATCTATTCCACAGCATCCATCATCCATGACTGAACTCAATACTGACGCGCAACCTGATGATCTTTTTTGGATGCGTCGTGCCATTGAACTGGCACGTTTGGGGCAATACAGCACCAAGCCAAATCCGAACGTGGGCTGCGTTATTGTTAAAGATGCCCAATTATTGGGCGAAGGTTTCCATCCTCGTGCAGGACAGCCACATGCCGAAGTCTTTGCTTTGCGTCAGGCCGCTGAACAAGCGCAGGGTGCAACTGCTTATGTGACTTTGGAACCTTGTGCACACTATGGGCGCACACCACCATGTGCCAAAGCCTTGGTCGATGCAGGCGTGGCCAAAGTGGTTGTGGCTTGTCCAGACCCAAATCCATTGGTGGCAGGTAAAGGTGTTCAGATTCTACAGGATGCAGGTATTCAGGTTAGTGTGGGCGTGGCAGAAGCCGAAGCAGCGCAGTTAAATTCAGGCTTTTTAAAAGCTATGGCTACAGGTATGCCTTATGTGCGTTTAAAAATTGCCTCCAGTTTGGATGGTCGCACGGCCATGGCCTCGGGTGAATCCAAATGGATTACAGGGGCAGCAGCACGTGCAGATGTGCAACATTGGCGTGCAATTTCTGCAGCGGTCATTACGGGTGTTGATACGGTACTGGCCGATGACTGTCTGCTCAATGTACGTCAGTTGGCAGTGGATGATCTTCACAATGTGGTACAGCCAAAACGGATTATTTTAGACCGTCAGGGGCGGTTAGCGCTGACTGCACAAATTCTGCAGCAACCTGAAACCGTGATGGTGATGGGGCCGTATCGTGCAGAGTTGGCAGCCTTAGGCGTGATACAATTGGCGGTACAGCCTTTGGCAAGCTTGCTGGCTGAACTGGTCAAACAGCATCAAATTTATGATGTACTGGTTGAGGCAGGCGCAACTTTATCTACCGCTTTCTTGCAGGAAGGCTTGGTCGATGAAGTCATTAGTTATGTGGCGCCTACATTATTAGGGCAATCAGCACGTGCCATGTTTAATGCAGAATTTGAACGTATGGCAGAGCAACTTCGATTTAAACTTTGCGACGTCACTCAATTGGGTGATGACGTGCGCCTTAGGTTAATTCCTTCTCAAGAGACACTATGAGTTCAGAGTCAACGGTTTATCACAAACGTCGTCATGCGGCACGCACCACTGATGAATACTTATTTCATCAATTGGTGCCTTATTTGGGCAATAAACGCCGTTTACTGCATCTGATTTTAGAAGCCCTTGAACAGACAGGAACGCTACATCCTAAAGATGGTCGTGCCCCAATTTTTGCCGACTTTTTTGCAGGCTCAGGGGTGGTATCACGTTTGGCGCGCCAAAATGGTTATCGGGTAATTGCCAATGACTGGGAACCGTACAGCCATGCCTTAAACCATGCGATTTTGGCCTGCACTGAAGCACCTGCGTTTAAAGAATTAGGCGGCTATCAAAAAGCCATTGATTATTTGAACCGTTTGCCTGAAGTCAAAGGCTGGGTGACGCATAATTTGTGTCCGCGCAATGACGAAATTTATGACCCAAGTCGTGACCGTTTATTCTTTAAACGTCGTAACGGTATGCGCATAGATGCGATTCGTCAGCAAATTGCTACGTGGCAAGCGCAGGGTGCCATTGATGATGTTGAGATGTCGGCATTGTTGGCGCCGTTGTTGTACTCTGCCAGTTTTGTCAGTAATACCAGTGGGGTGTTTAAAAGCTTCCACCACGGCTGGGGTGGCAAAACTCAAACTGCACTCGAACGAATAGAATCATTATTGTGGCTCACGCCAAGTCGTTTTTGTGACATTGGTGAACCAAATAAACCTGCTGCAGAAATGTGGTGTGTCGATGCACAGCATCTTGCCAATCAAATGAGTGGTTTTGAGGTGGATGTGGCTTATTTAGACCCACCGTATAATCAACATGCTTATAGCAGTAACTATCATGTCTTAAATGCCTTAACCTTGTGGGATCAGGTCGATTTACCAACCCCAGACACCAAAGGCTTTAAAAGTGGTATTGACCGTGCATGGCGCAAAGAACGTCCAAGTCCATACAACTCATCTAAGTACGCCAAAGAGGCGTATGAAACCTTATTGGACACCATTAATGCACGTTTTATTCTGACCAGTTATTCTACCGATGGTAATATTAGTGCCACAGACTTGTTGCAAGCCAATTTAAAACGCGGTCGAGTGACGTTATTGACGCAAGATGTTCCGCGTTATCGCGTGAGTAAACAGCGTCAGTCCGAGCGTGCGCGCGTGCTGGAATTTATTGTGATTACCGATACGCATGCCAAGTCAGGCCCACCTATTCGCCAGTTGTTAGGGCAACTTTACCATTTTGCAGAATTGGGTGGTGTAGATACCTCAGGTGTGAGTACCCAATTGGCGTTGTGGTAAATCCACAAATCCTCAGTGAATGAGAGAAAAGATTATGTTTACAGGCATTATTGAAAGTTTAGGTAAAGTAGAAAGCCTGCAAAGTGTGGGCGGTGATGTACGTTTGCGTATTCAGACCGATTTGGATATGTCGGATGTGCATTTGGGGGATTCAATTGCCACCAATGGTATTTGCCTGACTGTGATCGAGTGGGGCGACAATTGGTATGTCGCAGATGTGTCCCGTGAAAGTTTGAACCGTACCACTTTAGGCACATGGAAAGTGGGTCAGCCTGTCAATGTCGAAAAAGCCATGTTGCCGACCACACGTTTTGGTGGACATATCGTAAGTGGCCATGTTGATGCAGTCGGTGAAATTACGCTGGTACGTGAAGATGCACGTTCAATTTACTATGAAGTGACTGCACCTGCAGAAATTGCCAAATATTTGGCAGAAAAAGGTTCGGTGACCGTCGATGGCATCAGCCTGACCATTAACCATTTACGCGGCAGTGTTATCAGTCTGAATTTAATTCCACACACGGCAGAGCGTACCAATATTGGCACATGGAAAGTTGGCAGCAAGGTCAATTTAGAAGTGGATGTCTTGGCGCGTTATATTGAGCGTTTGCTCTTGGGTGATAAAGCTGCAGAAACTACGCAGCAATCTAAAATTAGCATGGAATTCTTGGCTGAAAATGGCTTTTTAAAATAAGCACAGAGCCGAATGAAATTTAAACAGTCTGATTGAAAAATTAGACTGTTTTTTTGTTTTTAGGGATAATTAAAAAGATAAAGATGTTTTTTTCATCATAAACACCCCTTTGGTTTAATGTAGATGATTGATTTTTTAATGAATTTGGAACACTGGCTGCCATTATTACTCGATAATTATGGTCTGTGGATCTATGCCATTTTGTTTCTGATTATTTTTGCAGAAACAGGTTCTGTGTTCATGTTCTTTTTACCAGGCGATAGTTTGCTGATCGCAATTGGTGCCTTGTGTTCCACCACTGACGTGGTGCATTTGCACTATATGGGGATTTTGCTTTTTGTCGCGGCAGTCTTGGGATATAGCGTCAACTATTACACTGGACGAATTCTAGGGGTGAAGTATTTTCATCAACATTCACGTTATTTCAAACCTGAATATATTGTCAAAACCAACCATTATTTTATGAAACATGGTGGCAAAACTATTTTAATGGCGCGTTTTATACCGTTTGTACGCTCATTTGCACCATTTGCTGCAGGGTCAGGGCACATGCCTTTGGCGACCTTTAGTTTTTATAATGTGGTGGGTGCTGCCGTATGGATTTTTTCTTTAATGGCAATAGGTTATGGCTTGGGTAATATTTTGTCTTGGTTGGGTGATTGGATTTAAATTCCTCATTTTTTCTATTTTCTTCTTCTAAATCCACCGCGATAACTAAAAAAGTGGATTGATGGCCACAAAAAAAGCCCACCGTGTGGACTTTTGATATTGTTCAGTTTTAGTGTTTGGTGACAATTAATTCTGTGCCACCCAAGCGCGGGCTAAAAGTATCGTTACTTTGAATTGAAAACTCACCCTTTTCCGCTTCTTTAGACAAGTACATGCTTAATGATTGGAAATCTGCACGACTGATCCATAAATCCTGAGCACGAATACTCCACTGTTCGCCCGCATTAAGATGGTCGATTTTGCCTGAAATTTTCGTCAAGATATCCATTTGAAACCCATGATTGCAAAAGTCATTAAAGGAGATGAAAGTTGAAAATTCAACTTTTTCTGGATGACTATCATGTGACAAAATTATTTCATTTTGATGACATTGGGCTTAAGACTTTGGGCTAATTGGGGATAAAAAGTAAAATTATTCTTTAGAAAAATTTGAATTTTTTAAGATATAGTCAATTTCTTCTTGGGCTGCAGCATGTAGTCGCGCACGAAAGATCGTTACCGCCTGCTCAATTTGAGTTTCGGCTTCTAGCTCTAAACGCAAACGTACACTTTCAAGTTCAGAAACAATTTGATCATCACTTACCGCAGTTGCGGCTTGATTAAAAGTCACTGCAGGTAATTCAGGATTTTGCTCATAACGTGCAGTATAGTTTGAAATTTCCTGATCCAGACTTTGACGCATCAACTCAAGTGCTTGAGTTTGTTCTGCAAAGCGTTGCGCTTCATCTTGCTGTAGCTGTGCAGCATAAGCGGCTTGTTCTGCACGTTGCTGTTCTAATTTGAGTTCGAGTGCCAATTGGCGACGTTGCCGTGCTTCTTCAATCAAACGTGCTTTCAGGTCAGCATAGGCTTGTTCAATTTTTTCCTGTGATTGTTGCTGAGCGCGCTGATCTTCTGCAATCCAGTTGTGTAATTGCGTTTCAGGTTGCAAGACCTCACAAATTCGATGCAGATCATCCATAAATGTCTGGCGCACAGCCTGAGGCGCGGTTAACCAGCGCTGTTTAAAATCTGAGCCGACATTTAAAGTCACCGCATCTCTCCTTATTTTGAGCAGTATTTTTAAAAAAACGTTTTAAAATTAAAGCTTAAACGTCTGTGGTTCTATGCCCAAACGTCGATATTGTTTAAATTTTTCACGTCCAAGCACTTTAGCTGCTTCGTGATTTTCAATAATCTCAATAATGTGACTAAATTTTGCATAGGCTTCAAGTGCCTGACTGTTAAAATTAAACACAATCCAGTCCGATTGCTGCGGTAATTCGGCAGAAATACATACGCTGGCCTGTGTTTGGTTAATGCCATGTGGAATAAAGCTGCTGGCATCAAAACTCCACAGACGCTCATCCAATATTTGCTGTAACTCTGGATCAGGGCAATGCAGCCAAATGCGTGCCTGCTGCCGCAAAATTTTGCGGCATAAACGGCAAGTGCTTTCCACTTGCCGTTCAGGACTTTTTTCAAACAAATAAAAGCTAACTTTAGCCATTATTGCTTGCACGTTGTGCGAGGAACTGCATCAATAACGGTACAGGACGACCTGTTGCGCCTTTATTGCTGCCTGAATTCCATGCAGTGCCTGCAATGTCTAGATGCGCCCAGCGATAGTCACGGGTAAAGCGTTGCAAGAAGCATGCTGCAGTAACTGAACCTGCTTTAGGCCCACCAATATTGCCAATATCGGCAAATGGTGAATCCAGTTGTTCTTGATAATCGTCAATCACGGGCATGCGCCATACACGGTCAAATGTGGTGTGTCCCGCAGTCTCCAATTCCGCCGCAAGTTCATCATCTGGGGTAAACATGCCTGTGAGTACCGAACCCAATGCAACTACGCAAGCGCCTGTTAACGTCGCAATATCAATTACCAAAGCAGGATTGAAGCGTTTTACATAGGTCAGGGTATCGCACAGCACCAAACGACCTTCGGCATCGGTATTTAAAATTTCGATGGTTTGACCGCTCATACTGGTCACAATATCACCTGGGCGAGTCGCTTTGCCTGAAGGCATGTTTTCTGCTGCAGCAATCGTACCGACA
The DNA here is from genome assembly GCF_013416935.1 of Acinetobacter sp. YH1901141. Taxonomy (NCBI): domain Bacteria; kingdom Pseudomonadati; phylum Pseudomonadota; class Gammaproteobacteria; order Moraxellales; family Moraxellaceae; genus Acinetobacter; species Acinetobacter sp. YH1901141. The sequence goes on along the minus strand of NZ_VPEY01000001.1, from coordinate 285,050 downwards.
ACATGAATTGGCAAACGTGCTTCGCACAGTGCGCGCATGGTGCCCAAGACTGAAGCAGAACCACACATATCAAATTTCATTTCGTCCATGCCTAAGCCAGGTTTGAGAGAAATGCCGCCAGTATCGAAAGTAATCCCTTTGCCGACCAATACCACAGGTGCTTCGTCACGCTGCGCTTGGTATTCAAGGCTAATGATGCGCCCAGGACGGTCTGAACCCTGACTGACTGCAAGGAATGCACCCATGCCCAATTCGGCCATTTCTGCTTCATCTAAAATGGTGACTTTGAGCAGATCTGGGTATTCTGCCGCAAGTGCTTGAGCTTGTTCTGCCAAATATTCAGGGAAACAAATATTGCCCGGGCGGTTGCCCAAGTCGCGAGCCATGTTTTGACCTGATTGCATGGCTTCAATTAACTGCAACTGATCGGCAGTCAGTGAGCTGTCCTTGGCAATTAAGTTGATTTGTTCAAGCTGAAACTCATTCTTTTTGCTTTTGTATTCATCAAAAGCATAGGCTGCTTGGGTCAGGCTGAGTGCAAATACATAATGCAGCTCGCTAGGCAGAGCAGACAAATCAATGCTGATCTGTTTAAATTTTTTTTGTGAAGATTTGATAATGCTTTGTGCAATTTTTGCCAGCTTTGCGGCTGGTAATTCTTCGGTTTTACCCAAACCGATCAGGTTGCTATTGGCGCATTCAACAACGCTAGCCACCAAACTTAAACTTTCATTAAAGCCTGCTTTAAATTGTGTCGCTTGAATAATGCTGTCTAAATCCTTGATTTGATAAGCAGCAGTTGCCTGTGGCACCTGTTCTGCAGCCACTAAAATTGACAAAGATTCACTCGCGCTGTGTTCTTGGAATGCGGGACTTAAGCTAAATTTAATCACTGGATTTTATGCCTATCTAAATGTGCAAACTATGCAACCATTGAAACATTTTTATGCGTTGAGTTTCAATGTATAACAAGGCGATAGGTTTTATATTTTCAACATTCAGGTAAACTAACGCGAATTGGATTCCCTCACATTTTGGAAGAAATAATTTGATTATTCGGCGTTATTTGGTCAAGCAAGTTGTGTCGACATCCTTGGTTGTGATTGCCTTACTGACTTTGATCATGATGGGTGGTCGCTTGATCAAGTATTTTGGCGTGGCGGCACAAGGGCGTTTGGATGCGAGTATTTTATTCAGCATCATTGGCTATCGCTTGCCTGAATTTTTGACGCTGATCTTACCTTTGGGTTTCTTTATTGGCTTGATGTTGGTATTTGGTCGTTTATATGTCGACCATGAAATGGCAGTGCTCAACAGCAGTGGCGTGAGTCGGCATCAATTGGCACGTTTATTGGTGCCAATGACGCTGGTATTTCTAATTGTCCAAGGCTTTTTAATGCTGTGGGCATCACCGTGGGGACTGCGTCAGTTTGAAGCATTGACCACCAGTCAGGCAGTACGCACAGGTTTTGATTTGGTGCGACCCAAAGAATTTATTTCTTCAGGGCCATATACCATTTACGCAGGCGATCTGTCCGAAGATCGTAAAAACCTGAAAGATATTTTCTTTTATCAACGTGCAGAAAAAACAGGTCGTCCTGATGTCATGATTCTGGCAAAAGAAGCGACACGGGTAGAGCTGGAAAATGATCCTGCCAATGTGGTGGATTTGGTCGAAGGGCGTCGTTATGAAATATTTCCGGGCACAGCCAAATATTCACAGGCAGAATTCCAAAGTTATCGTTTACGTTTAGAGAATGACAAAGAAGCTAAATTTGAAAGTGCCGAAGTAGAAGCCTTAACCACCTCGCAACTTTGGAAAAACCGTGCAGACCCTGTGGTCGCAAGTGAACTGGGATGGCGTATTTTTGTGCCTTTTGCGATTGTGGTGGCGTTGTTTTTAGCCGTGGCATTGTCAGAAGTTAGTCCGCGTCAGGGGCGTTATTTAAAACTGTTTCCTGCCTTGTTAATTTTCGCCAGTTTGATTGTGGCGCTCATGGCGGTTAAAACCCGTATCAGCAAACAAGAAATGGGCATGATTGCTTATCCGTTGGTGTTGTTGGCGTATACCATTGCCGCAGCCTTGTTCTCGCGTAAACAAAAACTGGCACCTAAAATTAAGCAGCAAATTCAGCGAGTGAGGTCTTAAGATGTTGGCACGTCGTATAGTTGCAAAACACGTTACCAAGACCACGGCACTGGCTATGTTTGGTGCCACCGCAATTCTGTCTGGTTTGCAGGTGTTGTTTACCTATTTGGGAGAGCTGGGTTCACTTAAAGAAGGCTATGGCGCATGGCAGGCACTATTGTATGTGTTATGGGGCGCACCAACCTATCTTTATGAAATTTTACCTATTTCTGCCTTAATTGGCGCAGTTTTAGGTTTGGGTACTTTAGCATCCAACAGTGAATTGATTGTGATGCGCTCTGCGGGAATTAGTCTGTGGCGTATTGTGGGATGGGTCATTCGTTCCGCTTTAGTGCTGGTCGTTCTGTCGTTCGTACTCAGCGAGTGGGTGATTCCGTATACCAACGAACAGGCCAAAAGTGTTAAAAGTCACCGCAGCGTAGCGGAGTTGGGCGAAGTTCGTGGCTATTGGTCACGTGAAGGCAATCGTTTTATTTATATTGACTATGCCAATGCCCAAGGTCAGCTAAAAAATGTGCAAGTGGTCGATTTTGATGACAATTATCGTCTGCGTGGCACGCTGTCTGCCGACCAAGGGCAGTTTGTAAAAGATGGCAGTTGGTTGCTGAATCAAACTGAACAGATGGATATTCTGCAGGCAGGTAACGCGACCTTGGCCAAAAATAGCCAACAAGCATTGGCATTGGCTTTGCAGCCGAAATATGTACACATGGTCACCATCGACCCTGAAGATTTATCACCTAGCCAGTTGGTGAGTTTCATGAGTTATATGCATGAATACAGCCAAGTGCCAAAAACTTACCAATTGGCCTTTTGGCAAAAACTCGGTGCGCCATTTGCCCTAATTGCCTTGGTGGTGATTGCCTGTTCCTTTATTTTTGGGCCGTTACGTCAGCAATCCATGGGTTTTCGTTTGGTGATTGCCTTATTTGTGGGTTTAACCTTCTTTTATTTGCAGGATTTCTTGGGCTATGCAAGCTTGGTTTATGCACCATCGCCTGCGTGGTTCGTATTTATTCCTATTGTTCTGATGTTTGTCATCGGCGGCTATTTACTGCATCGTGCGCGCTAAGTGCGCACCGATGCTGCTGCTTTTCTGTTTGATTGGCTAAACCTATCTGAATCAGTGGCGGAAACCATCTTCTGAACATAGAGTCTTGACGCAAAATTCGTTAAGATAGCATGATTAATTTGTAGACGAAAAAGAGTATTGATTATGGCGGATGCAACTGCTGGCAAAATCCCTCACGTATTGGTGATTATGGATGGTGTGGGTCATCGCGAAGCGGTCGAAGACAACGCGTTTTTAGCAGCGAAACGACCAAATTTGACTGCTATGCAGGAAAAGCATCCGCATGGTTTGATCTCTGGTTCAGGTGAAGATGTGGGCTTGCCAGATGGTCAAATGGGTAACTCTGAAGTTGGTCACATGAACTTGGGTGCAGGACGTGTGTTGTACCAAGACTTTACCCGTATTACCAAAGACATTCGTACAGGCGCTTTCTTTGAACATGAAGTGTTGGTCGATGCGGTAGAAAAAGCCAAAGCAGCCAAGGGTGCAGTGCATCTGCTTGGTTTATTGTCTGAAGGCGGTGTGCATTCGCATGAAGATCATATCGTGGCGATGGCAGAATTGGCATTAAAACGTGGTGCAAAAGTTTATCTACATGCCTTTTTAGATGGCCGTGATACGCCACCAAAAAGCGCGCAGCCTTCTTTGGAAAAACTGGACGCATTATTTGCACAATATCCAAATCAAGGTCGTATTGCCAGCCTGATTGGCCGTTACTTTGCAATGGATCGTGACAACCGTTGGGATCGTGTAGAACAAGCCTATCGTCTACTCACTGAAGGCGAGGCAGTGCGTACTGCTGCAACTGCGGTAGAGGGCTTGGCAGCGGCTTACGCAGCAGATGAAAGCGATGAGTTTGTCAAAGCCACCCGTATTGGTGAAATTGCCAAAATTCAAGATGGCGACAGCGTGGTGTTTATGAACTTCCGTGCTGACCGTGCGCGTGAATTGACCAAAGCTTTTGTGGAACAAGACTTTGCTGGTTTTGAACGTAAAGTTGTGCCGCAATTGTCTAAATTTGTGATGCTAACCCGTTATCAAGCCAGCATTGCTGCACCAGTGGCGTACATGCCAGAAGATTTGAAAAACTCCATTGGTGAATATTTATCAGACTTGGGCAAAACGCAATTGCGTATTGCTGAAACTGAAAAATACGCACACGTGACGTTCTTCTTTAGTGGTGGCCGTGAAGATGAATATCCGGGTGAAAAACGCATCCTGATCCCATCGCCAAATGTAGCAACCTATGACTTAAAACCTGAAATGAGCGCTTATGAAGTGACTGATGAACTGGTTGCAGCCATTAACTCAGGTGAATATGACTTGTTGGTGGTGAACTATGCCAATGGCGATATGGTCGGTCATACTGGTGTGTTTGATGCAGCTGTCAAAGCAGTTGAAGCGGTAGATACCTGCTTAGGTCGCGTTTATGAAGCGGTGATGGCGAAACAAGGTCACATGATTATTACAGCTGATCATGGTAACGTCGAGCAAATGCAAGACTATGACAGTGGTCAGGTACATACTCAGCACACCACTGAATTAGTGCCATTCATTTATGTAGGCCCAACTCAGGCCACCATTTTGGAAGGTGGTGTGTTGGCAGATGTTGCACCAACTTTATTGAATTTGATGCAATTGCCAGTGCCAGCAGATATGCAAGGTCGCAACTTAATTCGCTTACAGGCATAACCCTCGATACAGGTAGATGATGGAATGACGGCTCACAAAATTTATGCGGTTGTGTTGGCAAGCGTGTTGTGTGCCAGTCATTCGAGTGTTTGGGCTGCGCCAGATTGGGAGTTAGATGGCCCTACACTACAACAGGACTATGTCGATGTGCCTGTAGAGTCGATACAGGAATTTGTACAAATCTATGGCATTGTCAAAGACAACTATGTGACTGAAAAAAGTGATGATGCCTTGTTTCAGCAAGCCATTCGTGGCTTGGTGAGCGGTTTAGACCGTTATTCACGCTATTTAACTGCTGAAGAATATAAACAACTTTTACAATATACCGAAGGCGACTTGGCCTCGGTTGATTTTACTTTGCGCTATGACGCTGCCCAGCAACATTGGGTCATTCAAAATTTAAGTGCCAATGCCGACTCGGCTAAACAAGGGCTGAAGAATGGCGACAGCCTATTTAAAATTGATAACCAAGAACTGAAAAAGCTGAGTGCAGATCAGGTCAATAACCTGCTCACAGGCTCAGTGGGATCGACTGTAAGCGTACAACGTGCAGCCAATCAGCCTGAAATTATGTTGGTACGCAACAAAAAAGTAGAAACCGATATTCAGGCGCAGATGCTTTCTAATCAGGTCTTGTTGTTAAAAGTACGTGTGTTTCAGCAAGACACCGCCAATGAAATTAAACGCTTAATTGAAGAACATAGCACGCCACGCTTAAAAGCCGTATTGATTGATCTGCGTAATAACCCAGGAGGCTTACTGTCTGCTGCGGTGGAATCTGCCGATTTATTTTTAAATCAGGGTGTGATTGTATCGACCAAAAGTCGTTCTGAAGGCGATCAACAATTTCAGGCGTTACCTAGCTTTGAGTTTCAAAATTTAAAAGTCGGAGTACTGATTAATCATCGCTCTGCATCTGCGGCAGAAGTCTTTACCGGTGCTTTAAAAGACCATTCACGCGCTTGGGTGATGGGCGAAAAAAGTTATGGCAAGGGGGTGGTGCAAAAGCTGTTCCCACTTAGCGATGGTGCTGCCTTACAAATGACGGTTTCGCATTATTACACCCCACGCGAGCAAATGATTGAAGGGGTTGGGATTCAGCCGAATCAGCAATATATTCAAAGTCCTGAAATGAAAGAAGAGGCTTATCTTGAGCATGTGGCAGATTTACTGCTGAGCCGCCGTTAAGTCTCATCTGAGTAACACGTATTTTTAGACAGTCTTCATTGTTTAGCGTTTACTCATCTTCAGTATCTAATCCAAACTTTTTCAGACGATAGCGCAAAGAACGGAAAGACATGCCCAATTTTTTTGCTGCCAACGTACGGTTCCAGTGGGTCAGGTGCAGCGCATTCAGTAAAATGTCTTTTTCTACTTTTTCCAAGTAGGCTTCTAAACCTTCTTCAGGCAGTTTGCGTCCTGTCAGCAATACATCTGTCACGATCTGCTGTGGTGTTTCTGCTGTAGGTTGTGATTCAGTGGTTGCTGTATTGCTCATACTGAATTGGCGCAAGGGTGCGGTTTGTAAGTGTTTGAGATCAATAACATCATCATCACTCAGGGTAATGGCACGTTCAATAATATTGCGTAACTCACGCACATTACCCGGATAGTACTGTTCTAATAAAAATTGCTGGGCACGAGGTGTCAGTTGTTTGGCAGGAATGTCCCATTCTTGTGCAACTTTTTGAATGAAGTGGTCTGCCAATAACAGAATATCTTGTCCACGTTCACGCAAGGCAGGCAAGACCAAATCCATCACGTGAATACGGAAGAATAAATCCTGACGGAAACGTCCTTGCTGAACCAAACTTTCTAAGTCCTGATGACTGGCGCTGATCACACGAAAATCGACATCAATTTCACTATCTGAACCCACAGGACGGATGCGCTTTTCCTGAACGGCACGCAGCAGTTTGACTTGCATGCTCAGTGGCAGTTCGGCAATTTCATCTAAAAATAAGCTGCCACCATGTGCAGATTGAATCAGACCTTGTTTGTCTTGAGTCGCTCCTGTAAAGCTACCTTTTTTGTGTCCAAATAGCTCGCTTTCCATGAGTTCGGTGGGGATTGCACCACAGTTAATTGCAATAAATGGTCCTTCGTTGCGGTTACTTAAACGGTGAACCAAATTGGCGACAACTTCTTTCCCCGTACCCGATTCGCCTGTAATAAATACAGGCGCTTGCGAGCGCGCAATTTTTTTGATGGTGCTGCGCAATTGTTGAATAGGCAAAGACTGCCCAATCAACATTTTATATTCAAGCTGATCTTGGCTGTGATGATCGGTGGTGTCGAAAGGTTTATTCAGTGCTTTTTCAAGGAGTTGCTGTAAATGTATTTGATTGACAGGCTTGCTGACAAAGTCAAATGCACCTGCTTTTAAAGCAGCAATCGCAATATCCATATTGCCGTAGGCGGTCAATACGGCAACAGGTACATTCGGATATTGTTCGGAAATCCATTCAACCAGTTGCAAGCCATTGCCATCGGGCAGGTTTAAGTCGGTTAAGCAAGCATCGTACTGATGTTCTGCCAATAATTGCTTGGCTTGTGCTAAACGATACGCGACATGGGTTTGAATCCCCATACGTGCCAAAGTCATCTGCATGAGGGTACAAAGGTCTTCTTCGTCATCGACCAATAAAACCAAAGGTTGAACAGCGTGCATATTTTCCCCAAAACCACACAAAATTAAATCAAAACCACAGCAACAAGATTGATCCAATATCAATCGCGTTTATTCAATGGCACGTAGACATTTCATCCTGAAACATGCGCCTTGTTCTTGTTCTACATAGCTCAGCTTGGCTTGATTCGCCTCGCAAAAACTATGCGATAGATACAATCCTAAACCAGTTCCATTGATTTCGGTACTGAAAAATGGCTGGAACAGATAGAGGAGATCTTGACTGGCGACACCTGCACCAAAATCCCGCACATCAATATAAATATAAGTTGTTTGCGGGTAGACCGTAATCTCAATGGGCTGCTGTGCAGCATTGTGTCGAATGGCGTTACGAATCAGGTTAATCAGCACTTGGCGAAACTGTGATTCATCAAACTGGATGCTCAGTGGTTCGGTCAGTGTAAGCTGAATTTGACTCGCTGCATCAGGTAAATCTTCCTGAATGAATTGTGGCAAAAATTGATTGAGCTGAATCGCGACAGGCGTGGTTTGTTTATTTTTGACCATACTCAGCGTGTCGTGAATAATCTTATCAATCCGTGTCGCTTGTTTGCTGATCATGTCCGACAGCAATTGTTGCTGTGCAGCATCACTGCCTGTAAATAAATTGTTGGCTTGTACAATGGCTGCCAACGGGTTGCGAATTTCGTGTGCAATACTGGCAGAGAGTTGTCCTAAGGCGGCTAATTTGAGTTGCTGGACTTGCTGATTGATTTTACGTCCATCCTGCAGCGCCAATAAAGTCAGCGTTTGATGTGGCACTTTGAGTTTTTGTACCTGAATATGCACATGAAAATGACTCAGTTGCGACTCGAATTGAAATTTTTCTCCATCTTGCAATTGATCAAATTTGAACAGATCAAATAAATCGGGCTGAATTTTATACAATGGATAGGTCGCGTGCGCATATTTAGGATGAATCCCCAACAGATGACAGGCTGCAGGGTTACTGAGGACGACATGGCAATTTTCATCTAAAACCAAATAGCCCATTTCGGTTTGTTCTAAAATATAACGGTTGATATTTTGTAGGCGGTTTAATTCCAAAGATTGCGAAAAATTTAGATTTTCTAAAATTTGGAAACGCCGTACTGCAATACGTCCACTGCCATAAACCACCCAAAATAAAAATGCCAATAGCGCACTTTGACCAATATTATTTAGCGATGAAAAGTCCAGCAAACTCCCAACAAAGTGTTGGTAAATCACCATAATCATCGCGATGAGGGTAATGGCTAAGGCTTTACGCTTTTGCAGCAAGAGTGATGCTGCAAAAATCGTGATCACAAACAGCAGACTTAAATATAAATTAGGGCCATCGCTCGCAAAAGTCAGGCTACTGAGCGCGATAATATCGACTGCAAAAAACAGGGTCAGTTGTTGCGTGCTTTTAAAAGGAATATATTTATAGCTGATCAGTTGCAGGCAGCTAAAAATAAAATAGCAGACCAAGGTGTATAGATATAAACCCGGGTGCTGATATTGTGTGCCAAGCTGCTGAAAGGTGAGTAGGGTAATCAGCAGCAAACAAAAGGCAATCAGCAGTCGGTAAGTACCATACCACATGCCAAGATGATACTGATTTAACTCAGAATGTTGTTTTAAATCTGGCATATCGTAAAGGTCTTATTTGTGCATCAACAGCGTTGAAAATTTAGGGTTTAATCAGTCCATAACGAATGGCAAGGTGAGTCAGTTTGACATCACTATCAATATTTAATTTTTCAAAAATACGGTAACGATAGGTATTTACGGTTTTTACACTGACAAACAACTTATCGGCAATTTCCTGTGCGCTAATACAATTCACCACCATCATCGCCACTTGCATTTCACGTTCTGAAAGACTATCAAAAGGCGATTGTTGTGTGTCAGATAAGTATGAACTTGCCAGTTGTTCGGCAATGTCGGCACTGAAGTATTTACCGCCCTGCATGACTTTTTTAATGGCACGTACCATTTCACTGACAGGTGCGCCTTTGGTGATATAGCCTTTTGCACCTGCTTTCAGCAATAAAGAAGGGTAGGGTTCTTCTGCCAAACCACTCACCGCCAAGACCTTAGTGTCTGGTGCAGTTTGCAATAGACGACGTGTGGTTTCTACGCCTCCAATCCCAGGCATGTTCACATCTAACAACACCACATTGGGATGATGCTGACGCACTAAGGTAATCGCTTCTTCACCCGATTCAGCTTGTCCAATCACCTGCACATCGGCATGGTCTTCGAGCATACGGCAAATCCCAGTACGTACCAATTCATGATCGTCGACTACTAAAACTGTGATCACCTACACTCTCCCTTTGAAAAAATCATCTTTTTTGTTACATAAAGCAAAATTAGCTTGCAATGAAACGACAAAATTAGCAATGCTATTCTTAATCTAGAATGAAAAGTTCTGCACAATATGGTGTCAAAAACGATTCATTGTTGTATTTTTAAATGTAAGGCATATTTGAGGTAATACGCAAATGTATCTACGCAAATGTATCTTACCTCCCTGAGTTGAGTAAGCAGTCGTGAAAAATTCTAAGAAGTCGTTCATGCATGTGCTGGTCGCATCTATGATGTTCAGCCTAAGTTCTGTCAGTTTTGCTGAACTTGTCATCAATCCTTCCTCTGGGAGCGACGGTCAGGCGACCTTAAGTTGGTCTTCGGAGCAAGCCGATCAATTCTTAAATGGTGATCTGGAAAGTACCAGTGCGAGCGCTCAGGCTGCGCCAGAGAGCTATGTTGCTGAACCTACTCCGCCAGGTTCAACGAAAATTACCACTACAGTGCGTAGTAGCAATGGTGTTGCACCTGCTTCCACTGCGCCTAAAACAGTCCGTATTTTAGATACCTCTGCTTATAGCAACCAACCATCAGTTAATGCACGTGCGGCTTTGGTGATGGATGCGCAAACAGGTGAAGTGCTGTATAGCAAAAATACCAATGTGGCATTACCTATTGCATCTGTGACCAAGGTGATGACTGCCGTGGTGACTTCTGATGCACGTTTGAATATGTCTGAACAAATCACTTTGCAATCGATTGATTTTGCAGGTGCAGCAGGTAAAAACTCAAGCTCAACTTTGCGTGTGGGCGACAAGTTAAACCGTGCCGAAGCGTTACTGTTTGCATTAATGAAATCTGAAAATCCTGCAGCAGCAGCGTTGGCACGTACTTATCCAGGTGGGAAAAATGCCTTTGTAGCCGCAATGAATGCTAAAGCGCGTGAATTGGGCATGCATTCTACCCGTTTTACCGAAGCAACAGGCTTAGACCCACGTAATGTATCTTCTGCGCGTGATTTGGGTATTTTGGTCAGCACCGCTTCGCAATATGGTTTGATTCGCCAATTCTCAACCACGCCAACCTATGACTTTAACTTGGGTTATCGTGTTTTAAAATCTAACAATACCAATGCACTGGTACGTAATGGTGGTTGGAATATTAATCTGTCTAAAACAGGCTATATCAATGAAGCAGGGCGTTGTGTGGTGATGCATACCACTTTGAATAACCGTCCTGCAGTGGTGGTGCTTTTGGGTGCAGATACTTCACAAGCACGTACCAATGATGCAACTCGCTTAATGAGTTGGGCAAGCCAGTTACCTAAACGTATTTAAGAGCACATTCAGCTTGGAGCGTTGAGTTATCAATCGTATGACTCAACTTCCGTTAAAGTTGCATGATTCCAAATACAAAAAAACCTGCTAATGCAGGTTTTTTTGATCACGATTCAAAACTTACATGTTTGAAAGGATAGAGTCTTTTACTTGTTGCATTGTAGCATCAATAGAGAGCATCACCGCATCTGCACATTGTTTCATTGCAGTGTCAGGATCTTTCAGACCGTTACCTGTTACGGTACATACAATCACAGAACCTTCTTTGATTTTACCTGCTTTGATGTCGCGCATTGCACCACCAATAGACGCAGCAGATGCAGGCTCAACAAATACGCCTTCATACATTGAAAGCATGCGTTGTGCTTCTAAGATTTCAGCATCAGTTAGCTCATCAAACCAACCTTCTGAATCGCGTACAACGGCTTTGGCATGGTTCCAGCTTTGTGGGTTACCAATACGAATTGCAGTTGCAACAGTTTCAGGGTTTTCTACAGGCGCACCACGTAAGAATGGCGCAGCGCCAGACGCTTGATAACCCACCATGATTGGGCGGCCTTCAGGGTTTGGACCTGTGAATTTGTCCGTTGCTGCGTCATAGACCACTTGCTCGAATTGATCGGCAGATTGGTTGGCAACCGCTTCGGTATAACCCATCCAGTGTGCAGTAATGTTGCCTGCGTTACCTACAGGTAAGCAGTGGTAATCTGGTGCACGACCTAACTCATCTACAATTTCATACGCAATGGTCTTTTGACCTTGTAGGCGGTAAGGGTTGATCGAGTTCACAATGGTCACAGGTGCTTGGTCAGCAACTTCTTTAACTAGACGCATACCATCGTCAAAGTTACCGCGGATTTGCATGGTGATGGCACCGTACATCATCGCTTGTGCCATTTTACCCATGGCAATTTTGCCTTCAGGAATTAAAACGAATGCTTTGATGCCTGCACGTGCAGCATAGGCAGCAGCAGCAGCAGAAGTATTACCTGTAGATGCACAGATAATGGCTTTTGAACCTTCTTCAACTGCTTTAGTAACTGCCATGGTCATACCACGGTCTTTAAATGAACCTGTCGGGTTTAAGCCTTCATACTTCACATAAATTTCAACATCTTTACCAATAATGCGTGGAATATTCTCAAGCTTAATCAGTGGCGTGTTTCCTTCGCCTAGAGAGATTGCACGTGTGGTTGCAGACACTGGTAAACGGTCACGATAACGGTCAACTAAACCAGTATAACGATTGGCATTCGACATGATGATGTTCCAATTGTGTGTAGAGCTTGGCAAGGGGAAATACTCCCCTTCACCCGATTAATTATCAAGCGATTCTAAACGAATTCGTACAATTTCGCCATGAATGGTTGGCAATGCTTGAATTTGTTGTAACGCTTCATCCATTTTCGATTCTAGGACTGGGTCAGTCAGAATCACGATAGGAATAAGGTCTTTTAAGCGTGATTGCTGCATGATGGCATCAATACTGATTCCCGCACGGCTTAAAATGGTGGTTACATCGGCAAGTACGCCAGTTTGGTCTTCGGCATTAATGCGAATGTAGTAACCCGTGGTCATTTCTTCACGGCTTAAAATTGGCAAGTCGGTTAAGGCTTCAAATGCCAATTGTGGAATTGTACCTGCGCCATCTTCGGTATAAGAAATGTCACGGACAATATCAACGACATCGGCAACTACCGCAGAGGCTGTTGGGCCTGCACCTGCACCTGCGCCATAATAGAGCGTTGGACCAACCGCATTGGCTTGTACCAAGACCGCGTTTTTCACGCCATTAACATTGGCAATCAATTCTTCTTCAGGAATTAAAGTTGGGTGAACACGCAATTCAATACCTTTATCGGTACGACGGGCAATACCCAAGTGTTTGATGCGGAAACCGAGTTCTTCGGCATATTTCACATCTTGCGCGGTCACTTTGCCAATACCTTCGGTAAAGACTTTGTCAAACTGTAGCGGAATACCAAATGCACATGAAGCCAAAATAGTCAGTTTGTGAGCAGCATCAATACCTTCGACGTCAAAAGTCGGATCGGCTTCGGCATAGCCTAATTCTTGTGCTTCTTTCAGTACATCTTCAAATGCACGACCTTTTTCACGCATTTCACTTAAAATGAAGTTGCCTGTACCGTTGATGATGCCTGCCAACCATTCAATTTTGTTGGCAGCCAAACCTTCACGGATGACTTTAATAATTGGAATACCACCTGCAACCGCAGCTTCATAGGCAATTTGTACGGCATTGTCTTCAGCTGCTTTAAATAGCTCATTGCCGTGTTCTGCAAGTAGGGCTTTGTTGGCTGTCACTACTTGTTTGCCGTGCTTCATGGCTTCCATGATCACGTCATAAGCAGGGTGAATACCGCCCATCACTTCAACCACCACGTCTACATCGGGTTGACGGACAATGTCCATCAAGTCGGAGCTTTGCTTGACCGATTCAGGCAAGTTTAGGTCAGGACGCGGACGACGTGTTCCCACATAAGTGATTTCAATTTCACGACCGGTGCGACGTCTAATCTCAGCAGCATTTTCTTTTAATAGTTTAAGGGCACCACCACCCACAGTACCAAGACCGAGGATTGCCAGACGAACTGGTTTCACGTCACACTCCATATTTTAATAACTTTAAGCAAGCCTAGATCATAGCTAAAAAAACGCGCTGACTCTAGGGCAGATCTCACTTATCTTCACAGTATAAAAAAAAGTAAAATAACGCATAAAAAATCGTTATTTATATTGGCTTCATAGATGCTACGTCTTGGTGTATTGGGATGATGCAGCATCCACAGATCCGCTATTTTTATTTGTCTAAGCGCTTGATCAATTCAGCGGTAGACAGATAGCCGCCTAAATATACGCCTTCGGCATTATAAATCGCAGGTGTGCCATTGACGCCCATATTTAAGCCCAATTGATACTGAGCACGAACAGGGTTTTTACAGTTGGCAGGTGCAATTTGTGCGCCATTCATGACCTGATTAAAGGCAGCGTGACGATCTTCGCTACACCAAATTGCTTCCATAGCAGGCATGTGCTGTTCACCACGCGGCCAAGCAATGTAACGGACTTCAATGCCTTTACCATTCATTTCATCCATTTGCTCATGTAGACGATGGCAATATGGACAGCTGACATCGGTAAATACATAAATGACGTGTTTGGTTTTGCCTTTGGCAGGGAATACCAATAAATCTTCCTGTTTTAATTCAGCAAAAATTTTCTTGTTCACGCCTGCTTGCAGGTTTTCACTGACGTTATGTAGTTCTTTGTCACCTAAACGGATCACATCGCCCTGAATAATGTATTTGCCATCACTGGTGGCATAGACCGATGACATGCCTTCAAGACTCACCCAAAATAAATTTGGAACTTCAGTGGCTTTAATGTCGGTAATTTTGGCGTTGATACCTGCAGTTTTAAAATGTTGCTGCAAGGTTGTACTTAAACGCTGTTGTGCATTGCGTTCAATTAGGGTTGATGCTTCACCCGTTGCAGGCGCACTGGCGGTGAGTGTGGTTTGCTTTTTATCTTCATTGTTTGCATTTGAACATGCGGTGATTGCAAAAGCACTTGCCAGTGAACAGGCAATCAAAAGTGTCGAGCGGGTAAATGTCATAAACAACCCTTTCTTGTTGGCATAAAAAATAGAGCGTTAGCATAACAAAAAATATTCGTGATCGTTAGGGTCTGTTGCCATTTCATAAATGGCTTACGTTCATAGATGAAGTGTCAACAGACCCTATGCTTCTACGTCGTTTTTGTTTTTTTAAGCCCGTGGATGATGTTGGGCATGCAATTGCTGCATACGGATTTGTGCAACGTGGGTATAAATTTGTGTAGTGGATAAATCGCTGTGCCCGAGCAGCATTTGTACCACACGTAAATCTGCCCCATGATTGAGTAAGTGTGTGGCAAAGGCATGTCTTAACGTGTGTGGCGATAACTCGGCTTGAATGCCTGCTTGCAGGGCATAGCGTTTAATGGCATACCAAAAATTTTGTCGGCTCATAATGCCGCCATGCACCGTTAAAAATAGATAATCGGTGGCACTTTTATACAGTTGCGGACGCGACTCGGTTAAATATTTTTCTATCCATTCACAAGCGACTTGTCCCATAGGCACCAAACGCTCTTTATTGCCTTTACCTACAATTCGTAAATAGCCTTGTTTTAGGTTGATTAATTCTAAACGTAAATTCAGCAATTCCGTCACTCGTAAACCGCAAGCATATAAGACTTCAAGCATGGCACGATCTCGTAATCCGAGTGCAGTGTTGATGTCAGGAGCGTGAATTAAGGCTTCAACATCGGCTTCGGATAAATCTTTGGGTAAGGCACGACCTAATTTTGGGGTTTTATGCGCAGCAACAGGGTTGTCAGAGCGCAGTTTGTGCTCTCTTAAAAATTTATAAAAAGAACGTAGTGCAGACAGGCAGCGTGCAATAGAGCGGGGGCTTTTTTGTTGTTTGGTGAGTTCGATGAGTACATCTGAAATATCGTCATGATTCCATTCAGGCATGGGTTTGCTGACATAGTCACTGCATTGAATTAAATCGGACAGATAGGCATTGCGGGTATGCGGGCTGACACTTTGCGCGATTAAATCGTTGCGATAGCCTTCCAAAAAGCTCAAAGCTTCTGGAATTTGTATTGCAGCAGGAATACGAGGTTTTTTGTTCAGCATAGGAATCACAGACGAAATCACAAAATTAATTGAGAAATTCGATAATAAGCAGCGTTATTTTCTACTCTAATCCAATTCAGCAAGGCTGTCGATGTGATATAAAGCATTTAAATGTAAGTCGACCTTATTTGTTAATTGTTCTCATTTGCATGTTATAATATGCAAAATGGTATAGGAATTTCACGGTGCGTTTGTCAGAACTTAAAGCAAAACAAACAGCCATCATCCGTCAGGTATTACGTACCGCCGATGGTGGAACATCCCTTAGTGACTTGGTGGCAAACCGCTTAGAAACACTGGGTTTTGTGCCGGGTACGCAGGTGCAGGTGATTACCAAAGGTATTTTTGGTGGTGATCCAATCCTGATTCAAGTGGGATTTACCCGTTTTGCTTTGCGCAAAGTAGAAGCTGAACGCATTGAAATTGAACAAGGGGTGTCCGCATGAGCGATGCCTTACGTATCGCACTTGTAGGGAATCCAAACTGCGGTAAAACATCTTTATTTAACCATTTGACAGGGACACGTCAAAAAGTTGGCAACTACGCAGGCGTGACCGTAGAGCGTAAAGTCGGGCAATTCACCTTGCCTTCGGGACAGGCGGTGCGGGTGTTGGATTTGCCCGGAACTTATAGTTTAGAAGCCACCAGTCCCGACGAAGCCATTACTCGAGATGTGGTACAAGGCAAAATAGCCGAAGAAGGTCAGCAAGATGCCTTTCTTTGTGTCGTGGATGCCACCAACCTGAAATTGCATTTGGGCTTGGTTTTGGAAATGATTGCACTGGGTCGTCCGATTTTGTTGGTACTCAACATGATGGATGAGGCGCGTCGTCGTGGCATGCAAATCAACACGCAAAAATTGTCTGAGCGTTTGGGTGTACCTGTGGTGGAAACCGTGGCAGTGCGTGATTCAGGTATTCAAAACTTAATGCATGCCTTAGATCAGGGCAAATTTGCTGTTCCGCAGACAGAATTGACAGGCTTAACAGGCAGTCAGCATCAACGGATTCAAACCATTTTGCATGATGTGGTGCACTTTGTAGATCAAGAAGACAAACGCTCCGACTTCCTCGATAAAATTTTTTTACATCCTGTATTCGGTTTAGTCAGCCTTGCGGTGATGATGTTTGTTGTCTTCCAAGCGGTATTTGCTTGGGCTGCACCGTTTATGGATGGCATCGAAAGTTTATTTGGCTGGCTAGGTGAAGTGATTGGCGAAAACATTAGCCATCCCTTGCTGAACAGCTTGATTGTGGATGGCATTATTGCGGGCGCAGGCGGTGTGGTGGTGTTCTTGCCGCAAATTTTAATTCTGTTCCTGTTTATTTTAATTTTAGAGGAATCGGGTTATTTGCCACGTGCCGCATTCTTGCTCGATAAGCTGATGTTTAGCGCAGGTTTGAGTGGTCGTGCCTTTATTCCATTGCTGTCTAGTTTTGCCTGTGCAGTGCCGGGCATTATGGCAACACGTAGTATTGCTGACCCACGTGATCGTTTAACCACGATTATGGTTGCGCCGTTAATGACTTGTTCTGCGCGCTTGCCTGTATATGCCTTACTCATCGCAGCATTCATTCCCAATCAAACTGTATGGGGCATGTTTAATTTACAAGGTCTGGTCTTGTTCGGTCTGTATATGGCAGGCATTGTGAGTGCCTTGGGCGTATCTTTTGTGCTTAAATTTTTGCAAAAAGATAAATCTGAGCATGTCTTGTTGATGGAGTTGCCTAGCTACCGTTTTCCAGACCTAAAAAGTGTTTGGATTGGTTTGCTAGATCGCGCCAAAATTTTCTTAAAGCGTGTCGGTGGCATTATTTTTGCACTGTCGATTTTATTGTGGTTCTTGTGTACGTTCCCGCAGCCGCCTGAAGGCGCGACCATGCCTGCAATTGACTATAGTTTTGCAGGGATGCTGGGGCATGTATTACAGCCAATTTTTGCTCCTGTGGGCTTTAACTGGCAGATCGTGATTGCCTTGATTCCTGCGATGGCAGCGCGTGAAGTGGTGGTGGCTGCATTAGGCACAGTCTATGCCTTATCTGCAGTGGATGAAGATGCCATGTCCCAAGGTTTGGCTGCTTTAATTAGTGGTGGTGAACTGGGCTGGTCATTGGCAACGGGTTTATCGTTATTGGTGTGGTTTATTTATGCACCGCATTGTTTGGCAACTTTAGCAACGGTAAAACGCGAAACAGGATCATGGCGTACGGTCAGTATTATGACCTGCTATCTATTTGGTTTGGCTTATTTCATGTCATTCCTGACTTATCAAACGGCATCGTATTTGTTGGGTTAAGGCACATGCCTGACCTACAGGAGTAGATGAACATGGTTGAAATTTTAATTGTTGCTGCATTGGTACTGTGGAGTGCTGTAGTAGTCTTTAAAAAAGTCTTTCCCAAGACTTCTGGCGCAGTTTTTCTAAAACTCTCCAATTTCTGTACTGAAAAAGGCTGGCATGGCTTGGCCAAATGGCTAAAACCTGCAGCCGCGGCAGGCTGTGGCGGCAGTTGTGGTTGTGATTCTCAAGATCAACCCGCAGAAAAGAAAGTTGAAGTTCAAGCGGTGAAGTGGAAATAGGCTTGTTTATTCACTTTAGCAATATTCTTTTTAAAAACCGTCTGCAATATGACGGTTTTTTTACGCACTGACACAAAAAAACTGCAGGAACTGCAAACAGAAAAAGCATTCAAAACAGCAAAGTGCTACTATTTTGTCTGTTTCAAAATTAGCGCACAAAATGGGGCAAAAATGTTAATACAACGTGGTGGATTAAAAGTCGTTGCAGGACTTGGTATTTCTGGTGTTGCAGCCGTTAATTTTTTACATCATCAGGGTTACCGCGTTGCTGTGACAGATTCTCGCCCCACACCTCCAGGGCATGACCAAATTCCTGCCGAAGTAGAAACCCGTTTTGGTCAGTTTGATCAGGATTTATTGCTGTCTGCGGAAGAAATTGTGATTAGCCCAGGTTTAGATCCAAAACTCCCTGAAATTCAGGCTGCGATGGCGCAGGGCATTCCTGTGGTGAGTGAAATTCAGATTTTACGTCGTGCGACCGACAAACCTATTGTGGCAATTACAGGGTCTAATGCGAAAAGTACCGTTACCACACTGATTGGTTTAATGGCAGAGCAGGCAGGTAAAAAAGTCGCGGTAGGTGGAAATTTGGGACGCCCTGCGCTGGATTTGATTAAAGATGATCCTGAACTGTATATTTTAGAACTCTCCAGTTTTCAGCTAGAAACCACCTCGAATTTAAATGCAGAAGTGGCGGTAGTGCTGAACATGAGTGAAGACCATTTAGACCGTCATGGCGATATGTTCGGTTATCACACCGCCAAACATCGTATTTTTCAGGGTGTGAAAAAAGTGGTGTTTAACCGTGATGATGCTTTGAGTCGTCCGTTGGTGCCAGATCAGACTCCTATGCAAAGTTTTGGCTTAAATGCGCCTGACCTAAACCAATACGGCTTATTAAAAGATGATGATGGCAGCATGTGGTTGGCACGTGGGCGTGAGCGTTTATTAAAAAGCACCGAGATGTATATTCAAGGCACACACAATATTGCTAATGCATTAGCGTGTTTGGCATTGGGTGAAGCCATTGGTTTATCTATGCACAGCATGCTGGAAACGCTGAAAACCTTTAAAGGTTTGGAGCATCGTTGTGAATTCGTCAAAGAATTACATGGGGTGCGTTATTATAATGACTCCAAAGGAACCAACATCGGTGCAACTTTGGCAGCTTTAGATGGCTTGGGTGCAGCAATTCAGGCACAAGGCGGTAAGGTTGCGATTATTTTAGGTGGGCAAGGCAAAGGGCAGGACTTCACTGCGCTACGCCAATCATTGCAACAATATGCCAAACTGGCAGTGTTGATTGGTGAGGATGCTACGAAAATTGAAACAGCAGTTGCGGGAACAACCCAACTCTTAACTGCAGATACCTTGCAACAAGCAGTTGAAATCTGCCAACAACATACACAAGCGCATGATGTGGTGTTATTGTCACCTGCATGTGCAAGTTTTGATATGTTCTCGGGCTATCCAGAACGTGGTCACAAGTTCGTTGCTTATGTCAACGCACTGGTATAACAACAATAAGGTGTGAGATATGGCTGGCTTTGCTCAGACAACAATCAATAAACTCAATCAGGTCTATGAGCGCTGGTTACCCAAACTGCCAGCGGAAGTGAATGTACGCAATGTACTGATTTTTAGCGTACTGGCGCTGTTATGTATTGGTTCAATCATGGTGGCATCGGCTTCTATGCCTTATGCCGAGCGCATGCATGAAAATGCCTTTCACTATGTATTGCGTCATGGCATTTCTATTGTGGTGGCATTAATCGCTGCCGTGATTGCCTATAGAGTGCCGCTGAATACCTGGTTTAACAACACCTTCTTTCTGTGGATTGTGACCATTGCCTTGTTGGCTGCAGTGTTGCTGGTGGGTACTGAAGTCAATGGTTCTAAACGCTGGATTCGGGTCGCAGGTTTTACCCTGCAAGCTTCCGAAGTCGCTAAAGTGATGATGGCCATTTTTACCGCTGACTATGTGGTGCGCCGTGCCGAAGAAGTGCGTAATAACATTAAAGGTCTGATTCGTCTTGCAGTGATTATGGCAGTCACGGTAGGTTTGGTGATTGCAGAGCCTGACTTGGGGGCGACCGTGGTGATTGCCTTGACCATGTTAGGGGTCTTCTTTTTAGCTGGTGCGCCATTAATTCAGTTTGGTATTGCCTTTGGCGCGATTATTGCCGCCTTTGTGTTTTTGGTGGTATTTGAGCCTTATCGTTTTGAGCGTTTAATGTCGTTCTCAAACCCGTGGAATGACCCTTTGGGTGTCGGTTATCAGTTGTCTAACGCCTTAATGGCATTTGGACGCGGTGAATGGGCAGGCGTAGGCTTGGGGCATAGTATCCAGAAAATGTCCTATTTACCTGAAGCACATACGGACTTTATGTTGGCTGTCTTAGGTGAAGAGTTTGGCTTTTTAGGCATTTTTGTGGTGTTGAGCTTGTCTTTTGCTATGCTGATTGCCTGCATTAAAATTGGTCATCGCGCCCTGAAAAACCAGTACTTACGTGCAGGATATTTGGCTTATGGCATCAGCATTATCTTCTTATTACAGATTATGGTGAATGCAGGCATGAATATGGGTATGTTGCCTACCAAAGGTTTGACTCTACCTTTTATTAGTTATGGTGGTTCATCGTTAATTATGTGTGCAGTGATGGTGAGTTTGATTCTGAAAATTGAAGCCAGCACGCATGAGATTAACCCTAGCCGTGAAGAATCCAGCTTCTAGAATTTATCCTTCTATTTCGCTTCTGGCTGAGCATGGTGCAAGACCATGCTTGGCATGACTGTTCCGCAGTGTAAGCACTTGACTGTAGTATTTTTTTGTTTAGACATAGGAAACAAGGGAATAAAAAATAAGGAAAAATATTGTCGTTGCTGTCTGAGTTCATAGCTACTGCGAGTGCGGCAAACGGGGCAGCTAAATTGACTTTTCTCGACCACTTTGGTTTTCGGTCCAACACCAAAAATAAAAAACATGACACAACCTCAAATGATCCATTTCAATTTGAGCATAACTGAATTTTAAATTTTATAAATAATAGCCGTGTAAAGCTGTGCCTGCAGGAATACGTGAAAGATCCCATTGCTGAATGGCTTGCGTAAGCATGCGTGCAGGGGTGTCTAATTCGACAGTGGCTTGATTTAAGGCAGTTAAAGCGGCTTGTAGCAGCTTCGGTGCTTGGGCTAAATCTAAAGCTTGTGCCAAGTTCTGTTTAGACAGTTTTTGCCCTTGTGCATTCATGGCTAAAGGCAGGTGCGTGTAGCTGAGTTTAGGGTAGCCTAACAGTTGCCCCAAATAGATTTGCCGTGCGGTGTTGTCGAGTAAATCTGCGCCGCGAACCACATGGGTAATGCCTTGCAAATAATCATCCACCACCACTGCCAGTTGATAATTGATAATGCCATCACGCCGTTTTAGGACAAAATCGCCCAAGTCCTGCGCAAGGTTGGAACATTGTTTGTCTTGCAGGCGGTCTTGAAAGCAAATCTCTTGGTCTGTGACTTTGACTCGAATCGCTTGATTGGCAAAATCTAAACCTAAATTGCGGCAAGTCCCTGCATAAATATGATTGGAGCCAAGCATTTTGCGGGTGCATTGACAGGCATAGACCAAGTCGCGTTGCTGCAATTGTTGCAACACGGCTGCATAGAGATCGAGGCGATCTTTCTGGAAAATAATTTCGGCATCCGGCTCAAATTGAAAGGCATCAATACAACGCAAGATATGATTTTCACTGCCAGGGTAAATGCGTGGGATGTCAGTATCTTCAATACGTACCAGCCAAGTGCCGTGCTGGGCTTTGGCATCGCAATAACTGGCAACGGCAGTAATGAGAGAGCCAAAATGCAAAGGGCCGGTTGGCGATGGCGCAAACCGACCTGAGTAGCGCGTCAGCGAAATATGATCTCGCTGCTGCGCATGGGGAGCATGCTCCGCTAAAGAATTTTCAACAGTCACAATTAACCGTTATTTTGCTTCTCTTTGATCTCTGCCAAAGTTTTGCAGTCAATACATAACGTTGCCGTTGGGCGTGCTTCTAAACGACGCAGACCAATTTCGATACCACAAGTTTCACAGAAACCATAGTCATCGTTTTTAATCGCTTCAATGGATTGTTCAATTTTACGAATCAATTTACGTTCACGGTCACGGGTACGTAATTCAATCGCAAATTCTTCTTCTTGTGTCGCGCGGTCATTCACATCAGGCAAAGCGGTATTTTCGTCTTGCATGGTGTTGAGTGTACGATCTACTTCTGACATTAACTCTTCTTTCCACGCCATTAAAATTTGACGGAAATGTTCGAGTTGTCCTTCAGACATGTATTCTTCATTCTTTTTCGGCTGATAAGGTGCAATACCAAATAAGCTAGCTGTAGAACCACCCTCTAAAGCCTTTGGCTTTGCCTTACGCACGCGTTTTGTAGCTTTTTCTTCTACAAGATCTGTTTGTTCGTCCAAGACTTGATTTTGGTTGTCATTCGCCATGTAGGGCATTCCTCATCATATGCGTAAGATTCATACGCGAAAAATATGGTGATATGCAAGTGTTTTTATCCACTCCCTCAGAAAGAATTCTCTCTTCGGGGGACGTCATCATATAGACTTTTTTTGATTATGGATAGTCTTTGATGTTTGGATGTGTTATCGCATTTTTTCGTTGAAGGCATAAAGTAAAGCAAAAAAAATAAAATGGAAAGTTAATAACCTGAAATTTCAAAATTTATTTGTTGTGTGACATGCTCAACCCGATGCACTTGGGTGCTAAAACTGCCATCTGCATTCAAATGTAACACACGGTAACCCGGTGCCTCAGGCCCAAGCGCAAAGTGCTGGCTATGTGGTTTAAATTGCACGCAGGTCGAAGGCGTAGAGTAAAATTGAATCCCTTGCCATTCATTTAATGAGTCTTGATGCACATGCCCACACAGCACCAATTTGACATTGTTGTGGCGTGCCAATACATCAATTAAGGCTTCGGTATTTTTAAGTTTGTGCTGATCTATCCAGTGCGATTGTATATCAAAAGGATGGTGATGACAGGCAATAATCACCTGCTGCTGCGCATGTTGCTGTAAAAGCTGATCTAACTGCTGTAATTGTGCTGCGTCCATCCAGCCATCAATCCGACCTTTAACCGCAGTATTCAGTAAAATGACACTCCAATTGCCCAACTCAATTGCATGAACTTGATTGGACTGTAAATGGAATGGAAAAACCGCGGCATCATCATGATTGCCCGGAATCTGGAAATGCGGCGTATTCAAAGTCTGCATAAACTGCAAATAACGCTGATAGGTTTCAGCAACAGGGATTTGTGCTAAATCGCCAGTATGGAAAATAGCATCGACCTGCGGATATTGCTGTTGAATATCGTGCATCACTGCATGAAAGCTACGTTCAGGATTCATGTGCACAAACTCTAAATCTTCCTGATTCATGAGGTGCGTATCTGAAATTTGTACAATGGTCCAGCGTTGCTGATGATTGTTTGAGAATAAAGTCATGCCTGACCCCTTAGACATCCTTCACGGTTTTAATTTGTTGTTGTAACCATTGCAATGCCATAATGACAGGTGCGTTCTTTAGCCGACCATTGGTCAGTAAGTCAGGAATGTCCTGATAATCAATAATATGTAGTTGGATGTTTTCTCCCTCATCTGGCATTCCAAAAACGCCACCTTCCTGTGGTAACGTGGTGCTCGCACTATATAAGTGGAACAATTCTGCGCATGCACCCGCAGATGGATAAAAACTGAATAAATGTTGTAATTCTTTTAATTCACAGCCCGACTCTTCCAAAGCTTCACGACGAATGCAGCTTTCAGGTGATTCATTACCATCTAACACGCCTGCAATCACTTCGAGTTGCCAAGGCGAGTCGCAATCATCAATTGCACCAATACGGAATTGTTCAATCAGGGCAAATTTTTGTTGTGCTGCATCATAAATGAGTACCCCAGCCGCTTCAGGGCGTTGAATGAGTTCACGCTGAAGGACTGGGGTATAGGTGGTTTGATTAAACAAGCGATGGCTCAGGCTGACTTTCTCAACCTGAATAAACCCGCGATACAGGTATTCACGCTGGTGAATCTGTGCATCGTGTTGACCATAAGTTGCTTGTTGAATAATCTTCATAAACTCTCATCAGGATGAGCAAAGCATGATTTCATCCTAACTGAGATTTGATTGAATACAAACGCTTTTTAAACAATTTATAGCTTATGGTACAATTTTTGACCATGTTCCTGATAAGCGGTTTTCATGGCTTTGAGACCTGATTCTACCTCTGCATCTACTTGCTCTGTTTTGTTCGCAGCATTTTGATTTTGTGCATAATCTCTCACATTTTGCGTGATTTTCATGGAGCAGAACTTCGGTCCGCACATTGAACAGAAGTGTGCAGACTTATGCGCTTCTTTGGGCATGGTTTCATCATGCATGCTGCGTGCGGTGTCTGGGTCAAGGCTTAGGTTGAACTGATCTTCCCAACGGAATTCAAAACGTGCTTTAGATAGGGCATTGTCACGGGCTTGTGCACCTGGGTGACCTTTGGCAAGGTCGGCCGCGTGGGCTGCAATCTTATAGGTGATGATGCCATCTTTGACGTCTTTTTTGTTTGGTAAGCCTAAGTGTTCTTTAGGTGTCACATAGCACAGCATCGCTGTACCGTACCAGCCAATCATCGCTGCACCAATGGCAGAGGTTATGTGGTCGTAGCCTGGAGCAATATCAGTGGTTAATGGGCCAAGTGTATAGAATGGTGCTTCTTTACAGACTTCAAGCTGCAAGTCCATATTTTCTTTGACCATGTGCATTGGCACGTGTCCTGGCCCTTCAATCATCACTTGTACATCATGTTCCCAAGCACGGTGGGTCAATTCGCCCAAAGTACGCAGCTCACTAAACTGTGCTTCATCATTGGCATCTTGAATACAACCTGGACGTAAACCATCACCCAAGCTGAACGATACGTCATAAGCCTTCATGATTTCGCAGATTTCATCAAAATGTGTGTACAGGAAGTTTTCTTCGTGGTGTGCCAAACACCACTGTGCCATGATTGAACCACCACGTGACACAATGCCTGTTAAGCGGTTAGCCGTGAGGGGTACATAACGTAATAACACACCTGCGTGAATGGTGAAGTAATCCACCCCTTGCTCTGCCTGTTCAATCAGGGTGTCTTTAAAAATTTCCCAAGTGAGGTCTTCGGCAATGCCGTTTACTTTTTCTAGTGCCTGATAAATAGGTACAGTACCAATTGGCACAGGCGAGTTGCGGATAATCCATTCACGGGTTTCATGGATGTTTTTACCTGTCGATAAATCCATGATGGTATCTGCGCCCCAACGGGTCGCCCAAGTCATTTTCGCGACTTCTTCATCAATACTTGAACCCAGTGCCGAGTTACCAATATTGGCATTGATTTTGACCAAAAAGTTGCGACCAATAATCATTGGCTCACATTCTGGGTGGTTAATGTTGGCAGGAATAATTGCACGGCCTTCAGCCACTTCCTGACGTACAAATTCAGGCGTGATTTCAGTTAAGTTTTTAGCCCCAAAGTTTTGCCCTGGATGCTGACGCATATCGACACCTTCGCGTTGGCGTTGGTTTTCACGAATGGCGATATATTCCATTTCAGGGGTAATGATGCCTTGTTTGGCATAGTGCATTTGGGTGACGTTTTTACCCGCTTTGGCACGACGCGGCTTTTGAATATGGGCAAAACGAATCTCTGCAGTGCGAATATCGCGTAAACGCTCTTGACCAAATGCCGAGCTGAGGGTTTCTAGTTTTTCGGTGTCTTGGCGCTCTTCAATCCAACTGTCGCGGATGTTCGGCAAGCCTTTATTCAGATCAATTTCTACATTTGGATCGGTATACACACCAGAAGTGTCATACACCATGAGCGGCGGATTGTGCTCACCGCCTAAGCCTGTTGGGGTGTCGGTCAGTTCGATTTCACGCATTGGCACCTGAATGTCTGGGCGTGAGCCTTGAATATAGACTTTTTTCGATGCTGGCAAAATGCGGGTTAAATCTTTGGCATCTTGCTCGTGTTGAGCAGAAATGTCAGCAGGGGATAGATTCGTTAATTGGTTCATTGCAATGATCCTGAAGAATGAAATCAACGAATCAAGCACGACCAAAAACATTGCAATTGAGTTGTTGAGACTTTAATAGTTCAACATTAACCGTGTGGCTGGGTTTTTAGGTGGCTTGATTCCTACGCAGGTTTTAACCTGATCAGGTTCAACGGTACTTGGGTTTACAGCTTGGTTTGCAGATTTTAGGCTACAAACTCAGCATGGACACAATCTCAGCGAGGAATTACTCGCGCTCCGTCAAGCTGTATAAATAGTAGCACGTTGTTGGTATAAAAGCAGGCTTCGCGCGGCTTTTATTCTTTGATGCCTAATGACAAGTATTTGAGCTTTAAGCGACTTTGGATAATTAGCGAGTAATACAAACGGCATCACTAAAACAATCGCGTTTTGCATGGATGGAGATGTTCTTTAAATTTAAATATTGATGCAACTGTGCATGTACTAAAGCATCATCGCCATATTCACGCTGTTCACGTGCAGTGGGCTGTGCTGCAATTTCAGTGAGTCGTTGTTCACTGCTCATGTGTAAAAAGGCAAGGAATTTACGCGCTTGCTGTGCTAAGGGAGATTTTTGCAACTTTGCCAGTTTTTTAATTTCAAATAATACGGCAGGTTGGATACTGTATTCATCGACATAATCCTGAGAAACAGGACTGTTGACTGTGCCTTTAAACAGCAGCAAGGCATACACTTCGGCTAGATAACGTGCATCCCGTATAAAGTGACTTTTAGGATAACGCTGCACGTAATCTTCCCAAAATAAGGCGCGTTCTGCCAAATCGGCAGCATCAAGGGTGAGTCCACCATCACGCAAGCTGTGCTGCATATTGTCATTGGCCATTCTTTCAATAAAAATCTGCTCGGCATCGGGCATGTAAGGCGCAAAAATAATGGCTAAGTATTGTGGGCTACGACGATAAACCAACTGTGCTTCACCTGCATCGTATAGCTCTAAATAGGCTTGTCCCTTATGTTTCAATAAATATTGATCACGCAAGGCAAAGTTTTCAAAATGACTTTGCTGAATGGTCGGATGCTGCGCCATATCAAAAGCATGTTGATCAAAAGCGGCTTGTTCTGCAGCGCTGCGTTCTACATGCAAAAAGCGTTGATACATTTGGGTCGAAAGATTGAGTAAATTTAATTGCTCATTTAAAGGTAGCAACGGTAGGCAAACTTTTAAATCCTGATTAATTTGTTCTAGCGCAAACGTGGTGCGGGTATTGTCAATTTGCTGCATATTGTGCTGAATGTTTTCACACATTTGGGTCAAATCTACAGGTTCGCTGGCACTGGCCTGTACCTTTGGTGGTTCAGCTACGGGAGGCGTATCTGAATTTTGGCAGGCGAGCAAACACAGACAACTGCCAAGCAGTAGGGCAAGTTTACTGGTGCGAAGAAATTTAACCATTACAGCAATTCAACATGAGTATTCATTCATCATCTAGTGCCTTCATTTAGGCACTATGGATTCCAAAAATTCAAAATGAGTCATTCATACCAAAATTCTAAATTTAAAATATCCGCTGTGAGACACACGGTTTTAGAAGCTTGGGTCGAAGGACAAAGGGAGAGCTTGCATTGTAAAGTCAAAGCCGCGGAGTAAATTGTAGTATTCTGCTAGAGTTTGGTTACATGCCTGTGAGTAAGTGCCACTTTATGCAGTGATTGTTAGCACGTGTATGGCTTTGCTTAAGTATTGCAATGAATTGAAATAATATGAAAAATTATCAAAATTAATGAAAGTCATACGAAAAAAATGCAAATTCGCTTTAGTATGGGCAGTGTAAAATACATTGCAGTAGGATTGACGAAATTACAGAGTGGGTTGATCGAAAAATAATGAAAAAAATGATGTTAGTAACATGCTTATGTTGGATGAGTTCAAGCGCTTTTGCTTTGGATTTAATGCAAGCCTATCAGCGTGCTCAAAATAGCGATCCGACTTGGCGCGCACAGCAATTACAATATCAGGCCGATCAATTAAATTTAGGGCTTGCGCAAGGCAATTTACTGCCAACTGTGACTCTGTCGGGCAATATCACCCGTAAAAGTCAGGAAATGAGTCGAGTCAATATTGCCAGTTCCTCGCCAGAGCTTTTAAGCAGTTCATCTTCAACTTCACGTCAAGTCGCGTTAACAGCACGTCAGCCTTTATTTCGTTGGGATGCTTGGCAAGCCCTGAAACAAGTCAAAACCTCGTTAAGCCTGAGTGAAGTCACCTTACGTTTACAACAACAGCAACATATTTTGAATGTATCAGAAGCGTATTTTAATGTGCTGAGACAGCAGTCTTTAACAACAGCATATTTACAAGAAGAAAAAGCTTTGTTGGAACAGCTCAATATGATGAATGCCAAACTGCGTGAAGGTTTGGTGGCTAAAAGTGAAGTCAGTGAAGCCAATGCGCAATATCAAAATGCACGAGCGAACAGGATTGGAACACATGTGCAGTTGGTTTTGGCACAAGAGCAGTTGGCACAATTGATTGGGCCATATCAAGAAAGTTTGGCAGTTTTGCGAGATGACTTTCAATTTCAAAAACCTGTGCCTGAAAGTTTAGAGGCATGGTCGCAATTGGCACAAACTCAAAATTTGGCTATTCAACAGGCACGTTTGCAGCGACAATATGCCGAAGATGCACGTCGGGTTGAACAAGCAGCACGTTATCCGCAGGTAGAAGCTGTGGGCAGTTATGGTTATGCCAAACAAAGCCCTGAAAGTATCATGTCGCCCGATGGTCAGTTCGACCAGGTCGGGATTGAAATGAACTGGAATGTGTTTAGCGGTGGGCGGGTCAATAAAAATGTGCATAAAGCAGTGGTTTTGGTACAAAAATCTGAAGCCGAGCTAGATGCAGCAATCCGTAAAGCCAATACCGATGTGAAACAGGCATATTTACAAGTCGAAACTGATCAAGCCAAATTGCAGGCGCGACAGGCTGCAATGAATTCAGCAGATTTAGTGGCACGAGCATCCAAAGCGCAATATCAGGAAGGTTTAAAAACCATGGTGGATGTACTGTTGGCACAGCGTAACGCCTTTTCTGCCAAGCAGGATTATCTCAATGCACAGTATGACTATTTGAAGCATGTGTTACAGTTGAAAGCAGCCGTTGGGCAATTGACTGAACAAGATGTGCAGGAAATGAATGCTTGGTTGATTCGGAAAGCCATATAGGGTCTGTTGACATTTCATAAATGGCTTGCGCTGTAGGCTAAAACTGAGCAGATCAGGCATGAAACGCAGGGAATAGCGAGACTATTGCCAAGTTTCATAACGCAATCTGAGAAAGTTTTAGCCACATGAGCAAGAACAAAGCGTTGCTTTGTTTGCTGCGCAAGGGGGCGAGCATATTTTTGCTACTATTGCTTTATGAGTCAGTCATTTAGAATGACTAAATTTCCTGTCCCATGCCTTATATCAGCTAAAAAATATGCGTTGCCGCAAACATAGACGAAATGTCAACAGACCCAAGTCATTTTGTCATCTGAATGGCTTATGCTGTTTAAAGACAGAAACGATCAGACTTGAGAGTTTGGTGAGAAAATGTCATAAAAACGTCATCATTGCTGTGCTTTAATATTCAATCATTGCGTCAGTCTATCCTTTTGTTGTGGAGTGTATTCCTTGAGTACGAATAATCCTGTGTTAAGTCACCATATTTCTTCTCAGTTCAATGAAGATTTGCAGGATGTAAATACCAAATTTATGGCCATGGGTGGTTTGGTAGAGCAGCAGGTTGCCAACTCGATTCACGCACTCTTGGATACCGATGCAGCCTTGGCGGTAGAAGTTCAGTTCCAAGACAATGTTGTCAATCGCATGGAAACCGAAATTGATGAAGCCTTAACGTTGATTTTGGCGCGTCGTCATCCAGCCGCAATTGATTTGCGTATGGTGATTGCCATGTCTAAAGCCAATACTGACTTAGAGCGTATTGGTGATGAAGCTGCAAAAATTGCCCGTATTGCCCAAAACTTATGTGAAGAAGGTGGTTCGCCACGCGGCTATATGGAAACACGTCATATTGGTAACCAAGTGCGTGTCATGATTCACGATGCACTGGATGCTTTTGCACGTTTAGATGTCGATCAAGCACTGCGTGTTTTACTTGCCGATGCCGATATTGACCGTGAATATCAATCTGCAACACGTACTCTAATGACGTATATGATTGAAGATCCGCGTCATATTTCACGTGTGATTAATGTGATGTGGGTGTTACGTTCGTTAGAGCGTATTGGTGACCACGCACGAAATATTTCAGAACAAGTGATTTATATGGTCAAAGGTTTTGACGTACGTCATACCAGTGTCAAAGAAATTGAAGAAAAAGTACAGGAACGCTAAGTTCAGCTTTTTTGAATATTCAGCCTCATCTAATGATGGGGCTTTTTTTATGGCTTGAAACAGCCGAAATTTTGGATAAAAAAAATCTCAGACTTTGGGGGAAATCTGAGATTGAAATCGGGGATATTTATTATAGTGAGAGATAATTGCTTATCTCCTTGAAAATAAGTATAGGAAAATCACACTCAAGAATCATGTGGTTTATTGTAGTGGAATGTAGCGTTTTATATACAAATGTATTTTTAAATTACATTATTTTTAGTGTGATTATTTTTAAAACTATTCTTTTTGAAATCAATAATTAATCTATTGTTAAGTGTTTTGTTGTGACTATAAAATATACGCTTCAATCGAGAAATAAAAATAGGAAATTAGCTTAATTTTTTGAATCTATTTTCATTTATTTAAAACATTGTTGCGGCAACTCATAATCACAAATGGCATAAAAAAAGAGCCTTCATAAAGACTCTTTTAATTGTAAAATAAACAAGGTTTGAATTTTCCAAAATGAAAAAACAGTACTTGGATTAGTTTTGAGGTTTTAAGCCTTCTGCGACTTCCAAACTGGCATCATTGTTGAGAAACTTCTCACGTTGTTCTTCCAAAAACTTTTTCGCTTCAGGTTCAAACACATTTAAACGCTTTTCATTAATGAGCGTAGTTTGGTGTTTGAGCCATTCCTGCCAAGCCTGTTTAGATACCGTTTCAAGTAATTCTTGACCTTTGGCACCCGGAAAAGGAGCGAAATCCATCGCTTCCATGTCGGTTTGATATTTACGACAAAATACTTGTTTAGACATCTCTCACTTCCTGATTATGCATAAAGTTGAGCAAGACGTGTTTGAGCACGTTCAATTGCCGCTGCAACTTGTGCAGGCGCTGTACCGCCAATATGATCACGTGCATTTACAGAGGCTTCAAGGGTCAGTGCTTTTTCAAATACATTAGCTTGAATTAAATCTGAGAATTGCTGTAATTGTTCTAGGCTAAGTTCAGACAAGTCTTTGCCTTCTTGTACGCCCAATGCTACGGCTTTACCTACAATTTCATGTGCATCGCGGAATGCCACGCCATTTTTTACTAAGTAATCTGCAAGGTCAGTTGCCGTAGAGAAACCACGTAATGCAGCTTCACGCATTTCTGCAATGTTTGGTACTAAAGCAGGAATCATATCGGCAAATGCCATGAGCGAGCCGCGCACGGTATCAATGGCATCAAACAAAGGTTCTTTGTCTTCTTGGTTGTCTTTGTTGTAGGCAAGCGGTTGACCTTTCATCAGGGTCAACAGACTCATTAAATCGCCATAAACACGACCTGTTTTACCGCGCACCAATTCTGGTACGTCTGGGTTTTTCTTCTGCGGCATAATGGATGAGCCAGTGCAGAAACGGTCTGGAATATTCACAAATTTGAACTGTGCCGATGTCCATAAAATCAGTTCTTCAGACATGCGCGACAAGTGCATCATAATTAAAGATGCAGCAGCGTTAAACTCAATCCCGAAATCACGGTCTGATACAGCATCTAACGAGTTTTCAGATACAGCTTCAAAGCCCAACAATTCTGCGGTAAAAGCACGGTCAATTGGGTAAGTGGTACCTGCCAAAGCGGCAGAACCCAAAGGCATACGATTAACACGTTTGCGGCAGTCAATTAAACGCTCAGAGTCACGTACCAACATTTCAAACCACGCCATAAGGTGATGACCAAAAGTCACAGGCTGTGCGGTTTGTAAATGAGTAAAACCAGGCATAATGGTGTGGGTGTTTTTGGCTGCCAAGCTTAAAATGCCGTGTTGTAATTTTTTTAATAATTCTAAAATGGCATCAATTTCGTCACGGACATACAAACGAATATCGGTTGCCACCTGGTCGTTACGGCTACGACCTGTATGTAATTTTTTACCTGTAATGCCAATACGTTGAGTAAGGCGTGATTCGATGTTCATGTGGACATCTTCAAGGTCAATACGCCATTCAAATTGACCTGCTTCAATTTCAGCCTGAATGGTATTTAAACCTTGAATAATATCGTCACGCTCTTCAGTCGTAAGTACGCCTACTTTGGCAAGCATCGTTGCATGCGCAATTGAGCCAGCAATATCTTGTTTATAAAAGCGTTGGTCAAATTGAACAGATGCTGTAAATTCAGCAACAAAAGCATCAGTCGCTTCAGAGAAACGACCGCCCCACATACCCGAAGTTTGGGCTTGTGACGGATTTGAGGAATTAGAAGATGTGGTCATATCGGCTCAATAAAGTAAAAAGCGGTGATTTGGACAAGAGTATAACAAATTCAGATTCACTTGCCGAAGAACAAGCCAATCAAACTTATGCTGATACGCAGGCAGAACAACATGAGCTGTATTTTTTTACGAAAATAGGACGTTGGCAATATCTAATTGAATTATTTATTGGCAGTAATGCCTTGGCAATGGTTTTGGCACTGGCTGAAGCACAAGGTTGGCACGGCTTAAGTTTTGCTCGGGTGCTGCAATACGTACTCTATATCAATTGGGTGGTGTTGTGTTTTGCGGCCTTGGTGGAGTTTTTTCAGGCGCGTTTTTTACGCATGGGCTTGAGTTTATCTTTTTTGGTCAGTTTTTTGCTGCTGCAAGGCATCGTGTTGCTGACCACGCTCAGTTTAAATACCTTGTTGCATTTTGGGCAAAACTTTCATCTACAGCAGTTTGGTATAGATGATCTGTTACAAGGTGTCGGACTGCATTTGAGTTATGGCGTGCTATTGGGTGCGTTTTGCTTTCGTTATATCTATGTCCGAGAACAAGCTATTCAGCAGCGGCATAGCGAATTGCAAGCGCGGGTGCATGCTATGCAGGCCCGTATTCATCCACACTTTTTGTTTAACAGCTTAAATAATGTGATCAGTCTAATTGCAATTGATCCCGATAAAGCCGAGCAGATGCTGCTGAATTTATCACGTTTATTCCGTGCCAGTTTGCAGGAATTAAAACTGGTGAGCCTGAAAGATGAGATTGAACTTTGCCAGCAATATTTAGAGATTGAACAAATTCGTTTGGGTGATCGGTTGGCGGTAGAATGGAAAATTGAACAACCGCAACTGCTCAGTCAGGTACAAATTCCGTTATTAACTTTACAACCCTTGCTAGAAAATAGTATTTTTCATGGAGTTGAAAAAGTTTTAGCAAAGAGTACGATAAGTATATTGATCGAAATATTGCAAAACCAAGTCAATATTGTCATTACAAATCCGTATGTCAGCGATAAAATAAATTTAAGATCTGGACATGGGATTGCACTGCAAAACGTGGAACAGCGCTTAAAAGCGTATTATGGGCGCAGTGTTACTTTCAAAAATTATGCGGGGAATGGTATGTACACCACGGTGCTGCAATACCGTTATAAATAAAATAAGCTGTGATTGCTCTGATTTTTCTAGACTTGATAAAAATAAAGTTATTGACTTAAAAAGGAGGAAAAATGGACATCCTAATTTGTGATGATGAGCCTCTAGCTAGAGAGCGATTATCACGTTTGGTCACTCAACTGGGG
The DNA here is from genome assembly GCF_013416935.1 of Acinetobacter sp. YH1901141. Taxonomy (NCBI): domain Bacteria; kingdom Pseudomonadati; phylum Pseudomonadota; class Gammaproteobacteria; order Moraxellales; family Moraxellaceae; genus Acinetobacter; species Acinetobacter sp. YH1901141. Next base: position 250,543 of record NZ_VPEY01000001.1, on the reverse strand, counting down.
CATCATGTGGTGGCAACGGCAGCTCATGGGCAACAGGCGATTGAACTGGCGGATGAACATCAGCCGGATGTCATATTATTAGATATTCAAATGCCGGGAATGGATGGTCTAAGTTGTGCTCAACATTTGCGTGAGCTTGACCCTATGCCAGCCATTGTGTTTTGTACCGCTTATGATGAACACGCACTTGATGCGTTTAAATCCAATGCGGAAGGCTATTTGTTAAAACCGATAATGCAACAGGAATTGCAACAGGTTTTAGATCATTTAACAAAACTCACGCAAGCGCAGATGAGTCATTTAAAACAAAAAGAAAATATGGACGAATTAAAAATAAAACGTCACCAAATCGCGGCGAAAACCTATCGCGGTGTAGAATTGGTGCCAATAGAAAATATCTACTATTTTTTAGCTGATCAGAAATATGTCACGGTGCGTCATAAAAATGGCAGTGTCTTGATTGATGAAACGCTGAAAGATTTAGAAACCGAATTTGGTGATCAGTTTATTCGGATTCACCGAAATGCCTTGGTCTCGATTCAGTTTTTGGAGGGGCTAGAAGTGGTCAATTCAGGACAGTATCAGGTACGTTGCCGTGAGCTAGATGAGCGTTTGGCTGTTAGCCGACGACATTTGCCTTTATTGCGAGAACGCATCCAAAAACTCTAATTGATCAGCCTCATCGCAGATGAATACGCAACAGATTGATAAATCGGCAAAGAAATAGACTTGCATTTTTAGGGGATCAGGTTAAGTTTAGATGAACTTATTTATCTTGCTTAGCCACTATGATGAAAACCCTGAAAATTGCAACTCGACAAAGCCCGCTTGCGTTATGGCAGGCTGAACACATTCGTGCCCGCTTAGAGGCGATGCATGCCGATTTAACTGTTGAGTTGGTGACCTTTGTCACGCAGGGCGATAAAATTTTAGATACCCCATTGGCAAAAATTGGGGGGAAGGGCTTATTTGTCAAAGAATTAGAAGCCGCCTTAATGGATGGTCGTGCCGATTTAGCCGTACACTCTATGAAAGATGTACCCATGGCATTGCCTGAAGGTTTGAGCTTGGCGGTCATTTGTGAGCGTGAAGACCCGCTTGATGCCTTTGTATCGAATCACTATGCCAGTTTTGCAGATTTACCACAGGGCGCTAAAGTTGGAACTTCAAGCTTGCGCCGTAAATGCCAAATTTTGAAAGCGCGCCCAGATATAGAAATTATAGATTTACGCGGCAATGTGGGAACACGTTTATCTAAACTGGATGATGGTCAATATGATGCCATTATTTTGGCCAGTGCAGGTTTGAAACGTTTAGGTTTGGAGCAGCGTATTCGTCATACTATTCAGCCTGATGTGAGCTTACCTGCTGTTGGGCAAGGCGCTTTAGGTTTGGAGTGTCGTAGCCAAGATCAGGCGGTATTGGATTTGATTTTACCGTTAATGCATGCCGAAACCAATGTCTGTGTACGTGCCGAACGTGCTTTTAATGCCTACTTGGAAGGCGGTTGTCAGGTGCCAATTGCAGGCTACGCAACTTTGCAGAATGGTCAGTTGCAGATTGAAGGTCGTGTTGGTAGTGTCGATGGGCAAACCATTCTTAAAGCTGTGCAATTTGGCGCACCTGAACAGGCTGAAATGCTAGGTGAAGAATTGGCAAAAGCTTTATTGGCACAGGGTGCGGGCGAATTACTCAAAGCCCTGTATCAATAATTCATATTGCACCAGAAGCCCATGCTCTTCATTAATACCCGACCTCAAGATCGTGCAGAGGCCTTAACTCAGGCTTTGCAACAACAGCATATTGAGGTCATTGATTTGCCCTTGTTGCAGCTTTCTGCACAGCCGTGGTCGGAGCAACTGGCTAATTTATATGCCCAGTTGCCTCACACGCATATTATTGTGGTGGTTAGTCCGACTGCTGTCGATATTGGGATGCAATATTTAGCCCGAAGCCAAATATCATTGCAGGATTTGCAGCATATACGTTGGGTGGCTGTGGGCGAAAAAACTGCAGAAGTTTTAAGTGGATATGGTCTTCACAGTGAAGTCCCACAGGTTGAAACTTCCGAAGGGATGCTGAGTTTGCCGTGTTTGCAAAATTTGAAAGTCGGCACACACATTGCCTTTTGGCGTGGTGTGGGCGGTCGGCAATTTATGATGCAAACACTACTTGATCAGGGGATGCAGATCCATAATTTTGTGTTGTATCGACGGGAGTGTCCTGCCAGTTCTATTGAAAAAATGCAGGCAGTACGCGCGCGTTTAATACAATCTTCAGAATTTATCATGATGATTAGCAGTGAAGCCAGTTGGTTAAACTGGCTGAGCTTGATTCAGCAGGATTTCGATCTACTGAACAAAGGTTATTATTGGGTATTGGGTGATCGTTTAGAGAAAATTTTGCTCGATTATCAAACGCAGCATCATACAAAATATAACGTATTCAAGTTGACCCATTTAAAAACAGAATTAATATTGCAGCAAATGATGCGTATGCAAGGAAAACTATGAAAAAACTGGTTGTGATAGTGGTGTTGATCGCTTTGGTCTGGATCGTCAAATTAAGTTTTGATGTGATGCAAATTTCAGCGCAACAACAGCAACTCAGTCAAAGTTTGCATCTTGTAGAAAAAACCAATGCCAATTTAAATGATCAGTTGGTGGCTTTGCAGCGCCGTAATTATACCCAAGATGCGCCAGAACAGTCCGCAGTATCCAGCGCTGTGCAGCAAGAAGATGCGATTCAACCAGTAGATATGGTGGCGCAGCAATTGGACTTGGTGGAATTTTCCTTACAACAACAACAGTTTCACTATGCGACTGAAAAGCTAGCTCATTTAGACCGTGAGTTAAACGAATATGCTTTAGCTCCTGCTTTGAAACAAAGTTTGCACCAAGTTGTTCAGCAAGATCAGAAACAAATTCAACAATTTATAACAACACGTGATGCGCAATATCAACAAGTAAGTCAGTTGTTGCAACAGTTAGATCAACAATTAAAACAGCAAGCTCAACAGCCTGAGCTGAACCCTGCCGATGTCGATGATCGTTTTTTTTGGCAAAAATGGCTGAGTATTGAATCTGCCAAGCAACCTGCGACACAGTTGATGCAGCGTCAGATTATTTTAAAAGAAGCGCAATTGCGTCTATTGCTGGCTCGACAAGTCTTTATGCAAGGTCAATATGTGCAATATCAACAAGAAGTGAATGACATTATTCAGTTATTACAACAATTGCCTGATCAGAAAGCACAACAATTGGTTCAGCAATTAGAAAAAATTAAAAACTTAAATATCGTTCCAACGCCGAGTTTAAAAACACGTGCTTTATTGGGGGCGGTATAAATGAAACAGATTTTACTCGCCTATGTGGTGGTCAGTATTGTACTGGTCGCTTTGCTGAGCGTACTGAGTTATGGGTATGGTTCAGGCTATGTTTATGTGTATTGGCGCGAATGGCAATTACAAACCAATATTTGGTTGTTGTTGTTCTTTTTCTTGTCGATCAGTGTTTCGCTACAAATTTTATGGTTGTTGTTAAAGCGCTATTTTAGCCGTGAACAGCGTAAGGTTAAAACAGTATTTAACTTTAAAAATCTGCATCCTTATGAGCAGTTGGCGGTCATTTGGTTGTTGGATGCTGCAGAAGATCAACACCAGTTTATTCGACAGGTGTTTGCCCAGTCAGGTTTGCTCAAAGGAGTGATGGAAGCACGTATGCACTCCATCCAACAGCAATATCCGCAAGCGTTGGCTGCCTTAAATCAAAGCAGTGCCATGGCGTTTGAGTTGGCAGAAATACAGCGTATTGAAATTTATTTAGCGCAGCAACAACCTGAACAAGCTTTGACGCATTTAGAGTTTTTGAATCAGCACGAATTATCGCCGTGGTTATTTAAAGTCAAAACGGCTTATCAAAAACGTTTAATTGCCTTGTGGGGCGAATTTGCCACGCAATATCCTTGGCATTATTTACGTTCGACCAAATACGGGCATTTAGATGCAGACACCAAGCAAAAGTGGCTGACTGAGTTATTAACCCAATTTGAGCAGGCTGATGCAGAAAATTTACAGGCTTTGCAGCAGCGTTATAGTGATTTAAGTGAGCAGATTTTCAGTCAGTCTTATGCCATTCAGGTGTTGTGGTTGAAGTTATTGTCGCGTCTGCCTGATTTGGCCGCACAACATGAACGTCTTGCGGTACAGATGTTGAGTGAACAGTTTAATCAGGAAGTGTTTTATTTATGGTTCCAACAGCAGTTGTTAAAACAACAACCTGATTATGCCAAAATTGAAAAGCAAATAAATCTGTGGGAACAGAAATACCCTGCATTACCTGTATTTAGTTTTGCCAAATGGCATATTTTTACAGCAACAGCGCGTTATTCAGAAGCCGAGCAATTACTGGATTTATATCCTGAACACGTATTAATGAGTTATTTAAGAGTTAAATCTAATTTAAAAGATCAGCCTGAATTATTAAAACAGTTAAATTTAATCTTTGAAAATAATTCTAATTTTGTCGAAATTAAAATTTAAGGGTGAGTTGTGTTAACACTAGCAGATTATCCAATTGTTTTTGAGCAGCGTGTTGCATGGGGAGATATGGATGCTTTTGGGCATGTCAATAATGTGATCTATTACCGTTATATTGAAAGTGCGCGTTTATATTATTTAGACCATTTAAAAATTTTACAGCAAGATGTTTTGACTGTGATTGCCTCAAATCAGTGCAAATATATACGTCCTGTGGTTTATCCTGATATTTTAAAAATTGGCGTTCGGGTAGAAGAATTGCGTAATAGTGCCATGCGTATGCATTATTTAATCCACAGTGAAGCACAGCAAATGGTGGTGGCAGAGGCAGATGCGGTGATTGTATGTGTAGATCGCGTCAATATGCAAAAAACCTTAATCCCTGAAAATGTACGCGCGGGTATTCATAAAATAGAAAAAACCGTACCGCATATTCTTGATTAAATCTTAATAATCAGTTCATAATATGTCCGACTGTTATTTATATGTAGAGTAGTAGATTTTTTATTGACGCTTCGGTTTGATAAAAATAGAATGAATCTGCTTAATTTAATAACTGAATATAAAAAGCATAGTTTTTGGAGTAAGTATGATGCCTGATATTAGCAATTTGTCTGTAGAACAGTTAAAGCGTTTACAAGCTGAAGCGGAAGCATTAATTGCCACGAAAAAAGATCAAGCAATTGAAGATGCCTATAATCAAATTTTAGCGATTGCAGACAATTTGGGTTTAAGCATTGAGCAGATTTTGGAAGTTGGCGAAAGCAAGCGTAAGAAAAGCCCACGTAAAACTGTAGCGCCACGTTATCGTAGCAAAATCAATTCTACAGATACTTGGACTGGTCGTGGTAAAAAACCACGCTGGTTAGTCGCTGAATTAGAAAAAGGTGCAAAACTTGAAGATTTTCTAATCTAAGCTTCATCAATTTGTCATTGATTTGACTTAGAGTTCAAAAACCAAGCAATACGGCTTGGTTTTTTTATCTGTATCAATTGGCGACGCCGAAAAAGTGTGCATAATGTGTGAGTGTTATAAAAAGTCATTCATAGAAAAATTAGTAAGGTTGGTCGTGGTGGCATGATAAAGAAACCCAAATACATCACGTGGTGGATTTTCGCCCTCATTGCATTTTTGTTTTTTGTGTTATTACAAATTCCAGCAGCGTGGTTAATTTCAAAATTTTATAAAAATAATCAGACCTTACATAATGTGAGTGGCAATATCTGGAAGGGGCAAGCCGATTGGCATAAGGGACAGTTACGTGGTTCTTTAAGTTGGAATACACGTCCTTTAGATTTAGTTTTATTGCGTGTCGCTGCCGATGTTGAAGTGCATAGTGGCAATACTAAACTCGAAGGCATTGTTGGCTATCGTTTTGGTAGCGTCTTGGTGCAATCTTTAGATGGGCAAGTTGCGCCAGAAACCTTAAAAAGTATTGTGGATTGGCAGTGGCCAAGTAATGCGATTCAACTCAAAGACATTCATTTGAATTTTAAAAAACAGCAAGGCTTCACCAAAGCCAAAGGACAACTGCAGTGGGCGGGTGGCGAATTGCTGTATCGTTTTGCTCAGCGCCAAGACCGTATGAATATCCCTGCGTTAAAAGGCAGTTTGTCCGATGAAAATGGCAAACTGTTATTTGATATTCGCGATCAACGTGAACAAAAAATGCTGAATATTGCGCTTGATCAAAGCTTGATGCTAGATGTGCAACTCACGCAACGCTTATTGATGAATATCGCCTCTTATGAAGGCAAAGCGGGCTTAGATACCTATGTGATCAGCACTCGCCAACCTCTATTAAAAGGAGGTTTCTAATGCGTACACTCTCTGAACGATTAGGGAATTTGCACTGGAAGCAGTTTGATCGTGCTGCGCCAGTATTTTTAGCTTTTTTGATTTTGTATCTGTGTTGGAAACTGGCGAGTTTATTTTGGTGGGTTGTTGCGCCGCCCCAAGTCATGCAAATTGATCGGGTGGAGTTGGGTTCACAGCAACCACAAATCCCGAATATTACCTCCTTTGCATTGTTTCAAGAACTTGGGCGCAGCAACACTGCCGATGATCAATTAAATATGACTTTGCAAGGTGTAGTGGTTGGGCAGCCGAGTCAGTTTTCTTCTGCGGTCATTAAAGTGAATGAGGTGGCAGAGCGTTACCGTGTGGGTGATGTGATTGATTTGAGTCAGTACCAATTGGCAGAAGTCTACTGGGATCGGGTTATTTTACGTCATAGCAGTGGCGCGACGCGTGAAGTATTGTTTAAAGGTATTGAAAATGGTTTAAATCAACCTATCGCACCTTTAATTCCAAGTGGTAATCAAGCTCCTGTAACTGCACCTACGCAGTCCGCACAACCGAATAATGCCATTGGACAGGCAGTGCAGCGCATACAGGAAGATCGCGAACAATACTTAAAAGAGATGGGTGTTGAAGCAAATACGGGCAATGGTTATGAAGTGACTACACGTACGCCAGCCGCTTTAAGAAATAAACTGGGTTTACAGCCAGGTGACCGTATTTTGTCTTTAAATGGGCAAAACGTCGGGCAAGGACAAAGCGATGCACAATTGCTTGAACAGGCACGTCGTGAAGGTCAAGTGAAATTAGAAATAAAACGTGGTGATCAAGTGATGACCATACAACAAAATTTTTAAATGGATCGGCATCGTAACTACATGCAGAGACATATTTAGGGTTAGGAAACACAGTAGATTATGGCTTTATTGAATTATGAGCGTCCATTTTGGGCATTACTGGCTGCTGCACCGCTTGTTGCAATGGTGAGTACTGCAAGTCATGCGCAAACCTGGAAAATTAATTTACGTGATGCGGACTTAACTGCATTTATTAATGAAGTGGCCGATATTACGGGCAAGAACTTTGCAGTCGATCCGCGTGTGCGTGGCAATGTCACGGTGATTTCCAACAAAGCCCTGAATAAAAATGAAGTCTATGACCTGTTTTTAGGCGTATTGAATGTGAATGGTGTGGTGGCAATACCATCAGGCAATACCATTCGCCTTGTACCTGACAGCAATGTAAAAAGCTCAGGCATTCCCTATGATGGTCGTCAAAATGCGCGTGGTGACCAAATTGTAACGCGAGTGATTTGGCTAGAAAATACCAATGCCAATGACCTGATTCCTGCTTTACGTCCGCTCATGCCTCAGTTTGCGCATTTGTCTGCGGTCGGGGGCACCAATGCTCTAATCGTGTCTGATCGTGCCAGTAACATTTATCAGTTAGAAAGCATTATTCGTAACCTAGATGGTACGGGGCAAAATGACATTGAAGCGATTAGCCTGCAATCCAGTCAAGCCGAAGAAGTCATTGGCTTGCTTGAGTCGATGAGTTCGACAGGGGCAGCGAAAGATGTTAAAGGTTCGCGTGTGCGTATTGTGGCGGACAACCGTACCAATCGTATTATCATCAAAGGCGATACCGCAACACGTAAACGCATTCGTCAAATGATTGAAATGATGGATGTGCCTGCGGCAGATCGTTTGGGTGGTTTGAAAGTTTTTCGCTTGAAATATGCCAGTGCACAGAATTTAGCAGAAATATTGCAAGGTCTGGTTTCAGGACAGGCGGTGAGCAGCAGCTCTAATGCAAATAGCAACAGTAACAACAACAGTGCTAGTAATTTAAGCAGCACCAATAACAACACAGGTAATTCATCGACTATTTCCACCCCAAGTATTAATTTGGGTGGCAGCTCGAATAGCAACAATCAAAACAACATCACCAGTTTTAATGGTAATGGTGTCAGTATTATTGCCGATGGCTCGCAAAATGCTTTGGTGGTCAAAGCCGATCCGCAGTTGATGCGTGAAATTGAATCGGCCATTTAGCAACTAGATACCCGTCGTCAACAAGTGTTGATTGAAGCTGCGATTATAGAAGTGGAAGGTACCGATGCCGACCAATTGGGTGTGCAGTGGGCATTGGGCGATTTAAGCAGCGGTATCGGTCTAATTAATTTTGACAATATTGGTGCAAGTTTAAAAAATGTTGCTGCAGGCTATTTAACTGGTGGTGCAGCAGGCGCAGGCAGTGCGATTGGTGCAGGTACGTCATTGGTGTTGGGTGATTATCGTGAAGGTCGTGATGGTTCACGCAAGCTATATGGTGCGATGATTCAGGCCTTGAAGGAAAAAACCAAATCCAATTTATTGTCTACGCCATCTATTGTGACCATGGACAATGAAGAAGCCTATATTGTGGTTGGTGAAAACGTTCCTTTTGTAACAGGTTCATTATCTACCAATGGTGGTGTGGCAAATCCGTATACCACTATTGAACGTAAAGATGTCGGGGTTACTTTAAAAGTCGTGCCACATATTGGTGAAGGCGGAACACTACGCTTGGAAGTTGAACAAGAAGTGTCAGATGTCAAAGCCAATAAAGGTCAGGCGCAGGATTTAGTCACCAGCAAACGCGCAATTAAAACTTCTATTTTGGCCGAGCACGGACAAACCATTGTCTTAGGTGGCTTAATTTCTGATAACTCGGTTTATAGTCGTCAGGCTGTGCCAGGTTTGGGTGCTATTCCAGGGTTGGGGCGTTTATTCCGTTCCGATGGTCAATCTAATCAAAAACGTAATTTATTGATTTTTATTCACCCAACCATTGTGGGAGATAGTCAGGATATTCGCCGTATTTCGCAGCAGCGTTATAGCCAATTGTATAGCCTTCAGTTGGCAATGGATGCCGATGGTAGCTTTGCTAAACTGCCTGAGAATGTTAGCGATGTTTATCAGCAGCGTTTGCCTGTATCTCGAGTGGCGCCGCAAACAGGAACTTATCAAACCTTACCATCAGCAGTGTCTGCAAACCGCACAGCAACGGTGGTGAGCACCCCTGTTGCGATTGAGCCTGCGGTACAGCGCCAAAACGTAGTTTTGCCGCAGCAGGAAGTCAGCAAAACTAAAAATACAGTCACTACGACCACAATTCGCGCTACACCTTAATCGTATCCTGCGCAGATTGTGGTTGAGGGCATGTTATGATGTCGCCAAATCACACGAGAGAAGTTATTTATGACTTGGAAAATACAAGCAATTAGCGGTGAATTTACTGGCCAAGAAATTAGTATCGACCGTGATATGTTGGTGGGGCGTCATCAAAGTGCAGATTTGGTGCTGCAATCGGCAGAAATTTCACGTAAACATGCGGCTTTTTTACTTAAAGAACAAGCGCTGTATGTGCAAGATTTAAATTCTTCCAACGGCACTTTTGTAAATGATTTACGCATTGCCGATGAAACCTTACTTAAAGAAGGTGATATCGTCCAATTTGCTAGCTTAAAGTTTTCGGTACTTGCGCCTGCGGTTGAATTGGAACATGCGGCAGATGTCGCCGAAACTGCTGAAAAAGTCACAGCACAAACAGAAAAAACACCTGCACAGCAAATGAATGAGCAGGGAATGCCTGAATTGAATCAACGTGACAGTTCTGTTCAATTAAACCGAGATGGTATGCCGCAAGGCGTGGCAGTACCAAAACCAGCACCTATTCCAGAAGGCGTGGATATTCATGCAGTTCCAGCAGAGCCAACACCTGTGTCTGTCGAGCAGCCTGTTTCTCGTGTGGAACAAGAGAAAGAACAGAAAAAAAATGCTTCTGTTGGCTTGATTTCACTGATTGTCTTGGTGATTTTGGCAGTTTTGGCTTGGCTATTGTTTAAATAAGCAGCCTTTGCTTTACAATCAAGGCATGCGATCGCATGCCTTTGTTCATTTAGGGGGAAGAATGTCTATTGCTCAGCTTGATACACGTCAAGTCATTTTATTTGATTTAGATGGCACTTTGGTCGATTCTGCGACAGATTTATACCGCGCCATGAACATGAGTTTAAATGCACTGCAACTGCCTTTGGTAACACTGGAACAAGTGCGAACTTGGGTGGGGAAGGGAACTGCGGTATTTTGCAATAGTGTCTTATCGCACTTAATGGGCGAAGTTCATCCTGAACAGCAACAACAGCTACTGAACACCTTCTTAGAAATTTATAATGCCGATCCGTGTATCGACACGCAGCCTTTTGCAGGCATTATTGAGTTTTTGGATTGGGCAAAAGCACAGAACAAAACTTTGGTTTGTGTGACCAATAAACCAGAACAACCTGCACGTGCCATTATCGAAGCCTTAGACATGCAAAATTATTTTGATGATGTGATTGGTGGAGACCGTTTTGAAGAGCGTAAACCACACCCGCGTCAATTGCTGCATTGTGTTGAACATTATCAAGTGGAGAAGTCTCAAGTCTTGATGATTGGTGATTCTTCTAATGATGTTGAAGCCGCGCGTCGAGCGGGGATTGATTGTATTGTGGTCAGCTACGGCTATAATCATGGTGAGCCGATTGCCAATTGTCAGCCGCAACAAATTGTGGATAATTTAACTGAATTGTTAAATATTTAAGATTCAAAAATCAAATAATTTTACGCTAATTGCTATAAAGGATATCAATATGAGTCAGGCTGTAATGCCCATATTTCGATGGCGACGCTAGTCAATCTACAACCGTCCTTCACTTCGTCTTATCGAAAACATTGCTACATCGAAATATAGAGAGCTTCACATGACCACTCTGACTCAATTTGAACAACTTAAAGCAGCAGGCTACAACCTCATTCCTGTATATCGCCAGCGTTTGGCCGATACCGAAACTCCATTGTCGGTATTTGCACGTTTGAAGCAGCATCAACAAGCCTATTTGTTTGAGTCTGTAGAAGGTGGTGAAAACTGGGCACGTTATTCAATTATTGGTTTGGGTGAATCTACAGTTTTCTCCTGTAATGCGGGTGAACTCACCATCCAACATGCTGACGGTTCAATCGAAAAACAAACTTGTGCACAGCCGTTTCAGTATATCCGCGATTTTCAAGCGCAATTTAAAGTGCCTACGCAAGCTGACTTGCCTGAATTGCCAAGCTTTACAGGTGGTTTGGTGGGTTATTTTGGTTACGATGCAGTGCGTTATATCGAACCGCGTTTAAAAAACGTGCCTGCAGCAGATCCAGTCGGTTTACCTGATATTTGGATGATGTTGTCTAAAACAGTCATCGTGTTTGATAACTTAAAAGATACCTTGTTCTTAATTGTGCATGCCGATGCAGCGCAGGCAGATGCTTATGACAAGGCACAACAACAACTCGATGCACTAGAAGAAATTTTAGCAACCCCGATTAGTCTAAAAGCAGAAAAACATACGCCACCACATTTTGAATCGCTTACAGGCAAAGAAAAATTCTTGGCGACCATTGATACCGTCAAAGAATACATTCGTGCAGGCGATGTTATGCAAGTGGTGCCTGGACATCGCATGGTGTCAGATTTTGATGGTGAGCCGTTACAGGTTTATCGTGCTTTGCGCCATCTCAACCCATCGCCGTACTTATTCTTGGTACAAGGCAAAACTTTGGGCGATGATCAGCCGTTTCATATTGTCGGCTCATCACCTGAAATTTTATCGCGTTTGGAAAATGGTATTGCCACTGTGCGTCCTTTAGCAGGTACACGCCCGCGCGGTAAAACCAAAGAAGAAGATTTGGCACTTGAGCAAGATTTGTTGTCGGATGAAAAAGAAATTGCCGAACACTTAATGCTGATTGACTTGGGGCGTAATGATGTCGGGCGTATCGCCAAAATTGGTAAAGTACAAGTGACTGATCAAATGGTGATCGAGCGTTATTCGCATGTCATGCATATTGTGTCCAATGTGCAAGGTGAAGTGCGTGACGATGTCGATGCTTTGGATGTTTTTCAGGCAACTTTCCCTGCAGGGACACTTTCGGGTGCACCAAAAATTCGTGCCATGGAAATTATTGATGAAGTTGAGCCTGTAAAACGTGGTGTTTTTGGTGGTGCTGTTGGTTATTTAGGCTGGCATGGCGAAATGGACATGTCGATTGCGATTCGTACCTGTGTTATTCGTCAAAATAAGGTCTATGTGCAGGCAGGCGCAGGTCTAGTTGCGGACTCAAATCCTGAATCTGAATGGAATGAAACCCAAATAAAAGCTCGCGCAGTGATCAAAGCGGTTGAATTATCATCAAATGGATTGATTTTATGAGTTTTTAGCGTTTTTTTTGAAAAAAACACTTGCACGGATTTCAAGTTTTGCTAAACTGCACACCGTTCCGATACGAAACGTACGAAACACTAAGAAACGCCGGCATAGCTCAGTTGGTAGAGCAACTGACTTGTAATCAGTAGGTCCACAGTTCGAATCCGTGTGCCGGCACCATCTTAGGGAGTTTGAGTTGTTAAGTAAAGAACGAACACTGAGTAAGTGTGAAAATGGTGGGATTCCCGAGCGGTCAAAGGGAGCAGACTGTAACTCTGCCGCGTAAGCTTCGAAGGTTCGAATCCTTCTCCCACCACCATTAACTTCGATAGAAGTGGTAATTACCAACATAGATGCGGGAGTAGCTCAGTTGGTAGAGCGGCAGCCTTCCAAGCTGCATGTCGCGAGTTCGATCCTCGTCTCCCGCTCCATCGAAGGATTTGTCGCTCTTATAGCTCAGTGGTAGAGCACTCCCTTGGTAAGGGAGAGGTCTCGAGTTCAAATCTCGATAAGAGCTCCAGATACAGTTTAGCGATTATTCGCACAAGATTTTCAAAAAGCAGGCTTATTAGTCTGCTTTTCAAGTATTAGGTGTCTAGTTTTTTAGGCGATATGTCGGGGCAGAGTTTTACTCAGCATTGTGTTCGACGTAAACGAGGAAGATGAACATGGCTAAGGCTAAGTTTGAACGTAATAAGCCACACGTTAACGTGGGCACAATCGGTCACGTTGACCATGGTAAAACAACTTTAACAGCTGCGATTGCTACAGTATGTGCACGTAAGTTTGGTGGTGAAGCGAAAGATTACGCTGCTATCGACTCTGCACCAGAAGAAAAAGCACGTGGTATTACAATTAATACTTCTCACGTAGAATACGACTCTCCAACTCGTCACTACGCGCACGTAGACTGCCCAGGTCACGCCGACTATGTTAAAAACATGATCACTGGTGCTGCTCAGATGGATGGTGCGATCCTTGTTTGTTCAGCGACTGATGGTCCAATGCCACAAACTCGTGAACACATCCTTCTTTCTCGTCAGGTAGGTGTACCTTACATCATCGTATTCTTAAACAAATGCGATATCGTAGACGACGAAGAGTTAATCGAATTAGTTGAAATGGAAGTTCGTGAACTTCTTTCTACTTACGACTTCCCAGGCGACGACACTCCAGTAATCCGTGGTTCAGCACTTGCTGCACTTAACGGTGAATCAGGTCAATATGGCGAAGATGCTGTAGTTGCTCTTGTTGAAGCGCTTGATACTTACATCCCAGAGCCAGTACGTGCAATCGATCAAGCATTCTTAATGCCAATCGAAGACGTATTCTCTATTTCTGGTCGTGGTACAGTAGTAACTGGCCGTGTAGAAACTGGTATCGTGAAAGTAAGCGAAGAAGTTGAAATCGTTGGTATCAAAGACACAGTTAAAACAACTGTAACTGGCGTAGAAATGTTCCGTAAACTTCTTGACGAAGGTCGTGCGGGCGAGAACTGTGGTGTTCTTTTACGTGGTACTAAGCGTGAAGACGTACAACGTGGTCAAGTACTTGCTAAGCCAGGTACAATCAAGCCACACACTAAATTCGATGCGGAAGTATACGTACTTTCTAAAGAAGAGGGTGGTCGTCACACTCCATTCCTTAACGGTTACCGTCCACAATTCTATTTCCGTACAACTGATGTAACTGGTGCAATCCAGTTGAAAGAAGGCGTTGAAATGGTAATGCCAGGTGACAACGTTGAAATGTCAGTAGAATTAATCCACCCAATCGCAATGGACCCAGGTCTACGTTTTGCGATCCGTGAAGGTGGTCGTACTGTAGGTGCGGGTGTTGTTGCTAAAGTAACAGCATAATTATAGAATGTGTTAAACAGGTCGAGAGCTTTGGCTCTCGTTCTGTTTTGTAGGTCAGTAGTTCAATTGGTAGAGCGTCGGTCTCCAAAACCGAATGTTGGGGGTTCGAGTCCCTCCTGGCCTGCCACTTTTTTTAAAAAAGCTTGATGTCGGCTAATCTAGTCATATAATAAGTCGCGAATTCTACGACGAGTACAAAAATGTCGAATGATAAATCGCGTGACGCATTAAGCGACGCGCCAATCCCTCAAAGAAATAATTCTGCTGAAGTTGTTCAATCGAGTTCTCCATTAGACTACGTGTTGTGGGGTATCGCTTTGATTTTATTCATCGCTTCGATGATGGTGAATCAGCATCTTCCTGCGTATTGGGCACCAGCCAATGATATTTGGGTGCGTGTTGGGGTAATTTTGGCTTGTATCGTTGTGGCTTTAGGTTTATTATACGCCACCCATCAAGGCAAAGGCTTTGTTCGTTTGCTTAAAGATTCACGTATTGAGTTACGTCGAGTCACTTGGCCTACTAAACAGGAAACTGTAACAACGTCATGGCATGTATTGATTGTTGTTGTAGTCACTTCAATTGTATTGTGGTGTTTTGACTATTTGTTAGGCTGGGCAATCAAGTTAATTATCGGGTAAAAGAGCTATGAAACGTTGGTACATTATTCATGCCTACTCAGGTTATGAAAAACAAGTGATGCGTTCGCTTAATGATCGAATCCAGCGTAGCGCTGTTGCCGATAGCTTTGGTGAAGTCCTTGTTCCTACCGAAGAAGTGGTAGAAATGAAGGATGGTAAGAAACGTAAGTCAGAGCGTAAGTTCTTTCCAGGCTATGTATTGGTTGAAATGGAAATGAACGATGAAACTTGGCACATTGTTAAAGAGTGTCCAAAAGTTTTAGGTTTTATTGGTGGTACAGCAGAAAAGCCTGCCCCAATTACGCAAAAAGAAGCTGACGCGATTCTTGCACGTGTACGCAATACTGGTGAAGCACCTCGTCCGAAGACGATGTTTGAACCAGGCGAAGAATTACTTGTGATTGATGGTCCATTCACCGACTTTAAAGGCGTGGTGGAAGAAGTTCAATACGAGAAGTCACGTTTAACGTTGACAATTAATGTATTTAATCGACCTACTCAGGTTGAGCTGGAATTTCGTCAAGTCGAAAAATCCGTTTAAGTTTGAGTGGTTGGAAAACGCCCGATTTATGATGAATCGGGCATTGTTGTTGTAACGGTATCGTTACTTAAAATATTGGGGAGCCTAGCGGCGTTTGTACCCAGAGGTAATTTGAAATGGCTAAGAAGATTGACGGCTATATCAAGCTGCAAGTTCCAGCTGGTAAAGCGAATCCATCTCCACCAATTGGTCCTGCATTAGGTCAACGTGGTGTTAACATCATGGCATTCTGTAAAGAATTCAATGCTGCTACACAAAAAGTTGAACCAGGTTTGCCAATTCCTGTAGTGATCACTGTGTACAACGACAAGTCGTTCACATTCATCATGAAAACTCCTCCTGCTGCAATTCTTCTTAAGAAAGCTGCAGGCATTCAAAAGGGTTCAGCTGTACCTAACAAAAACAAAGTTGGTAAGTTGACTCGTGCTCAATTAGAAGAAATCGCGACTACTAAAGAACCAGATTTAACTGGTGCTGATTTAGAAGCACGTGTGCGTACCATTGCTGGTTCTGCACGTTCTATGGGCTTGGATGTGGAGCTATAAGACATGGCAAAGTTAACTAAACGTCAAAAAGCCATTGCTGCTGCTGTAGAAGCAAACAAAGTTTACACTTTGGAAGAAGCAGTTGAAGTTCTAAACAACCTTCCTGCTACTAAATTCAAAGAATCTTTGGATGTTGCGGTAAACCTAGGTGTTGACCCACGTAAATCTGATCAGGTTGTTCGTGGTGCGACTACACTTCCTGCAGGTACTGGTAAAACTGTACGTGTAGCTGTTTTCGCTCAAGGTGCTGCTGCAGAAGCTGCTAAAGCTGAAGGCGCAGACGTAGTTGGTTTCGACGACTTAGCTGAAAGCATTCAAGCGGGTAACCTTGACTTTGACGTTGTGATTGCAGCTCCGGATGCAATGCGCGTAGTAGGTAAGTTGGGTACGATTCTTGGTCCACGTGGCTTAATGCCAAACCCTAAAGTGGGTACTGTAACTCCTGACGTTGCGACTGCAGTTAAAAATGCAAAAGCAGGTCAAGCGCGTTACCGTGTAGACAAAGCGGGTATTATCCACGCTGCGATTGGTCAAGTTGGCTTTACTGCTGAAGCAGTTCGTTCAAACGTTGAAACCTTAGTTGCTGACTTGAAAAAGTTAAAGCCTGCAACTTCTAAAGGCGTATACATCAAAAAGATCACTTTGAGCTCTACTATGGGTCCTGGTCTTGTTATTGATGTACAGAACGTTTCTAACTAAGTCTGACTTAGAAAGAATTTTAAAGTCCTGAAAAGTCTCCTTCTCCCTCTGGGAGAAGGTCGGGATGAGGGTTAAACCTCTCCCTAACCCTCTCCTAGCAGGAGATGGGGACATTCAGGCGGACTTTGAATTGGTAAATGAGAATTTATCAGCGTCAAAGACCTCAGGCGAGAGTAGTTTTATGCTGCTTTCTTAATCTTCCAGCCTGGGTAGACGCGGTGGTGTGATTTATTCCTCCTCCGCGTGTAAGTTCAGCAATGAATTTACGAATTGGGAGTGTGCTTCACGTAAGCACATAAATCACCGTTAGGAGGTTTTACAATGGCTCTTCTTATCGAAGACAAAAAACAGATCGTAGCAGAAGTTAACGAAGTTGCTTCTAAAGCGTTCTCTGCTGTTGTTGCTGACTATCAAGGTATGAGCGTTGAGCAATTAACGGCTCTACGTGTTGAAGCGCGTAAATTAGGTGTTACTACACGTGTTG
The DNA here is from genome assembly GCF_013416935.1 of Acinetobacter sp. YH1901141. Lineage (NCBI taxonomy): Bacteria > Pseudomonadati > Pseudomonadota > Gammaproteobacteria > Moraxellales > Moraxellaceae > Acinetobacter > Acinetobacter sp. YH1901141. The sequence goes on along the minus strand of NZ_VPEY01000001.1, from coordinate 233,162 downwards.
TACGTAATACTTTGGCTAAACGTGCTTTTCAAGATACGCAATTCACGATCTTGAACGACAACCTTGTTGGCCCAACAATTTTAGCTTTCTCAACTTCTGAAGACGACATGGGTGCAGCTGCACGCTTGTTCGAAGAATTCGCTAAAACGAATAAAGCATTTGAACTTAAAGCTGCTGCATTTGACGGCAAACTTTATCAAGGTGCTGAAGTTAGCGTAATTGCGAATCTTCCGAACCAAGAAAAAGCGCTTACTATGCTTGCAAACGTTCTTCAAGCTCCTATTTCGAAATTGGGTCGCCTTATTACTGCGCTCAAAGAGAAAAACGAGTCAGAAGCTGCATAAGCTTAAATTTATTTCCACACCATTCAATTTCCATTTGGAGTTATTCTCATGGCTTTAACTAACGAAGAAATCTTAAACGCAGTTGCTGAAAAAACTGTTCTTGAACTTGTTGAACTTATCTCTGCTTTTGAAGAGAAATTTAATGTATCAGCTGCTGCTGTTGCTGTTGCTGCTGCTCCAGGCGCTGGCGCTGCTGCTGCAGAAGAGCAATCTGAATTCAACGTTGAGTTGACTTCTTTCGGTGCGAACAAAGTTGCTGTAATTAAAGCAGTTCGTGAAGCTACTGGCCTTGGTCTTAAAGAAGCTAAAGACATCGTTGAAGGCGCTCCTTCAGTGATCAAAGAAGCTGTTTCTAAAGAAGAAGGTGAAGAGCTTAAGAAGAAACTTGAAGAAGCTGGTGCTACAGTTACACTTAAGTAATCTTAAGGGGAGTCGATTTTTTTATAATCGACTCCAAAAAATGGCTGATGGCTCTTGGGTCATCAGCCTTTTTGCGTTACAATTATCGGCTCGATTTTTGTTTGAATGATGGGAAAACCATCGAAAACAATATAAATCAATAAAATCAAACGCTTACCAATATTTTTCCACATTTAAAAATATTGTTAAGCGTTTTAATACCACTAAAAATTGCAGCATTTGTAAAGAGTGGTGGCCATATCGGCCTGCGTAATTCCTTCTAAACCCGTTCTGCAGGCGGGTTTAGTTTACTTTCCGAGGACTCCAGATGGCATACTCATATACCGAAAAGAAACGGATCCGTAAGAATTTTGGTAAATTGCCCCAAGTAATGGATGCACCGTACTTGCTTTCGATTCAAGTCGACTCGTACCGTACTTTCCTTCAAGATGGCAAAACTCCAAAAAGCCGCGAAGATATCGGTCTCCAAGCCGCATTTCGTTCAGTTTTTCCTATAGAAAGTTATTCTGGCAATGCTGCTTTAGAATTTGTTGAGTATAGTCTTGGTAAGCCTGAGTTTGATGTACGTGAGTGTATTCTTCGCGGCTCAACTTATGCGGCACCAATGCGCGTAAAAATTCGTTTGATCATTAAAGATCGTGAAACGAAATCAATCAAAGATGTGCGTGAGCAAGAAGTCTACATGGGCGAAATGCCATTGATGACGGATAACGGTACCTTTGTGATTAACGGTACTGAGCGTGTAATTGTTTCTCAATTACACCGTTCACCAGGCGTGTTCTTTGACCATGATAAAGGTAAGACCCACTCGAGCGGTAAAGTGTTGTATTCAGCACGCATTATTCCTTACCGTGGCTCATGGTTAGACTTTGAATTCGATGCCAAAGACCTCGTTTATGTGCGTATTGACCGTCGTCGTAAATTGCTTGCGACTGTAGTGTTGCGTGCATTGGGCTATAGCAATGAACAAATCCTAGACTTGTTCTTTGAGAAAGTACCTGTCTATTTAGACATGGGTAGCTACCAAATTGACCTTGTCCCAGAACGCTTACGTGGCGAAATGGCACAATTTGACATCACTGATACTGACGGCAAAGTGATTGTTGAGCAAGGTAAACGCATTAATGCGCGTCACGTACGTCAAATGGAAGCAGCTGGTCTTGAGAAGCTTTCAGTTCCTGATGAGTACTTGTACGAACGTATTACTGCAGAAGACATCCAGCTAAAAGATGGCGATGTGATTGCTGCAAACACCTTGTTAAGCCATGAAATCATGGTGAAACTTGCAGAAGGTGGTGTTAAACAATTTAACATCCTATTCACCAATGACATCGACCGTGGTTCGTTCATTGCGGACACCTTACGTGCAGATACAACTGTTGGTCGTGAAGATGCTTTGGTAGAAATCTACAAAGTGATGCGTCCAGGTGAGCCACCGACGAAAGAAGCCGCTGAAAATCTGTTCAATAACTTGTTCTTCTCTTCTGAGCGTTATGATTTATCGCCAGTAGGTCGTATGAAGTTCAACCGTCGTTTGGGTCGTCCTTACGAAGTGGGTACAGATCAGAAATCACGTGAAGTTGAAGGTATTTTGTCTAACGAAGACATTACCGATGTACTTAAAACATTGATCGAAATCCGTAACGGTAAAGGTGAAGTCGACGATATCGACCACTTGGGTAACCGTCGCGTACGTTCAGTGGGCGAGATGACTGAAAACCAATTCCGTGTTGGTTTGGTACGTGTTGAGCGTGCTGTAAAAGAGCGTTTGTCACAAGCTGAAACAGACAACCTGTCTCCGCAAGATTTAATCAATGCGAAGCCAGTGGCTGCTGCAATCAAAGAATTCTTTGGTTCAAGCCAATTGTCTCAGTTCATGGACCAAAACAACCCGTTGTCTGAAATTACCCACAAGCGTCGCGTATCTGCGCTTGGTCCAGGTGGTTTGACACGTGAACGTGCAGGCTTTGAGGTACGTGACGTACACCAAACTCACTATGGTCGTGTGTGTCCAATTGAAACGCCTGAAGGTCCAAACATTGGTTTGATCAACTCGCTTTCTGTTTATGCAAAATGTAATAATTTTGGCTTCTTGGAAACGCCATACCGTAAAGTGGTTGATGGTCGTGTAACCGATGAGGTTGAGTATTTATCTGCAATTGAAGAAGTGGGCACGATCATTGCGCAAGCGGACTCAAGCGTAGACCAAGATGGCAATTTAACAGAAGAATTCGTATCTGTACGTCACCAAGGTGACTTCGTGCGTATGCCGCCAGAGCGCGTGACGCACATGGACGTTTCTGCACAGCAGGTTGTATCTGTAGCAGCATCACTGATTCCATTCCTTGAGCACGATGACGCCAACCGTGCCTTGATGGGATCGAACATGCAACGTCAGGCTGTTCCGACGCTTATCGCTGATAAACCACTTGTGGGTACAGGGATGGAAGCGAACGTAGCACATGACTCAGGTGTATGTGTGATTGCAAACCGTGGTGGTCGTATTGAATATGTCGATGCTTCACGTGTAGTCATTCGTGTGAACGAAGAAGAAATGATCGCGGGTGAAGCAGGTGTAGATATCTACAACCTGATCAAATACACACGTTCAAACCAAAACACTTGTATTAACCAAAAAGTTTTGGTGAAGATGGGTGATAAGGTAGGTCGTGGTGATGTATTGGCTGACGGTCCATCTACAGATGGCGGTGAGCTTGCACTCGGTCAGAACATGCGTGTCGCGTTCATGACTTGGAATGGCTATAACTACGAAGACTCGATCTTGCTTTCTGAGCGTGTACTTCAAGAAGACCGTTTAACTTCGATTCACATTCAAGAATTGTCATGTGTTGCACGTGATACCAAATTGGGTGCGGAAGAAATCACAGCTGATATTCCAAACGTGGGCGAAGCTGCACTGTCTAAACTAGACGAGTCTGGTATCGTTTACATTGGTGCTGAAGTGACTGCAGGCGACATTCTTGTTGGTAAAGTAACGCCTAAGGGTGAAACTCAGTTAACGCCTGAAGAAAAATTGCTTCGTGCAATCTTCGGTGAAAAAGCAGCAGATGTGAAAGATTCATCATTGCGCGTTCCATCAGGTACTAAAGGTACTGTGATTGACGTTCAAGTCTTTACCCGTGATGGTCTAGAAAAAGACGAACGTGCACAAGCGATTGAAAAAGCACAACTTGATGCATACCGCAAAGACTTGAAAGAAGAATACAAAATCTTTGAAGAAGCAGCGCGTGAACGTATTATCCGCTTATTAAAAGGTCAAGAATCTAACGGTGGCGGTACAACTAAACGTGGCGACAAACTTTCTGAAGATGTGTTGTCTGGTTTAGAGTTAGTTGATCTACTTGAAATTCAACCAAGTGATGAAGCAATTGCTGAGCGTTTAACTCAAATTCAAACTTTCTTGAAAGAGAAGAGCTTTGAAATTGATGAGAAATTCGCTGAGAAGAAACGTAAGCTTTCTACAGGCGATGAACTCACTACGGGCGTATTGAAAGTTGTTAAAGTTTACCTTGCTGTTAAACGTCGCATCCAACCGGGTGACAAGATGGCGGGTCGTCACGGTAACAAAGGTGTTGTATCAAACATCTTGCCTGTAGAAGACATGCCACACGATGCTAACGGTGTACCAGTAGATATCGTATTGAACCCGCTAGGCGTACCATCGCGTATGAACGTGGGTCAGATTCTTGAAACACACTTGGGTATGGCAGCCAAAGGTTTGGGTGAGCAAATTGATAAAATGCTCAAACAACAACGCGAAATTGCTGAACTACGTGAGTTCCTAGACAAGATTTATAACAAAGTCGGTGGCGAGCAAGAAGATCTTGACAGCTTAACTGATGATGAAATCTTGGTATTGGCTGGCAACTTACGTGCAGGTGTTCCATTGGCTACTCCTGTATTTGATGGTGCAGAAGAAGGTCAAATTAAAGAATTACTTGAACTGGCTGAATTACCACGTTCAGGTCAAACCGTGTTGTACGATGGTCGTACAGGCGAGAAATTCGACCGTCCAGTGACTGTAGGTTATATGTACATGCTCAAACTCAACCACTTGGTGGATGACAAGATGCACGCGCGTTCTACAGGTTCTTACTCACTTGTAACGCAACAGCCGTTGGGTGGTAAGGCACAATTCGGTGGTCAGCGTTTCGGTGAGATGGAAGTCTGGGCACTTGAAGCATACGGTGCTGCATACACACTTCAAGAAATGCTCACTGTGAAGTCGGATGACGTTGAAGGTCGTACCCGTATCTATAAGAACATTGTAGATGGTAACCATTATATGGACCCAGGTATGCCTGAATCGTTTAACGTATTGACCAAAGAGATCCGTTCTTTAGGTATCAACATTGAACTGAAAAATGGTGACTAAGCATCTCCATTAAATCTCCCTAAATCCCTCTTTATAAAAGAGGGACTTTTCCCCCTTTGAAAAAGGGGGATTAAGGGGGATTAAAACTCAGTTAAAAAACAATATTTGTGACCCAGTTGGGATGTGAAAACAGCCTCCCAGCACACGGAGAAAAAAATTGAAAGACTTGCTCGATATCATGCGCAAAAAGACGGATTCAGACGGTCATGCTCCAGTAGAGTTTGACCGCATCCGTATTGGTCTTGCGTCACCAGAAATGATTAAGTCATGGTCTCACGGTGAAGTTAAAAAGCCAGAAACCATTAACTATCGTACGTTTAAGCCTGAACGTGATGGTTTATTCTGTGCCAAAATTTTTGGTCCAGTAAAAGATTACGAATGCTTGTGTGGTAAATACAAGCGTATGAAATACAAAGGCGTCATTTGTGAAAAATGTGGCGTTGAAGTAACGACTGCAAAAGTTCGTCGTGAGCGTATGGGTCACATCGAACTCGCTTCTCCAGTTGCACACATTTGGTTCTTGAAATCATTACCAAGCCGTATTGGTTTATTACTTGATATGACTTTACGTGATATCGAGCGCGTATTGTATTTCGAATCTTATGTGGTTACTGACCCAGGTATGACGCCATTTGAGAAATATCAACTTCTCAATGACGAAGAATACTTCAATGCTCTAGAAGAGCATGGTGATGAATTCACTGCGAAAATGGGTGCTGAAGCAGTTCAAGACTTGTTAAAAGACATCGATCTTGAAGCTGAAATTGCTCGTTTACGTGAAGAAATTCCACAAACAACTTCAGAAACTAAGCTGAAAAAAGCGTCTAAGCGTTTGAAGTTGATGGAAGCGTTCAAAGAGTCGAACAACAAGCCAGAATGGATGGTGATGAATGTACTGCCTGTACTTCCACCAGATCTTCGTCCGTTGGTTCCACTTGAAGGTGGTCGTTTTGCGACGTCTGACTTGAACGATCTTTATCGTCGTGTGATTAACCGTAACAACCGTTTGAAGCGTCTTCTTGACCTTGCAGCGCCAGACATCATCGTACGTAACGAAAAACGTATGTTACAAGAGTCTGTTGATGCCTTGTTAGATAACGGTCGTCGTGGTCGTGCAATCACAGGTTCAAACAAGCGTCCGCTTAAATCTTTGGCAGATATGATCAAAGGTAAGCAAGGTCGTTTCCGTCAAAACTTACTTGGTAAGCGTGTTGACTATTCAGGTCGTTCGGTGATTACCGTTGGTCCAAACCTACGTTTACACCAGTGCGGTCTTCCGAAGAAAATGGCACTTGAACTGTTCAAGCCATTCATCTTTGCGAAACTACAAGCTTCAGGTCAAGCTACCACCATTAAAGCTGCGAAGAAAATGGTTGAGCGCGAAACCCCAGAAGTTTGGGACGTACTTGCCTCTGTGATTCGTCAACACCCAGTGATGTTGAACCGTGCGCCTACACTTCACCGTTTGGGTCTTCAAGCATTTGAACCGATCCTGATTGAAGGTAAAGCCATCCGTCTACACCCACTCGTTTGTGCTGCGTTTAACGCCGACTTCGACGGTGACCAAATGGCGGTACACGTACCATTAACGCTTGAAGCGCAATTAGAAGCGCGTGCGTTAATGATGTCCACCAACAACATCTTGTCTCCTGCGAACGGTGAACCAATCATCGTACCATCTCAGGACGTGGTGTTGGGCTTGTATTACATCACGCGTGATGCAATCAATGCCAAAGGTGAAGGCATGGTGTTTGCAGATACGCACGAAGTAAACCGTGCACTTGCAACGGGTCAAGTTGACTTACACGCTCGCGTAAAAGCACGTGTACACCAAACCGTAATCAATGAAAATGGTGAGCGTGAGCAACAAACTATTGTTGTAGATACGACACCAGGTCGCTGCTTGCTTTGGGAAGTTGTGCCTGAAGGTTTAAGCTTCGAGCAAATTAACCTAGAGATGAACAAAAAGAACATCTCAAAGTTAATCAACTCTTGCTACCGTAAATTAGGTCTAAAAGACACGGTTATTTTTGCAGACCAATTGATGTACTTGGGCTTCCGTCAAGCGACACGTTCAGGTGTTTCTGTGGGTATGGAAGACATGGTTATTCCACCACAAAAACAAGCAATTATTGAAAAAGCAGAAACTGAAGTTCGTGAAATTGAACAACAGTTCGAGCAAGGCTTCGTAACTGCGGGTGAGCGTTATAACAAAGTGGTCGATATTTGGGCACGTACCAACGACCAAGTTGCTAAAGCGATGATGGACAACTTGTCATTCACAACTGTGAAAAACAAACAGGGTGAAGACGAGAAGCAAAAATCATTCAACTCGATCTACATGATGTCGGATTCAGGTGCGCGTGGTAGTGCGGCACAGATTCGTCAGTTGGCGGGTATGCGTGGTTTGATGGCGAAACCAGATGGTTCGATCATTGAAACGCCAATTAAAGCGAACTTCCGTGAAGGTTTGACGGTACTTCAGTACTTCATTTCAACTCACGGTGCGCGTAAAGGTTTGGCCGATACCGCATTGAAAACAGCGAACTCAGGTTACTTGACACGTCGTTTGGTTGACGTTGCACAAGACTTGGTAATTACTGAGCCAGATTGCGGTACTTATGGCGGTTTAGTGATGACACCATTCATTCAAGGTGGTGATGTCATTGAAAACCTTGGTACGCGTGTATTAGGTCGTGTAACTGCAGAAGATGTGAAGAAAGCGGGTTCAGACGAAGTTATTCTGCCACGTAACACACTCATTGATGAAAAACTTGCTAACTTCTTAGAAGAGCAAGGTGTCGATGAAGTAAAAGTACGTTCAGTGGTATCTTGTGAATCGACCTTTGGTGTATGTGCGAAGTGTTATGGTCGTGACCTAGCACGTGGTCACTTGGTGAATCCAGGTGAATCTGTGGGTGTAATGGCTGCTCAATCGATTGGTGAGCCAGGTACACAGTTAACCATGCGTACATTCCACGTGGGTGGTGCGGCAAGCCGAACTTCTGCAGCCAATAGCGTACAAGTGCGTAACAAAGGTTCAGTACGTTTCCATAACGTGAAAACTGTACAACACGCTAAAGGTCACTTGGTATCTGTTTCACGTTCAGGTGAAATTGGTATTGCCGATGAGTTAGGTCGTGAGCGTGAGCGTTATAAACTGCCATACGGTGCGTCAATCTTGCTCAAAGATGGCGAAGCGGTAGAAGCTGGCGGTATTGTGGCGACTTGGGATCCACACACGCATCCACTTGTGACCGAAGTTGCGGGTAAAATCCGTTTCAGCCAAATTGCTGATGGCGTGACTGCAACCTCGAAAACTGATGATGCAACAGGTATGACCACAGTTGAAATCTTGCCAGTGACTTCACGTCCTGCGTCAGGTAAAGACTTACGTCCTGCTGTGGTATTAGACACTGTGGATGGTGGCGAACAGTTCTACTTCTTGCCACAGAACACGATTCTTTCTGTCCGTGATGGCGAAAATATCGGTGTGGGTGACGTTATTGGTCGTGTACCACAAGAATCTTCACGTACTCGTGATATTACCGGTGGTTTACCACGCGTTGCAGACTTATTTGAAGCACGTAAACCAAAAGAGCATGCGATTCTTGCAGAAGTGTCAGGTATCGTGAGCTTTGGTAAAGAAACCAAAGGTAAGAACCGTTTAGTGATTACACCAGATGATGGCTCTGAGATTTACGAAGAGTTGATTCCAAAATGGCGTAACATCAACGTGTTTGAAGGTGAGCATGTGAACCGTGGTGAAACCATTTCTGATGGTCCACAAAACCCACATGACATCTTACGCTTGAAAGGTGAAGTGGCATTAACCAACTACATCGTGAACGAAGTTCAAGACGTTTACCGCTTACAAGGTGTAAAAATTAACGATAAGCACATTGAAGTCATCGTGCGTCAAATGTTGCGTAAAGTTGAAATCACCGATGGTGGCGATACGAGCTTCATCAAAGGCGAACAAGTGGATTACATTCGCGTGGTACAAGAAAACCAAGCTGTACTTGCACAAAACAAGTTCCCAGCGAAGTTTGAACGTCAATTGATGGGTATCACCAAAGCATCGCTTTCAACAGACTCGTTCATTTCTGCTGCATCGTTCCAGGAAACTACACGTGTGTTAACTGAAGCGGCTGTAACAGGTAAAGAAGATGATTTACGTGGCTTGAAAGAGAACGTTGTTGTGGGTCGTTTGATCCCAGCAGGTACGGGTCTTGCTTACCACTTAGAGCGTCGTCGTCAAGAAGCTGAAGCTGCTGAATTGGCATTAGTGAATGATTTCTCTGATGTAGATCAAGCATTAAGCCAAGCATTTAGCGATGAATTTAACGATCTCTAATTCGTTTTAAAGCATCATTTAAAGACGCCTTTCGAGGCGTCTTTTTTTTGCCAACGTTTTAGTTGCATATTTTGCTTTAATAAAGCCGCAATATTGCATATAGTGAATTAAGAACAATTTAAAAATATCAAGAAAACTAAGGGGATAGCTTATGCAATTTAGAGGACTGACACTGTGTTTATCGGCAATGCTACTGAGTGTGTCTGTTTCGGCTGCACCAATGCCAAACAGCATTGTGGTGAAAGACAAAGCCATTGTGCCTATTCTAAAAACTGAAGTGATTCGTACAGTGACAGGTGAAAAGCCTATACGCCATGTAGAAGCCACGATTTTTGAAGTGAGCAATCAGGGTAAAGATATTGTGGCAAAGGAAGTTGTTTTTGATGATGATCAAGCACAGTTTTCAGAGAAACAATTGGGTATTCCTGTGATTCAAAAAGGTGGGGTGATTGTACCAACCTCAAAAATTGAGTTGAATAAAACCCTAAAGCAGGATGGTAAAGTCATTTCTGAAGTGAAAACGATTGATGCAGAAGGCATGGAATATAAGCAGGGGCAGGCGCCAATTCATCGCACATTAAAACTGGATCGGGTCAAAACGCCTGAAAGCAAAGAAACAGTTTCTCATGCTGTGTTTACTGAAGATGGACAAACCACAAGAGATGTCGTGCTTTTGGAAGAAGATGTTGCTGAATCATCTATTCAGCCTTAAGTCTTTTACAGAAATACCTTCATCTTGCTGTGCTTGGTAACAGTTTTTTCAAAGTTGTTACCGCAATATGCACTAAGCTGAGAGCGAATAGACCGAGGGGGAGTGATTACCATGAAAAAAGTATTGAGTGTATTGGCAGTTGCAACTGTATCGACCATGTTAATGGCGGGTTGTGAGAGCATGAGTTCAAATGACCAACGTATTGGTGCAGCAGCATTAGGCGGTGCCGTTGGTGGCGCAGCGGGTAACAGCGTAGGTGGTAGTGTTGGTGCAGCAGCAGGCGCAGGTGCAGGTGCAGCAGTTGGAAGTAAAACCCAAGATGGTTCTAACCGTAACGCAACCTATAGTGGAATTGGCGGTGCGATTGGTTCAATTTTAGGTAAAGAAGTGATAGGTGGTAATGCAGGCGCTGCAATCGGTGGTGCTGTTGGTGGTGGTGCTGGTGCAGCCATCGAGCAAAAGCGTTAATCTGAATACGAACAGCCATGCCATCCTACTGAAGTATTTATATTTCAGTACATCCAACGCAGAGTCTTATGATTCTGCGTTTTTTATGCGCTAGCTGAAAAATTAATGCGTTTGGATAAATTGATTGACTGCTTGAGTATAAGCATTATTTTGTCCCAATGACTTGTTGATTTCAGCATGTGAAAGTCGGACAGGCAATAACTGGGTTTGAGTTCCGAATTTCTGTGCCTGTTGAATAAATTGTCGAGCTTGAGTACAGGGTTGATCTGCACGGATGGTTGAGCACACCGCGAGAAATGCAGGTAAAGCTTGATGTAGCTGAGCTATCGGAGAAAGGGCTTTCCAGTTGGAAGGTTGATCACCAAAGGCTTGATCATAAAAACGTGCATGACGTGTTTGCATTATCTTTTCTATATCATAAGCCGCGCTATCTAAAGCAACTGTAGCACGCCAAGGCTGTGGCTGGGGTGCCAGCCAATGGGGGCGAACGGTTAATAGACTGACCAGGTGTGCGCCCGCAGAATGTCCCATCAGCACCAAGCGTTTTGAGTCAGCATGCCAATGCGGTGCCTGATTTTGGATATAAATAAGCGCTTGGGCGATATCCTGAGTTTGCTGCTGTACGGTCACATCTGGAACTAATCTATAGTTGATAGACACAAAAATCCAGTTTTGCTTGGTCCAGTAACTCAGCTTATTTTTGACCACAGCAGCATGATTTTTATCACCCATTTTCCAAGCACCGCCATGGACCATCATCATGAGCGGGGCTGGTGTTTGATCTGTGAGTACTTTGGCAGGGAAATAGACATCCATCACTTGTTGAGGATGAGATCCATAAGCCACATTTTTCAAAGTCTGGACTTTGGTAAATGTATTCGGCACCAAAGCATGGAGGGATGTCGATGAATAGAAACAAAGTAGGGAAAAGATTGGCACAAGATTTTTTTTCATTTTAATGATCCTTTAATTTTAAATACTATCAATGTTTATAATTTTTATGATCCACTGATGTATCAACAGTAATACGTTAATTAATTCATACCTGCTCAAAAAGAGTAGAGAAGTTTGTCGGTGACATTGATCTTTTTGTCTTTTGATTAAAATAATATTACCAACAACGCAGAATCATTAGATTCTGCGTTTTTATGTGAGCTAAAAATTACGTTGCTACGGCTTTGGGCTTTTTACGTCGGATATATAACGTTTTATGCACTTCTGCAATTCGTACACCTGATTCATCGATAATATTGAGCGTATATTGACGTGTCAGAGGAGCATAGTCTTCTGCGATCTGTTTGATTTCCTCGACTTCAGCGGCACTCAGGCGAATATCGGCATACACCGTACTGCGTCCTGGGGCGAGGAAATGAATCGTTGCCGCTTTATCCCAAACAATATATGTTGAACCCAAGTGATGCATCAGAATGAGCATATAGAAAGGATCGACCATAGAATAGAGGCTGCCGCCAAAATGTACGCCGACAATATTTTGATTTTTGCGGGTGAGTGGCATTTTGACACGGACATGGTGGTTGGCTAAATCGATTTGATCAATTTCAATACCTGCACCGCGATAGGGTGGATAGCGATTTAAAAAGTATTTGGAAACGATAGGAAGTTGCTGTAATTTTTTGATGAGATTCATGTGATATTTCATAGAGCCTAGAGCAGATTGTCTTTTATATTAGTATGAAATTTAAGCAAACCTATGGCATATTTTGTTATTCTCAACAGCAATCGTGTCAATAAAAACCAACAGGATGTTTATGCAAGCGCAAACGCTATGGGTTGAAACCTCTGATCGTCAACAGCTCTATGTCAAAACTTGGGGGGAAAAAACGGCACCTGCATTGATTTTGCTGCATGGCTATCCAGATAACCAAGAAGTCTGGAAACGCGTGATTGCCGTGTTGGTACAAGATTTTTATGTGGTGAGTTACGATGTACGTGGTGCGGGACAATCCTCCATTCCCAAATCCATTCGTGCCTATAGCTTGGCTCAATTGGCTGCAGATTTAATGGCTGTTGCTAATGCCGTTTTGGGGCAGCGTGCATTTCACTTGGCAGCTCATGACTGGGGTTCAATTCAGTCTTGGGAAGCTGTAACTGATCCAGATTTAAAAGGACGAATTTTATCTTACAGTACTATTTCAGGCCCATGTTTGGATCATGCAGCGTTTTGGATGCGTAAGCAGTTTTCTGAAAATAAAATTAAATTTTTCAAACAAATGCGTAAATCTTGGTATATTGCCGCCTTTCAACTTCCTGCACTTGCGCCTACAGTTTGGCAGTTCTTTCAACCAAAGCAGTGGCGTCAGGTGGTGATACGTTTAGAACGTGATCAAGATATTGCGATCAATCCTAATATCCGCAAAGATGGGCGCTATGGCGTCAATTTATATCGTGCCAATTTTATCCCACGTTTATTAAAGCCGCGTCAACGTTATGCAATTTGTCCTGTGCAAGCTATTGTCTTGAAATATGATCAATTTGTGGGTGCTGAATTGATTGATGAAATGTCGCTTTGGGTAGATGATTTTCAACGTGTGGAATTGGCAGCTAATCACTGGGCGATTCTTAGTCAGCCGCAAGCAGTTGCTACTGCCATCCGTGATTTTGCTTTAGGTCATGCAAATTCACATGCTGCAGCAATTTAAATCAGAAACGCTTGTCGGAGTTGAATGTTTGGTCAACTCCAATCTGCATAATCTCTGATAAAATAGCTTCTTTTTTGAATTTTCATCTCTTATGTTCGCAATTCTTGCTGCCATTGCAATCATGTTCGGATTGTCGTTGGCTCGTGTGCCTGTGGTTTTTGCCTTGGTTATTGGTGCAGTCTCAGGTGGTTTACTGGCTGGTTTAGGCTTACAAGGCACTTTAGATGCGTTTAATAATGGTTTAGGTGGTGGCGCTAAAATTGCTCTTGCTTACGGCATTTTAGGTGCATTTGCTTTGGCTTTGGCACGTTCAGGTTTGCCAGACTTATTGGCGTATAAGCTGATTCGCACTTTAACAGGTAGCAGTAATACTAAGGTACAGAACCGCGTTAAATATCTGATTTATTTTACTGTGGCTTTGGCAGCGGTATTTTCACAAAACTTAATCCCTGTACATATTGCATTTATTCCTGTATTGATTCCACCTTTATTAAGTGTTTTCAATCATTTAAACCTAGACCGTCGTGCAGTGGTTTGTTTGCTGACTTTTGGTTTGGTTGCCACCTATATGTTTGTTCCTGTGGGTTTCGGTGCAATCTTTCTGAATGATATTTTGGCGCACAATATCAACACCTTTGGTGCTCCGTATGGTTTTGCCATTCAAAATGAAGATATTCCTGCTGCCATGTTTATTCCTGTGTTTGGGATGTTTATTGGGCTATTGATCGCGTTGTTTGTGAGCTATCGTAAGCCTCGACATTATCAAGATGTGCAGGTAGAGCGTACCCAAAGCATTTCGAGTGAGCTCAATGCAAATACCGCCGCGCCAACCCTACAAGCGCCTCAGATTGCAAAATTTACCTTGTGGATGGCAGTGTTTGCGATTATTGCAACCTTGGCGGTGCAATTGTATTCAGATTCGATGATTCTGGCAGGTTTGGTGGGTGTTGCCATTTTAAGCTGTGCGGGAATTTTCAAATGGAAAGAAGCAGATGATGTGATCATTACAGGTATGCGTATGATGGCACTCATCGGCTTTATTATGATTGCTGCACAAGGTTTCGCTTCAGTGATTGAAGCTACTAATCAAGTGCCTGCTTTGGTAGAAGCGTCGGTGGAATGGATTGGCAATAGCAAAGCTTTGGCTGCATTTTTAATGTTATTGATTGGTTTGTTAATCACCTTGGGGATTGGCTCATCTTTCTCTACCGTGCCTATTTTAGCGATTATTTATGTGCCTTTATGTTTGCAGTTCGGTTTTAGCCCTGCAGCAACCATTGCGATTATTGGTACAGCAGCAGCCTTAGGAGATGCGGGTTCTCCAGCATCGGATTCAACCTTGGGGCCAACTTCGGGTTTAAATATGGATGGGCAGCACGACCACATGAAGGACAGTGTGGTACCGACTTTTATTCACTTTAATATTCCATTGATGATTTTTGGCTGGATTGCAGCGATGGTGCTGTAAATTATCACCAAAATTTTTAAGCGCACGTGTTCAGAATAGACTGGGCACGTTGCAGCATCGTGCTAAAACGACAAGAAGAATCTTCCTCAAGTTCATCCTTACATCTGCCGATTGAAACCCAATACAAAATTCAAACTCTCTAACAAAATGATCCATTTTTCGTTGTCATCAACTTCTAATATTAGAATGAAGATGATTTTAATTCTCTTTATTTAATTTGGATAATTTTATTGATTTTCTATGATTTAAAAATAGAAAGTCTGAGTGAATTAATCTATTTAAAATAAATTTGTGTTAGTTTTTAAATAAATATAAGATGTATTTTAAATAAATCTTTTAATATATTTTTAAAATAAAATTGAGTAATATAGTCGGGAAATAATAATATAAACTCTATTAATTAACTCGGATTTTAAAACCAAGTAATTTGGTCTATTTAAAATAAATTTATATAATAATGAATAGCTTATAAAATAATTAAAATATTATGTTTAATATGTGTTGCATATTAATAGTGGTCATGTTTAATATTAATTAAGCGTTAAGATTTTTATTCTAAAGGTGGTTTTGAAATGTTAAAGCATGTTGCTCTAATTGCATTAATGGGAATGTCTGCTTCTGCTATGGCAGGTCAATGGCAAGTTAAAGTTGGTGGTTCTGTAATTTCTCCAACTCAAGATACTACAGATCCAGATCTTGGTCATTTTGAAGCAGATCATGAATATGCATTTACACCTTCAGTAGAATATTTCTTTAATGACAATATCTCTGCTGAGTTATTGTTGGCGACACCAATTAGCCATGATGTAGCTCACGAGGGTGAGAATAAAATTAAAATTAAGCATTTACCACCAACGTTAACTGCTAAATATCACTTTAAAAATTCAACCCGTTTTACACCATACATTGGTGTAGGTGGTACGGCATTTGTTGCTTGGGATGAAAAAACATCAGGTAATTTAGCTGATTTAGATGTAAAAGTGAAAGAGGATTTTGGTTTTGCAGGTCAAATCGGTTTTAACTTCCAGCCAGCCGATGCAAAAAACTGGGGCGTATTCTTTGATGCTCGTTATGCACAATTGAGTCCTGAAGTGACTGTTAAAGCGGGTGGCACTACAGTTAAAAAAATCGATTTAGACATCGATCCAATGGTGTACACCATCGGTTATAGCTACAAATTCTAATTATAAATGTAGCTCTTTATAATAATAAAAATCAGCGCAACCCCATCTTTATGATGGGGTTTTTTATTGCAAAAAATAACAAATGTATCGAATGAAAAAATTGAGTGCATGTGCCATGTTCATTTACAGTCTGAACGATAAAGTAAAGAATGATAAAGAAGGAATTAATTCATGTTGATAAAATACGGTTGGCCTATATGTGTTGGTTTAATGCTGAGTGTCGCAGGGCATGCGGCGAGTTTTTCTTGTGAAAACGCCAAAACACAAACGGAACATGCTATTTGTGAACATCGTGCGGTTAATGATGCCGATGTGAAAATGGCAACCACCTATCGTATCGTCAGCCGTTTGGTCGCCATGGGGACGCGTTCACAAATTCGTGATGAACAATTTCGCTGGTTAGAGTTGCGTGATCGTTGTGGCGCTTCCGTCGATTGTTTAACCCAAGTGTATAATTTGCGTCAGCAGAAATTAGAGGATCATTTAAATCAGGTCTATCAACGTGCACCTTTTTAAATTTTTCTGGGTTTAGGCTTGAAAAATTAGGCAATCACTCCAATTCATTAACACATCCAACAATAACCATGTTTATGAATTTAAGGAGTGATGAATGAGCGAGCACAGCCAAAAACACAGTTTCCAAGCCGAAGTGGCGCAGTTATTACATTTGGTGACCCATTCTCTTTATTCCAACCCTGAAATTTTCTTGCGTGAACTGATTTCTAACGCATCGGATGCCTGCGACAAATTACGTTTTGAAGGCATCAACCATCCTGAATATTATGAAAATGATCCTGATTTACGTGTGCGTATTCGCTTAGATCAAGACAAGAAAACCCTGACCATTTCAGATAATGGTATTGGTTTAAGTCAGCAGGATGCGATTGAGCATTTGGGTACCATTGCCAAATCGGGCACCAAAGACTTTATGTCAAAATTGACGGGCGATCAAAAAGCCGATGCGCAATTGATTGGTCAATTTGGTGTGGGTTTCTATTCAGGTTTTATCGTGGCAGATAAAATTACTGTGGAATCACGCCGTGCAGGATTGGCTGCAGATGAAGCCGTGCGTTGGAGCAGTGCGGGTACTGGCGAGTTTGATGTCGAGCAAATTCACAAAGCAGAACGGGGTACCGATATTATTCTGCACTTGCGTGAAGATGCGCTGGATTATTTAGAAAGCTACAAAGTTAAGCAGATCATCAATAAATACTCTGATCACATCAGTTTGCCAATTCAAATGCAGAAAGAAGTATGGCAGCAAGAAGAAGCAGCTGAAGGTGAAACACCGAAAGCAGGTCAGTATGTGAAAACTGATGAGTGGGAAGCAATTAACTCGGCCAGTGCGTTGTGGACGCGCAATAAAAACGAAATTAGTGCAGAACAGTACATTGAGTTTTATAAAAACCTCAGCCACGATTTTGACGCACCATTGGCATGGGCGCATAACCGTGTTGAAGGCAGTACTGAATACACTCAGTTGTTGTATGTGCCAAGTAAAGCACCGCACAACATTTTTACTCGTGAAGCCAAAGCGGGGATTAAATTGTATGTGAAGCGCGTATTTATTATGGATGAGGCAGACAACCTGATCCCGAACTATCTACGTTTTGTACAAGGTGTGGTGGACAGCGCCGATTTGCCATTGAACGTGAGCCGTGAGTTATTGCAAGAAAGCCGTGATGTGAAAACCATCCGCGAAGGCAATACCCGTCGTGTGTTGACCATGTTGGACAATTTAGCCAAGTCTGAAGATGAAAAAGACCAAGAAAAATTTAAGCAATTCTATCAAGAATTTGGTTCAGTTTTAAAAGAAGGCTTAGGCGAAGACTTTGGCAACCGTGAACGTATCCTGAAATTATTACGCTACGCTACTTCAAGTAATGATGACATCAGTACCTCATTGGCGGACTATAAAGCGCGAATGAAAGAAGGTCAGAAAGCCATTTACTACGTTACGGCAGACAACTTGAACGCAGCAAAGCATTCTCCACAGTTGGAGTTGTTTAAGAAAAAAGGCATTGAAGTGTTGTTGATGGCAGAACGCGTAGACGAGTGGGCGATGAACTTTGTGCAGGAGTTTGATGGCACGCCAATGCAAAACGTATCTAAAGGTGCGGTTGATTTAGGCGATCTACAAGATGCTGAAGAGAAGAAAGCTTTAG
Source organism: Acinetobacter sp. YH1901141 (assembly GCF_013416935.1). Taxonomy (NCBI): domain Bacteria; kingdom Pseudomonadati; phylum Pseudomonadota; class Gammaproteobacteria; order Moraxellales; family Moraxellaceae; genus Acinetobacter; species Acinetobacter sp. YH1901141. The sequence continues at coordinate 214,988 of NZ_VPEY01000001.1, read as the reverse complement.
ACGCGGCTGCAGAACAATTTAAACCTGTGGTTGAGCAATTGTCTGCATCTTTAAGCGGTAAAACCAAAGAAGTGCGTGTGACTACACGTTTGGTTGATTCCCCTGCTTGTTTGGTAACAGGTGAAGGTGAACTGTCACCACAATTGATTCGTATGTTGAAGGATGCAGGGCAAGCTGTACCTGATATGAAGCCAATTTTGGAAATCAACCCAGAGCATCCTTTGGTGAAAAAATTACAGGACTCCAATCAATTTGATGATTTGGCGCATGTGATTTTTGATCAAGCTGTGATTGCTGAAGGTGGCTTGCCTGAAGACCCAGCGGAATATGTGAAACGTATTAATAGCTTACTGTTAAAGTAAGTCTGCTTTCGCATGAACATGATCGATGATGCGTTGTACAAATAATGCATCGTCATCTTGCAAGATCATCTTGCAAAAAAACCAAGTCCTGTTCGCAAGACTTGGTTTTTTAATTTGGCTTGATTGTAGATGTTACCTGTTTAGAAAATGGCTTCTAAACGCACTAAAGCACCGAGATAATGATTACGATCTGCGCGATCATCATTTAAATAATTGACATCGCCCTGAATAAAGAACCATTCACGTAAAAATGGTTGACGCCAAGAGACAAATGGCCCCCAACGATTTAAACGTAAGTCATCATCGTGATAATAACCGCCTGTATAAATGCCATAGTTAAAGCGGTTGCCTGCAAAGAATTGATGTTGTCTAAAGGTGTAGTTGTCCCAAACCAAATCATCATCTTGTTCATCGGCATAGGTCAGGCTAAATTGATTGGACAAGAAAGCCTGATTGGGGCGTGCGTGCGTGAGCTCCAAGTTGGTTCTGAGATAATTTTCACTGTCGATGCCATAACGATAAATTTGTTCGGCATGAAAAGAGAAATCATTTTCCAAAGTCCAGTCTTTAGAGGCTTTTAAACGCAGATAAATATCATCGCCAGAACGTACCCCTAAATCGACATCTGTTTCAAAAGGTAGACGCTCGGCAAAGTTCGACCAACGTAATGCCAGAGAACTGTTGTCTTCACGGCTACGTTTGCTGTCTACGGTTTTGTCTGCGTCATGCGCTGGGTTTTCGTTGGTAATGGCGACGTTATTTTGCAATTCGTTATCGAGCGAGTCATCACCAAATACCACACTGAGTTTATTTTCAAGCGCAGGCAGTTTGATTTTGCCACGAATACGAGGTTTGACTTCATATTCATTATGCTTATCCCAACTGCTATCGACCAAAACCCGCAAAGTGGCTGAGGCAGGCTGTTCAGGACTTGGTTCACCAAACCAGTTATCCAGTTTATGTGCTGTTTTATCTGCCCAATTGCGAATATTTTTTTGACGTTGATCGAACCAAGTTAAATGTTCCGTTTCTGCGGTGGGAGGTACAATGGATTCATTGGATTGTTCGGGTAACACCGTCGGTGTGGCATCAATCCAACGTGGAATCGTGTAATAAAAACCGTTTTTATCTGCTGCACTTGGCGGAGCGACAGGCAATTCATAAGGTGGCAGTGGCGTATGGGCTTGATCCACTGCTTGAGTTGATTCTTGTGCAAAAGTGGTGCCTGCGACCCCACTTAAGAGACAGCTTAATATAAAAGGCGATGTGTGCTTTATTCTTGACATTATTTACTGATCTTTAAGCCATTTTTGTTAGTGTTGAAAATCTATGAGATAAAAGCAAGACTTGGCTACAAAATCATAATATAAACGGCAGTTTTTAGGCAGAAACCTCTTTTTCTTGATACATTTGAAGTGCTTGGCATAACTGCAAAGCATCAATCGGTTGCTGTAATTGGGAGATGACTTTTTGAATCATTTGCCAACTAATACCTTGTTGTCGATCTAATAAAATGTGCGGTACAGCTTGTTCAGTACGGGACAGTTGTAAGCGCTTTTGACCATGAATCACACGAATTTTTTGTCGTTCTTTCAGTAAAATCAAAGGGGTATGACTCTGTGCTTCATTTTCTTCAAACTGGATAAATTTAGTAGTTTGAATGTGCTGTATCGGAATGAAAGGAAAATAATGCTCTTGCTGCCACACGATTTGAGCATCATGACTATAGCATTGAAAAAGCTGATCAAAATTAAATAAATGTTCTTGTAATTTTTCCCAAGAAATTTCACGTATTGCTGCAATTTCATGTTCAAACTGTTGGCAAAAGTTTTGAGTCAAACGAATCGCTTGCATTTGATCTAATGCGCCAAGCAGTACCACATATTTAATAAAGCGTCCTTGCGTATTGGTTTGTTCTGCTAAATATACCGCACGCGCCAACAGCTGTTGCTGGTCTTCTTCAGGATCAGACAAATGCACTAACACATCGGCATATTGCGTGACTTCTGGCGCTTCAGGCAAAAAGACCCGATACAACTGTGCTGACTCATTTTGACTAAGATTGAGCGCAGAAATTGGGCAGCTATATTGGTTTAACAATAGGTTATAAGCTGAGTTGGCGTTTGGTTTTGGCGTGACAGCTGTTATTGGTGGGGCAGTATCTATTGTCGTTGTGTCAGGCTGAGTTGTATTCAGTATTGCGTTGGAAATGATCGTTTGGTCTGCTGTCGGTTCAATTGTAAGTTCATCTTTAGCCACGTCCACAACTTGAGTATCAGACGAGGCAACTTCTTCTGTAGCGATGTGGTCTGTAATGAATTCAAATTGAATTGGCGAATCTACAGCTTTATTTTCTTCCAAGTCTGCAGTGACAAAGACTGGCTGAGTTTGCGCAGCTTCTAGAACTGCAGCTTGTTTCAGTTCTGCATCGGTTTGAAGGCAGTGATACTGTTGCTGCTGTTCCAACATCCAGCGATAGACCTGCTCTAAATCTTGAAATTCGCTTAGCAGAGCAGTGCGGTCTGCAGCAGGAATTAACCAAATTTGCCAACCTGCTCTCGGTTGATACAAAATCGCCCAACCTGCTTCAGGCTGTTGATAAAGTGCTGTTTCAAGTGCTTCAAGTTGTGTAAATACGCCACGAAAAGATTGTGCATATAAACTTTGTTCTGCAAAAGTTACCGCAGTTTGAATTGGATTTTGTGAGGCTTTAAATGTGAGCAACTGTTTTTGAAAAATCGGTTTATCGCACAGCATAAAAATTTCTTTAATGCGTGCTTTGGCTTTGGCTGTTTCATACAGACTGAGTCTTTTATGCGTTAAAGCATCAATTAAGTCGCGTAATTCTTTAATCAACAGTGATTTTTCTAGTGTATTCATTGATGCATACTTAAATATGTTGTTGTGCTTTTTCCAAATAATCTGCCAAGACAATATTCAGAGCCAATTCAATCAATTTATATTCTGCCGATTGTGGTTGAGGATAGCGTTTGGCTAATTCGATTAAATGGCTGACCTCAATCGCTTGAGGTGGAATTTTTCTTTGTATAAGTGCTTGAAGTTGTTGCATAGGCATCTGCTATAGCAATGAAAACAAAATCACTTTAATTATATGGATTTAATTAAAAAATACATGCTAAAAATTGTCAGCTTTTGTGCTTTTTTAGACATTATTGACAAAAAATGCGCTTTTTATATGAAAAATAATCAAAAAAAATTAAATCGCAGTGCCAAAAAAGTATTAGCAATTGGGTAGAACACAGTTTTTAGATGTTGCATGGACGATTTAAAGCAAATTTAGCATTAGAAAAACAAACAGTAGCCTGCTTTAGACTGCTGTTTGGGGAGAGAAATGGGAGAGATTAATACAGCTAAAATTAGTGGATAAAACGCGTAACTTAAGCTGCCTTTTGCGAAGTTGGTTCATTTACAACAGCTTCAGATGCAGCCGATTCTGTATTCACTTTTTGAGTTGGAAAATCAGGTACATGCACAATTTGAGCAGATACATTTGCAGCAATTGCTAAAAGTGAAACCATCAAAACAGATTTAAACATATTCATGGGAATATCCATCCAAAGTGTTAATGTCTAGGCAGAAGAATAGACATCGTAGGGAGATCAAACGAAATAAAAAATTCACATGAATCATAACAAAGTTTAAAATTTACAAAATGATCATTTCGGCAATTATTTTAAAAATAGCAATATAAAACAATATATTAGAGTTTTAGCTCTAGTTTTTTATGTAGGCTTAAATGGTTGAGATGTCTGCAAAATTTGTATTTAGATAAGTCTGAAATGCGGGTGAATGGTGACAGTTTTTGACAGTGTGAAATCATGTAATGTTTTGGCTGTGATTGGTTAAACAGTCTAAAAATGCGGTTTTTTTAATCTATGATGGAATTCCAATAACGATAAAGGACAGTGAGAAAATCATGGCAATTGCAAAAGTAGTTGAAGTTAATTCAAGCAGTACAAAAAGTTTTGAAGACGCGATTCAGACTGGAATCGCTAAAGTGACAGAAACAATTAAAAATGTCCAAGGGGCGTGGATTAACGAACAAAAAGTGGTGGTTAAAGACAATCAAATCACGGAGTATCGGGTCAATTTAAAAATCAGCTTCTTGGTTGAATAACACCTCGCTTCATTAACGAAGCATAGTAAGATGACAACTAACCGAAGCATGGTTGCGGGGCAAAGCTGGAACTTTGACCCATTTTAAAAGCACAAAAAAATCCCGTAATGGGATTTTTTTGTGCGTCTAATCAGCTGGAAGAACACTATTCAGCCTTGTCTGTATTTCAATCTTAAGCTTTAGGTTCAGATACATCGCATTGTTCTGCATCGCAGCTTGCTGCATCTTCAAGCTCTAGCTCGCTTGCTGTTTCAAGGGCTTTTTGCAGAACTTGCACAAAAACTTCGCGTGGCTGCGCACCTGCTAAAGCAATACGCTGATCAAATACGAAGAACGGTACGCCAGTGACGTTTAATTGTTCACGTGCAACTTCTTGGTCAAATTTTACAAAGTCGGCATATTCGTCAGAATCCAAAACATCATCCACTTCTACAGGGTTCAGCCCAATACGTGATGCAACATCTTCTAGTGTTTCACGCTCGCCAATTGCCAAACCTTGAGTCATATAGCTATAGAAAAAAGCTTCTTTGGCTTCGCTGCCCAAGCCTTTACTTTGCGCCAAATGCACCAAACGATGGGCATTAAAGGTATTGCCTGAATTGGCATTTTCCCATTGAAAGTCAATGCCTTCAGCTTTTGCCATTTCGGCAATATTACGCTGCATGTCTTCTACTTCGGCAAGGCTGCGCCCATATTTTTGTGCCAAACGCTCTGAATTGGACACTTCCTGACGCGGTGGCGCATCTGGATCGAGTTCAAAACTGTGCCAATGCACTTCTAATTCTACACCTGCTTCTTCAGCAGCAGCCTCTAAACGTTTTTTGCCGATATAGCAAAACGGGCAAACAATATCTGACCAAATATCAACGCGCATGAACAATCTCAAATTCTGTTTTTTACTAAGATGGGGATGTTACATAAAATTTAAAGCATAAAGCGATGCTAAACTTATTTTTGAGCATCTGGTCAAATAGCGTCATGGATACAGAATCATATAAAGGTATAAATGAATTGATTTATTTCACTATATTCTAATGGCTGCATTAGAAAATAAGCATAAAATACTATACAAATGTGACAGGCTTCACGCTAAGATATTGCAAATACTAAAAAATAAGAGGGCACGCATGCGACGTATAGTGCTAATTATAGGATGTGCAACGCTGCTGATTTTTGGCGGGATGTTTTATCAATATCAACAGCAGCAAAAACAAGTCACTCAATTGCATGCTTATCAAAATGTGATTTATGAAAAAGCCGAACAAATTTTTGTACAGGCACAGGATTGGTCTAAGCCGATTCAAATTGACTTAAAAGATAATCGTTTAGATGGCGACTATCAAATTATGGCGAGTTTTGTCTTGAGTCACATGGTGCAAAGTGCCGAAGCGCGCAATAGCTATTTACGTGAATTAAAAGCCTTGAATTGGGATCAGTTTTTAGATCCTCAACGACTTGCTGCAGATAAAAAACAAGACTATGCCGATACCGAAGCCATGTTGGTGCAAGTACGTGCCATGGTAGAGCTGTATCAGGAACATTTAGAACAGCATGAAGCGATGGCTTTGGAGCAGATTGAGAATCTTGAAATCAATCATAATTTGCGCCGTCATTTAGCAGAATCTTTGCTAGAAAGCCGCCATAATGACCAAGGACACGCATTATTTGAATTGGAAAAGAAAAATTTGGGTAAGGCGTATGTGTTGTTTGCAATTTTAAAAAACAATAAATGGGCGCTCAAAAACAATACCTTCATGTTCTATGAAGATGCAGCCTTGAAAGAATTTAATGCGGTATATCAAGAGATGGTGCAGCTCAATACGCAAATGCAAGAGATCACTCAGCAGCATCAGCGGGCACTGGAAAGCAAGTTGTAAGGTCTGGCAAATCCTTACATCAAATTGTCAAAAGAATGTCATCTGCCGTTCAAATCTCTTGCCTAAACTGTGCCTGTTGATTTAATTGCTCAGCTAGGCAGGTCCAATATGAACAGCATTCAAGTCTTTGATGATATTCAACAACTGTATTTGCAATTCTTAGAAAATAAAAACTACCCGAAACTCGAAAATTTAAATAATTGGGGCAAGAACCGTTACTTCTTTAATCAGCACTTTCGTTTGGTTGAAGATTGGCATCAGACTGAACAAATTGTGATTGAATTTAATCAACAATATTATTGCTTGGATACAGGCAGCGCCCCAGACTTTATGGATAAAGAACGCTATATGACATGGTTGATGGGGGAGTTGTTGGTTTAAGCCGTGCAGGTAAATCACAACTGATCAGCCATCTAGTCTTCAAGATAACAATGCAAAAGAATAAAATTTAAAAATTAGAACAGCTCAAAACAACAAAATAAAAAATCCCCGCATGATGCGAGGATTTTTTTATTACGAAGACTTTTTACACACGCTCAATAATTGTCGCGATACCTTGACCAAGACCGATACACATGGTCGCAAGACCAATTTGCGTGTCTTGTTGTTCCATCACGTTCAACAACGTGGTGGTGATACGCGCACCTGAACAACCCAATGGGTGACCGAGTGCAATTGCACCACCGTTCAAGTTCACACGATCTTGCTGATCATAAATGCCTAAGCCTTTTAGAACAGATAGACCTTGTGCAGCAAACGCTTCGTTTAATTCAAAGGTTTGAATGTCTGCAATTGACAAGCCCGCACGTTTAAGTGCTTTTTGCGTTGCAGGTACTGGGCCATAACCCATGATTGCTGCATCACAGCCTGCAACGGCCATAGAGCGAATCACCGCACGTGGTTTCAAACCTAATGCTTGTGCACGTTCAGCAGACATAAGCAACATAGCAGAAGCACCATCAGACAATGCTGAAGATGTCGCCGCAGTTACGGTACCGCCTTTCGGATCAAATACAGGACGTAAAGCTTGGAATGCTTCAAGGTTAGCATCTGGACGAATCACTTCGTCGATGTCGCATAGTTGTTTAAAGCCGTTTGCATCATGACCTTCAATGCCAATGATTTCGTTTTTAAAACGGCCTTCTTGCGTTGCAGCCCATGCACGACGGTGTGATTCCACACCAAAGGCATCTTGCTCTTCACGAGAAATACCGTTCATGCGACCCAACATTTCAGCAGTTAAGCCCATCATGTTTGAGGCTTTGGCATAGTGCTTCGATGCAGCAGGGTTGATGTCGATACCGTGCATCATGCCCACATGGCCCATGTGCTCTACACCACCAATGATGAAAATATCACCCTGATTGGTTGCAATTTGTGCCGCAGCGGTGTGGATCGCTTGCATTGAAGAACCACACAGACGGTTTACAGTTTGACCCGCTACTGTTTTTGGAAGATCAGCCAATAAAGCAATATTACGACCAATGTTCATACCTTGTTCTAGGGTTTGGTTAACACAGCCCCAGATCACATCTTCAACTTCGTTGACATCAAACTGGTTACGAGCAACTAAAGCACGAACCAATTCAGCCGATAGACTGTCAGCACGTACATTGCGGAACATACCGTTTTTGGTTTTACCCATTGCAGAACGTACGCCATCAACGATGACAACGTCACGTGGATTTAAAGTAGCCATTCACGTTGCTCCTTAACCGTAGAATTTTTTGTTGTTAGCAGCCATGTCACGCAACATTTGTGGCGCTTCATAAGCTTTTCCTAAGTGTGCATACTTGTCGCAAAGCGCAACATATTCAGCAACACCTGTTTGGTCGATATAACGGCATGGGCCACCACGGAATGGAGGGAAACCTACACCCATAATCATCGCCATATCTGCTTCAGATGGTGTCGCCACGATGTTGTCTTCTAAGCAACGTACTGTTTCATTACAGAAAGCCAACATCATACGGTCAATGATTTCTTGTGCATCAAATTCGTGCTTTTCAGATGTTGCGACAGATGCTACAAGCTCATACGCAGTTGGGTCGACCACTTTGGCTTTCTTGCCTTTACGATCCAATTCATATTTGTAGAAACCTACGTCATTCTTTTGACCAAGACGTTTGTTTTCGTACATGACTTGGATTGAGCCTTTATAGTCTGGCTTCATGCGGTCTGGGAAACCTTCTGCCATGACTTCTGCACCGTGAACGCCCGTGTCGATACCAACAACGTCCATCAGGTAAGCAGGACCCATTGGCCAGCCGAATTTTTCCATGACTTTGTCAACTTGCTGGAAGTCTGCTCCATCTTTAAGTAACAAGTCGAATGCACCAAAGTAAGGGAACAATACGCGGTTCACCAAGAAGCCTGGGCAGTCATTCACTACGATTGGTGTTTTACCCATTTTCTGAGCAAGCACCACAGTAGTCGCAATCGCTTCAGGTGAAGTTTTTTCACCACGAATCACTTCTACCAATGGCATCATGTGCACTGGGTTAAAGAAGTGCATGCCGACAAAGTTTTCTGGACGTTGTAGGTTTTCTGCCAAACGTGTAATCGAAATGGTTGATGTGTTTGACGCGATAATGGTGTTTTCACGTACTGATTTTTCAGTTTCAGCCAACACAATGCCTTTGACTTTCGGATTCTCAGTCACGGCTTCAATCACGATATCTACTTCTTTAAACTCGTCATAGCTTAAAGTTGGGCGGATACGTGCCAAAGTTTCACCCATTTTGGCAGGTGTCATTTTTTTACGTTCAACTTGCTTGGTCAGCAATTTGTTTGCTTCAGACATCCCCAATGCCAATTGTGGATTGCCAATGTCTTTCATGATAATTGGTGTGCCTTTGCTTGCCGCTTGGTAAGCAATACCACCACCCATGATACCCGCGCCGAGTACAGCCGCTTGGTTAACAGGATGCGCACCTTTTTCATATTTTTTCGAGGTCTTCTTCACCACTTGGTCATTGATGAACAAACCAATCAATGCACCTGCTTGTGGCGTTACCGCAGCTTTAGCAAAGCCTTCCGCTTCCGCTTTGAGTGCGTCATTACGTGGCAAGCTTGCACCTGCTTGTAAAGAATCAAGCATGAGTTTTGGTGCAGGGTATTGTGCAGGATTCGCTTTGGCTAATACCGCACCTTTTGCAGTGTTGAACGCCATCATTTGTTCAAGTGGGTTCAATTTAACAGGGTCTAACTTTTCCTGACGTTTTGCTTTCCAGTCCAAACGACCTGCAATGGCTTGTTTAACCAAATCAAGCGCAGCCGCTTGTAATTGATCTGCAGCAACTACAGCATCTACAGCACCATCTTTGAGTGCAGCATCAGGACGTTTAGGGTTGGCCATTGCCATCCATTCAACCGCATTGTCGATACCAATAACGCGGCTTAAACGAACCGTACCACCAAAGCCTGGGAAAATACCGAGTTTGATTTCTGGTAAGCCCACTTGTGCTTGGTCTGACATGACACGGTAGTCACATACCAAACACATTTCAAAGCCACCGCCCAATGCCATACCATTGATTGCAGCAACTTTAGGAATTTCTAAATCTTCAAAAGCATTGAAGATGTCGTGAACAGGCAATGCCCAATCCACAATGGCTTGTTCGCCTTGAGCGAAGTTTGCGCCAAATTCGGTGATGTCTGCACCCACGATAAAGGTTGATTTCGCAGAAGTGACGATTAAACCTTTCACTTCATTGTTTGCTTTAACAGCCTCAATCGCAGCTTTAAAGTCTTCAATCGTTGCACGGTTAAATTTGTTGACCGACTCACCTTGTAAGTCAAAGCGGAATTCTGCAATTCCGTCCGAAAGCATTTGGACGGTAATGGCATTGCCAGCGTGGATCATGCCTGATCTCCTTTATTTTGGAGGACTTCTAAGTTGATGTTATGAAGCGTGTGCGATAGTCCTGCACACATATATGCCTCGCTAATCTTACGATAACTATATCGAAAAAAAATATAGCAAGTTGTATCAAGCCGTGACGCAAGGGTCATGATTTTTCTCATAGCTCGGAATTGCTTTTTGACCCGATTTTAAAATCCTATGTTTAAAGAAAGATGAAAGTGATTGTTTTCTCTTTTATTTTTAATCAGGTTGTATTGCATTTTCGATTTAGAAAAGCTTGATAAATAGATGTTATCAGTGGGTTGTTTGGGACAGAAAAGTCAATCCCTTGTTTTGATGATAAGTTTTAAAGCATGAAGTCGATAGGTTTGGACAGCGACTTGCAATGCTGTGTTCTATTTTCTGCTATGACTTTATGCGCTGAAATTGAGTAGAATATGCGACATTTTGAATTTTAGCTGTTTTCAGCAATTTGGGTTGTTCTATGTTGAAGTGGATTATTCTGGCGATTTTTATCGCTTCAGCGCTGTATATTCAACAGCGCGGCAAGGTGCGTCATAGTTTTTATCGTCAGTTTTTTGACCATTCTACCATCCTCGCACCGATCAACTATTTAATGTATTTGTTTTCTAAAGTACCAAATCAACCGTATATCGACATCCAGCACTTTCAAGATTTAAAGGTTTTGGATGACAATTGGGAAATGATTCGTGATGAAGCCAAAGCTTTGTATGAACAGGGTGGTATTAAAGCTTCAAGTAGCTACGATGATTTGGGATTTAACTCATTCTTTAAAACAGGCTGGAAGCGTTTTTATTTAAAATGGTATGACTCCGCGCATCCATCTGCCGCAGAATTATGTCCAAAAACCACAGCATTATTAAAAACTTTGCCTAGCATTAAGGCGGCGATGTTTACTGAACTAGCGCCCGACAGTCGTTTAGTGCGTCATCGCGACCCGTATGCAGGTTCATTGCGTTACCACTTGGGATTGATGACACCAAATGATGACCGTTGTTTTATTGATGTCGATGGTGAGCGGTATTCATGGCGTGATGGTGAAAGTGTGGTGTTTGATGAAACCTATATTCACTATGCTGAAAATGGCACTTCTCAAAACCGTATTATTTTCTTTGCCGATGTCGAGCGTCCGTTAAAATCTCGCTGGATGCAAAAGTTTAATCACTGGTTTGGCAAAAATGTGATGACCGCAGCAAGCTCTCCGAATGAAGCAGGCGATCAGACGGGTGGCTTAAATAAAGTCTTTGGCTATGTCTATCAAGTGCGTTTAAAAGCCAAGGCTTTAAAAGCTAAAAATAGTCGTGTGTACTATTTCTTAAAATGGTTTTTAATGCTCGGGATTTTCTTCTTAATTTTTATTCGCCCTTATGTGTTTTAAAGCATCACAACGCCTTTCGGGGCGTTTTTTATGACATTTTTGAGCAATTTCAGCAACGCGCTTTAATTCCCGCCTATTTTTATGTATAGAATGAAGCAAATAGGGGAATTTTTATGCAAACGTTTCGTTCTAAAAAAGATTGGTGGGTTTTGGCTTTTGTGATTTGTATGTCTGGTCTATTGATTCAGTTATTGCTGACCATGTACGCCAAAGGCACGATGCCAGCATTTCCTGTGCACACAGGGGTGTATTTCATTACCATTTTTGTGTTGTGGTGGCCTGTGTTGAATACGCGCTATCAGGTCGATGCAGAACGCTTGCAGATCCGTTGCATGTTTTTAAAATGGGACATTCCACGCGACAGTATTCAAAAAATATCTAAAACCAATAATTCGGTAGCGTCACCTGCTTTGTCGCTGAAGCGTTTAAAAATTGATTATCTTCTAGCGGGGCAGCCAAAATTTGTATTGGTTTCACCTAAAGATCAGACCAAATTTAGTCAAGCCTTGGGAATGGAAATTACTGACTAATCCCTAGGGTCTGTTGACATTTCATAAATGGCTTGCGCTGTAGGCTAAAACTGAGCAGATCAGGCATGAAACGCAGGGAATAGCGAGACTATTGCCAAGTTTCATAACGCAATCTGAGAAAGTTTTAGCCACAGCCTGAGCAAAAACAAGCACTGCTTTGTTTGCAGCGCAAGGCGCAGCGAAGGACGAGCATATTTTTTGCTGCTATTGCGTTATGAGTCAGTCATTTAGAATGACTAAATTTCCTGCCTCATGCCTTATATCAGCTAAAAAACCTTGCGAGATATATCTCTCACGTCGCAAACATAGACGAATTGTCAACAGACCCTAGGCTTTTTAAGCAAAAATAAGCATCAAAACTTTGAGGATGAGCAGAGTGGCATTCTCAAGATTCACGCAGCATAAGTCGTGGGCTTATTCTATTTTGAGGTGCAATTGATTTGCACTGCAATCTACACATATTTCCGATTTTTCAGGATGACTTAAAAAATACAAAGCTAAAATAGGCTCAAGTTCAGTACGAATTTTACGCCCCAAATGCCGCGCGCCGTAACGAATATCATGCCCCTGATAAAAATAGGCTTTAGCTGCTGCAGTGAGTTCGACTTGGCGCTGTTGATGCTGCAGGCGATGGTTTAACTTTTCCAATTCAATTTCAACCAATTGCGGCAGGGCATCAGCAGATACCGCTTGATAATGCAAACTACGGTCAATCCGATTTAAAAATTCAGGGTCAAATTTACGCTGCATGACTTTTTCAATGATCCGTTGTGTGGGCATGTGTTTTAAGCACAGTTGTTGTACTTTTTGCGGCAACAGATTCAATTTATCTAAGTATTGTTGTGCGGCTTGAGCACCCACATTGCTGGTCATAAAAATCATGCAATTGCGAAAGTCGATGGTTTTGGTGCCTGCAGTCAGGGTCAGTTTGCCTGTATCTAGCACATTCATTAAGCCACGTATCACTTCGCTTGAGCCTTTTTCCAGTTCATCAAATAACATAATGCCTGGGCGGGTGTGCGAACCTACAATCGCAGTTTCATCAAATAAACTATGGCCTTCTTTAGAGCCGACATAGCCAGGAGGCGCGCCTGTGAGTGCAGCCGCATAGTGTTCCTGCGCCAAGGTATTCATATCAATGCGGCAGAAGGCATCGGGGCGACCATAAATGGCTTCGGCAATCAGGCGCACCGTTTCGGTCTTGCCAACACCTGTCGGGCCAAGCATTAAAGTCACTGAAAGTGGTCGCTCTGTGCTGGAGAAATCGGCCTTGACCACATACAGCATTTTTTCGATTTCATTCAGCGCTGCATCTTGTCCAATAATCCGTTGACGTAACAATTGCATGACTTGTGTAGGTTCAAAATGAAAGCGCGGCTTGCCAATCAAACGGTCTTTGGCGGATACATACTGATGTGTACTGATCGGCTGGGACGTTGCGGATTGAATGGTCGGTATGCCGTGTGGTGCGGTCGTCATCCTGCACTTTCCTTCTGCTGACAAGATGCCTGAGCATAGCAAATCTTGTGTTGCCGACTGATCGTTTTTAGCACTGAGCTGATCGTTTTAGTGGATAGATCATGCGCTATGCCACAGGATAAAGCTTGAAAAAATCAGATAAAGCAGCACATCATGTAAAGAATGTAGCAAGAATAGGATGACTCGTGAGCCCAAACGCAGGTGAGCATATCGAGAAAATTTTGGCAAATATGACCCAATTGCCAGGGGTTTACCGTATGTTGGGTAAAGACGGGGAGTTGTTATATGTCGGCAAAGCCAAAAATTTAAAAAACCGAGTGTCGAGTTATTTTGTCAAAACCATCGAGCATCCTAAAACGCAGGCTTTAGTGGCGCGTATTTATGATATTGAAACTTTGGTGGTGCGTTCCGAAACTGAAGCGTTATTGCTTGAACAAAATCTGATTAAGCTGCATCGTCCACCGTACAATATTATGCTGCGCGATGATAAGTCCTATGTTTATATTTTTGTGTCGGCAGATCAGCCTTATCCGCGTATTGCCAGTGGACGCGGCAAAGGCAAGCATCAGATAGGCAAGTTTTTTGGGCCTTATCCGAGTGCGTACAATGCCCGCGATACTTTGGTGGTGTTACAAAAACTGTTTAATGTGCGGCAGTGTGAAAACAGTTATTTTGCTCAACGGCAGCGTCCGTGTTTGCAATATCAGATCAAACGCTGTTCGGCACCGTGTGTAGGATTGATTTCGCCCGAAGAATATAAAGAAGATGTTAATAATTCGATTCGATTTTTACAGGGCGATAGTAAAGAACTGAATCAGCAATTGATTGCTAAAATGGAAGCTGCAGCCGAAGCGTTGGAATTTGAAAAAGCAGTCTTTTACCGTGACCGTATGGCTTTGTTGCGTGATGTGCAGGCACAGCAAGCCATTTATAAACTCAAAGGCGAAGCCGATATTATCGCAATTGCTTATCAGGCAGGTGTGACCTGTGTGCAAATTATGCATGTGCGCAATGGCAAAATGCTGGGCGGTAAAAGCTATTTTCCTGATATGTTGGGCGATGATTTGGGGCAAATGTTGGCCGATTTTATTGCCAACTTTTACTTTCAGGTGGCCGATGAAATTCCAGCGGAATTGATTGTTAATGTGGAAGTGGCAGATTGCAAAGAGTTGGAACAAGCCTTACAGCAACACTTCGATAAAAAAATTCAAATTAAACATAAAGTGCGTGAAACCCGTGCCGAGTGGCAAGAATTGGCACAAATGAATGTGCAGCATGCCATTAAAGGTAAACTCGCCAATCACTTTGAATTAAATGAGCGTTTTCATCAGTTAGAGCAAGTGGTTGGACGCCCGATTGATCGGATTGAATGTTTTGATATTTCGCACACTATGGGCGAAGACACTGTGGCATCTTGCGTGGTATTTGACAGTGGTGGTATTCGCAAACGTGATTATCGACAATTTTCAATTCAGGATATTCAGGCTGGAGATGACTATGCTGCCATGCGCCAAGCTTTAACGCGCCGTTATAAAAAAGCCATGCTGCCCGATTTATTGCTGATTGATGGCGGTAAAGGGCAGTTGAATATGGCGATGGAGGTCATGCAGGAGTTAGGATTGGATGCCTTTATGATTGGGGTGTCCAAAGGCGAAGGACGCAAACCTGGTCTAGAAACGCTACATTTTACCGATGGCAGCAAAATTCAGCTGCCTGAAGATCATAAGGCGCTGCATTTGATTCAGCAGGTACGTGATGAAGCACACCGATTTGCAATTACCAAGCACCGTGCCAAGCGCGATAAAAAACGTGGCTCATCAATACTTGAAGTGATTCCGGGCTTAGGGCCAAAACGTCGTCGTGATTTACTCACCCATTTTGGTGGCATACAAGGTGTCCTGAAAGCTTCTGAAAAAGAGTTGACTTTAGTACCCGGACTGGGTGAAGTAATGGCGCGTACGATTTATAAAGTGCTGCATGAATGACTAAATTTCCTGCCTCATGCCTTATATTAGCTAAAAATCTTGCGAGATATATCTCTCACGTCGCAAACATAGACGAATTGTCAACAGACCCTATTTACTGCATAAAAAGCAGTATTTTCTACAAAGGTAAATAGCAAAAAAGTGCATTGACTCTGTCGTCATTGAACATTCACATCAGATCGAAACCCTGTAATATCAACCACAACATTGTTTAAGGAAAAGCTATGTCGTTGCTACAGACCTATCAAGCCATTGCCGAGCAAGAATGGATAGACATCCCGCTTGGGTGGTTACAGGGGCGCACTATTTATGGTGGATTGGTGGCAGGTTTGATGATGCAAAAAGCCCAGCTTTGTATTGCCGATCCGAAAAAGCGCTTGCTAAGCAGCAGTGTCACGTTTGTCGGACCTGTGCAACAAAGTCGGGCACGGCTCACGGCGGAAATTCTGCGTGAAGGCAAATCTGTGACCAGTGTCGAAGTTCGTTTATGGCAGGATGATGCAGTACAAAGCATTTTAATTGCCAGTTTTGGTGCGGCACGTGAATCCAGCATTGTGGTGCAACAAGAACGTACTGCGCCCAATTTTCCACCTGCAACGGAATTGCCTGTTACACAGCATCATCCTTTAGCACCTGAATGTTTTCAGCAGATGGATTTGGTTTGGTCTGAAGGACAATATCCGTTTACTGCTAGTCATAAACCTGATTTTGCAGGCTGGATGCGTTTTAACCCAAAACAGCATACGAATCGTGCCATGACCATTGCCGATTTGATGGTGGCTTTTGATATGTGGCCGCCTGGAGTACTGCCGATGTTTGAGCAGCTCACTCCTGCCAGTTCACTGACTTGGCATGTGACCTATGTCAATCCTTTGCAAAATCAGCTGCAAGATTGGATGAAATATAAAGTTTTTACCGATCATGCTAGCGGTGGTTATGCCACAGAATATGCGCACTTATGGGATGATCAGGATCGGCTAATAGCGATTGCCCGACAGACCATCACCGTGTTTGCCTAGTGACACCTACTAGCATTTCGTATAAAGTGAAGCCTATTCACGATGACAAATCCTCAAAAAACTTGTGAATATGCAGCGTAAAGAGGGGAAACATTGGCGGTGTCTATGACAACAGGTCGTATCCTGAACATTCCAAATATATTAACTTTGGCTCGAATCGCCTTGATTCCTGTTTTTTTGTTGGTGGCGTATTGGCCGCCTGCAA
This sequence comes from Acinetobacter sp. YH1901141, assembly GCF_013416935.1. Classification (NCBI taxonomy): domain Bacteria; kingdom Pseudomonadati; phylum Pseudomonadota; class Gammaproteobacteria; order Moraxellales; family Moraxellaceae; genus Acinetobacter; species Acinetobacter sp. YH1901141. The sequence goes on along the minus strand of NZ_VPEY01000001.1, from coordinate 198,129 downwards.
TGGGCGTAAATGGTTATGATGGTGGCATGACGCGTCATATTATTTTGACGTCTATTTTTGTGATTGCTGCTGTGACCGACTGGTTTGATGGCTATTTGGCACGTACTTTGAATCAGACCTCTGCATTTGGGCGCTTTTTAGACCCTGTGGCCGATAAACTTATGGTCGCTGCGGCATTGATTGTTTTAGTGCAATGGCAACCGACTATTTCTATGGCTTTTGCCGCGATTGTAATTATTTCCCGTGAAATTACCGTATCTGCCTTACGAGAGTGGATGGCTGAACTCGGCGCACGTACCAGTGTGGCGGTGTCTACAGTGGGGAAATATAAAACAGCATTCCAAATGATTGCGATTTCAGTGTTCTTATTGAACTGGCAACCATTGGAAATGGTGGCTTATTTGTTGCTCTATACTGCTGTAATTCTAACGCTTTGGTCGATGTTTATTTATTTAAAAGCGGCATGGCCATATTTGAAACAACCTTAAATATCGTGATTCTTCATTAAAAAGTGCTTCTGATTGAAGCACTTTTTGATTAACTATGGGTTTCTTCCTCGGCATCATCCTCATAAGTTTTGGCAATTTTTTCAATATTTAAACTTTTTGCCATCGCATCAAAAATTTCTTTATAAACCCCATTTTGATGATAAAGCGCATCATGTTCGCCATGTTCCGCAATCCTGCCATCTTTCATGACATAGGTGTAATCGGCATCAATAATTTGCGATAAGCTATGTGAAATGATGATGACCGTACGCCCTTGTTTAATTTCATCGAGGCTTTGTTTGATTTGTTCGGTTGCAATGGCATCCAGACTAGCAGTCGGTTCATCTAAAAAAATAATAGGTGGATTTTTCAGGAACATACGTGCAAGGGCAATCCGTTGTTGTTGACCGCCTGAAAGCATGAGGGCATCTGCGTCATAAGCCTGAGGCAATTGCAAAATTTGTTCGTGAATAGAGGCTTTTTGGGCTGCCAGAATCACATCTTCCAAGCTTGCATCAGTTTTGCCATAACGAATATTTTCAAAAATAGAGCCTTGGAAAATATGATTTTTTTGCAAAACCAAGCCGATATGGTCACGCAAATATTGAGTGTCGATGTGGTTAATATCAATCCCATCGAGCTGAATTGTTCCCTGTTGTGGTTCATAGAATTTATCTAATAAACTGATCAGGGTAGATTTTCCTGCTCCCGACAATCCCACCAATGCGGTAATTTTATTGGGCTGAATCTGCATTTGAATGTCTTTGAGTGCATGATGTCCATTCGGATAAAAAAAGTTTACCTGTTGCAGATCAAACTGCCCTCGAATAACTGGTTTAAGCGTACCACTTGGCTCAATTTCATGCTCGGCTTCCAAAATTTGAAAGAAGCTTTCTGAATAGATCATTGCATCATTGACTTCATCATAAATACGATGCAATGAGCGAATTGGGGCAGAAACATTGCCAAACAGTAACACGTGATACATGATCATGCCGATGCTCATTTGTCTATCTAACACAAAATAAGCAGTTAAAATAATAATCAGCACCACGCCAATTTGTTCAATAAAGCTTTTTAAACCATCAAATAAAAAACTGGTTTGGCGAGTCTGCATTTGATTGTGGGTCAGTTTTTTCTGCAGGGTGAGTTGTTTTTCTGCTTCGATGCTTTCTCTGTTAAATGATTTAATCACGGTAATTGAGTTGATGATGCTGAGAATCCCTTGGCTTTTTTTCTCACGTCCATCACGTAAATTACGTCGCCAGCTTCCTAGTTTTTGTGCCTGCTGATAGGTCAGCCAAAAATAAATAGGCACAATGAGTGTCGCGACCAAGCCCACATAAAAATTGGCATAATACATTAAGCCCAAAGCCACAATTGCACTGGTAAAGAGTGGCAAAATATCAATAAAGAAAATTTGCACTAAGCGGGTGAGCGAACCAATGCCACGATCTATACGTGTTTGTAATTTACCTGCTTGGTTGTTGTCCTGATTAAAAAAGGCCAGTCGATAACGCAAAAATTTCTCAATAATGCCCTGTGCCAAATCTTGTGACACAAAAATGCGTAGTTTTTCACCATAAAACTTCTGTCCAAACTGCACAAAGGCATTGATGATTTCTTTACCCAGCAAAATGGCTGAAATGGTGATTAAAATGTGCCAGCCTGCAGACAGACCTTGTCCTGCCTCAATTAAGGCGTTAATACGGTCAACAGCGTATTGTAAAGTTAGTGCATTGACTTGAGCTGTTAATGAGCCGATGAGCGTTAAAACTAAGGTAGCAATCACCAAGAGCTGATAAGGTCGAACGAAGGGACGCAATTTTTGAAATAAATGCCATAAATTCATAAGCTATTATTGTTATAAGAACGATGATTTTAAGTCTAAGGATGAACTTCACGACTCACAAGCCAAAAAGCTGTGTCATTTTGTGAGCAGTCCTGATCCTTGTTTTAGATTAAACAATAAGCTATTCAGCATAGGAATGACCATGAATCTAGAATTGTTTGCACCTGAGCGTTGTGACAACGTACTGCCTTATGACGGCATTGCGCAGGACTATGGTTTGGTGCTGAGTGCGGAGCATAGTGAGCGTTATTTACGGTATTTTCTGCAACATTTGGCATGGCAGCCTGATGAAGGTCTGCTCTTTGGTCAGTATTATCGGACACAGCGCCAAGTGGCATGGTATGGAGATGAGCAGTATCAATATCGTTATTCGGGAGCAGTTAAGCAGGCACAGCTATGGCGGCCTGCTTTGTGGCGACTGAAACAGCAAATTGAACAATGGGTCGGGCATCCCTTTAACTCATGTTTGGCCAATTTATATCAAGATGGTACGCAGGGCTTGGGTTGGCACAGTGATGATGAGCCGAATTTAGGCAGACACGCTGTCATTGCATCTTTGAGTTTGGGGGCAACCCGTAAATTTTGTTTTCAGCATAAACACCGCGCCAACAAGGTTGAGCTACTGTTGCACAGCGGTCAGTTGTTGGTCATGCGTGGCACGACACAACACTATTGGAAACATGCCTTAATGAAGTCCAATAAAATTATACAACCCAGAATTAATCTGACCTTTCGCTATTTTCACGCGGCTATTGAATAAAACTTGATTTAGCACTCTAAATCCTTATTCAGGAATAAATTTTAATTGTATTTAAATTCAGTGCTTTAAGGTATCAATAACCTAAATCTTTAAGTGAGTTCTATACTAAAACTGGTATTCAGTACTTCCACCTGTTTTTCAATTTGTTCTGCATTGTCCTGCAAAATTTCAATCAGTTTTTGCAAATTGACAAATTCAAAACGGTTTTTAGATGCCAGCAGCGTCAATGCATAAGGTGCATCTTTAGATGAAAAACGAATCGGTACAGATAAGCCTGCAATTTCTGCATCGAGTTCGCCGTTAGAAAAATAATAGCCTTGTTTTTTGATTTTGCGCATTTGCTGCAAAAAGTCATCTTCATCTTGTGCAAAATTGACTTGTGCCAATTCGTTAGAAAAACGTTGGTAATAGTCTAAAATTTTAGCTTTAGGCAGATGTGCCATAATAATTTTTGGCGATGAGCCGACATAAACAGGACGTGGGCAGCCGCGACCATAAGACAGCAAAGGCGTATCTTTAAAGATTTCGTGATGCACATCAATGCAGGAATCTTGATTGAGTTGGGTCAGCAAACAGCAAAATTCAGTACGTTCCGCAATTTTTTTCATAAACGGAATACTGATGGTGACCAATGGATCGGTCGTGCGAGAGATAAAATCCAATACCGCAATTTTTGGCCCAAGGGTGTAATCTCCCGATGTGCCACTCATGCGCTGCAACAACTCTGCCGAAACCAACTCTTTTAAATAGCGGTAACTGGTGGGCTTAGATAAACCGAGTTCCTCACTAATGGTATCTACATTAATGACAGGACGTGCGGTTGAAAATAAGTCTAAGACTGTGAGAATCTTGCCAAAGCTAGACAGTGCCATGCGGATTTACCCATTCACACCAAAAGGATGGTGTCACTTTATATCAAAAAATCGCCAGACCAATAGACTTTTTACAGATGGTCTTAGGCATTCTAACGATCAATGTCCCAATTCTTTTGCATTTGTCGATGTTATCTATTCAGAAATAGGATTTAAGGCTGAACGCCGTGAGGGTCACGATACCAGCTTTCAATCAATAGTGCTGCGGCAAGACTATCGGCAGCGAGTTTTTTACCACGCCCTTGGGCTTGATAATGATCAAGCTCATCACGTGCTTCACGTGTGGTTAGGCGTTCATCGACCATTAGGGTGTTGATATTGCTTTGATGGCGTAAGCGTCTAGCAAACTTACGCGCACGGGTAGACAGTTCTGACTCGCTATCATCCATATTTAAAGGTAAGCCCACTAGAAATAATTGTGGCTGATGTTGCTTGATAATTTTTAGCAAGTTTTCCCATTGCGGAATGCCATCTTTCATGGGAAAGAGGGCGAGAGGGGTCGCACTTTCAATCAGTGCCTGCCCCACAGCCATGCCCATTTTTTGCGTACCGAAGTCAAATGCCATAATGGTTTGGGCTTGTGTTGTTTCAGGCATGACCAATCTCGGAAGATAACCATGTTGGATCTACGCCCATTTTACGATAAGCGGCATCCCAACGGTCGTCATAAGGTAAATTGAAAATCAAGTCCATGTCCGATTCACAAATGAGCCAATCGCCACGGGCAATTTCTTGTTCCAGTTGCTGTTTGCCCCAACTGGCATAGCCCAAGGCAATTTGGTAACGTCCAACGCCTTCGTTGTGGGCAATCGCATCTAAAATATCTTTAGAGGTGGTGATACAGACATTTTCACCAACAGCGATAGATGAATGCCAAGTTGGCTGCCCTGTGTGTAAAACAAAACCTGCCTCAGGTCGTAATGGACCACCTTGTAGAACTTCGTGAGGATGCACATTATCTGCGTCTATATCTAAATCATTGAGTAATTCTTTGATTTGGATACCCGATGGACGGTTGATAATAATGCCTTGCGCACCGTCTTCATCATGACGTGCCAAATAGATGACGGTGTTTGCAAAAAACTCATCATTCATATCGGGCGGGGCTATGAGACAGCGATGCGTCAGATATTGTTTAGTCACCTAAGCAATTCTCCTTAATCTGAGGTGGTGGCAAACAGAACTGTAAACCGACTGGGAAACGTAAACGAGTTACAGCCAAATCATGCAAATATACATTTCTTAGCTGTACTTATCCCATAAAACCACTGTGATGACAACTTTGCTTTGGTAAAAGTGAGACAAAGGATAAATAAAAGAATAAATTTAAAATTTAGAAAAAATGATGTCATTAAATTTATCTATTTAGTTACAAAGTTGAAGATATAGGAACATAATAATTGATTGCTTTATTATCTTTGTGATGTGGGTTTGTTTAAATGTTTTAGTGTATATTTTTTAATCTACTTTTAATTTTAACGAATGTGATTTCTGTTTTTTAATTGCAAAATAGGCAGTTTGATTGCATTTATATTCTCTTTTATTCATTAAGTTTGTCTAATGAATAGTGGTTTTTTAATATAAAAAATCTATAAGTCTATTTATTTCTTTTGTAAGTTTTGTGCTTTAGTGTAAAATTTGTGTTTTTTATAGCTTGATATGTTTCAATAAATATACATAAAATACATATTGAAACAAAAAATAATTGTTTGTAAGATGGTGAAATTTTCATCTTTTATAGCTTTTTTTGATGGTTTAATATGAATTATTTAATAAAGGGAAGTTTGTTTGCTGCTGTTTTTTCAGCTTCAGTTTTTTCTCAAGCAGCAATTTTTGGAACTTATAATGATGAAGGTAATTTGTTTCGCAGTCATTTGAATAATCATTTATCTGAAGATTTAGTTGCTAAATTTAAAGATAAAGTAGATTCAAAAGACGGCGTACTATATTTACTGGAGCAGGCACGTTTATTACAAGTCAATCATCAGTATGAAGAAAGTTTGAATCATTATAAGCAGGCTTTTGAATTTCTAGATAAACAAAAAAGTCGTGCAAAAATTAGTCTGAGTCGGGTCGGATTTAAAGCACTTTCTATGGTGAGTAATGATTCGGTGGTACCTTATTTGGTGCCACCTCATGAACAGGTATTGGCGCATATTTCTCAAGCGAAAAATTATATTTTTTTAAAAAATCTTGAGGCTGCTGCAGTAGAAATGCGTGTTGCACAGGGCATTCAGCGTGAAATTGAACTGGCACATCAGGCTGAGTTTGAAAAGAAAAAAGAGAAAAATACAAAAGCAAATACATCTTCAAATGCCGCATTGCATGTTTTAGATGAGGCATTTGTTGGCTTAGATCCAATTGCGGGCAAGATTAAGAATACTTATCAAAATGCTTATGCTTTTTATATGGCAGCTAACTTGTGGGAAACCTTAGGCGAATACAACGATGCTTTGGTGGATTACAAAAAAGCTTATGAGTTACAGCCTGATGAGCAGATTGCTAAAGATGTAAAGCGTTTAGATCAATTGGTTGCAAAACAAAGTAATAGTAGTGTGCCTGTTATTGTATTTATTGAACAAGGTATCGTTCCACAGAAAATTGAAAATAAGTTAGATATTCCGACTCCAGGCGGCATTATCAACATTGCTTTTGCGACTTATGAACCTAGCACTTATGTTGCACCCAAAAGCCTGAAAGTGAAGCTGAATAACCGAGTTTTGCAAGACAGTTATGTGATTAGTGATATTGGTGCATTGGCTGTTAAAGACTTAAAAGAAAAAGTCGTTGGAACTTTAACAACCCAAGTGATTCGTGCCACAGCCAAATATGCTGCTCAAAAAGAGCTTGGTAACCAATTTGGTGTTTTAGGGCAATTGGCAGGTAACGTGCTCAATATGGCAACCGAGCGAGCAGATTTACGAGCTTGGACAACTTTGCCAAGTAATACGCAAATTGCACGTCTGAACTTAACGCCAGGGATACACAACTTACAGTTATCGTCAGGTAATTTGTCAAGCTCCTCTGTGAAGTTAGATGTAAAAGCCAATGAGACAGTATTTGTTTATGCACATCATGTAAATGACAAAATTACAGCAAGTGTAAGTAGTATTCCACGCCAATAATTTTGAAGAGAACTTTATGAAAAATCAGTTAAAACTCGCATTACTCGGTCTTAGTGCTGCGGCGATGGTTGGATGTACAGCCCCTAATGCTTTGTCTACACAGACAGATGCGAATAACGAAGTAAGTATTCGCACCATTACCAATAACCCAGTCTTAACCACTGAGGTATTTGTTGAGCGTGTGGGAATGTCTATGGCAGGCGACTTAAAAAAGGCATCAATTGCCATTAAAAACCGCCGTTTCAATAACAAAGATTTTAGCTACAAAATCGTATGGGTCGATGCACATGGGGCAGAAGTGAACCCTGAAGGTGCGATTTGGAAACCAATTCAGTTAACGGGTCGAGAGGTGAAGGGCGTGCAATCTTTAGCACCAAATCCATCGGCTGTAGATGTTGTTGTGTATTTAAAGAAATAAGCGAGATAGAGCAATGAATGCAAAGTTAATCATGGCTGTGGTAGCAACTTCTGTTTTGGCAACAGGTTGTGCAACAACGGGTAGTGCAGTGAGTTATGGTGATGCTCAAGCTGTAGAAACTTTAACGAAAGATTTTGGATCGACAGATCTACAAATGATTGCTGCAAAGATGGTGGATGATATGCTGACCTTCCCACCTGTGGTGCAAATGACGCAAACTCGTCGTCCAGTCATTGTGCTTGATCGTATTCATAACAAGACACAAGAACATATCGATACAGAATCTATTACAGATACGATTCAGAACAAATTAATTAATTCAGGGAAGTTTCGTTTTGTAGATATGAAATCTGTCAATGCGATGGCGCAGCAACTTGCCTATCAAAAGCAAAGCGGCATGGTCAATCAAGCGACTGCAGTGCGTACTGGTGGACATATCGGTGCTGAATATATGCTCAATGGCAATCTATCTAGTATTGTAAAAAATGCAGGTGGTAAGAGCGATGTGTATTACAAGTTCACATTTAAATTGCAGAACTTACAAACTGGCATTGTAGAGTGGACAGGCGAAAAAGAAATCCGTAAGGCAGCAAAGCGCTCAACTTTTGGTCTTTAATTTAATCTGAAAGCAACTGCGCTGTGATAAGCGCAGTTGCTGTTGAAGAATAGAACATGAAAAAAATATTATTTGCAGGCTTATTATCTGGATTACTGTGCAGTCCTGCTTTTGCTGCGATTAAAGAAGTGATTAAAGAGGCAACGGGTAGTGGTCCAACACAACACCAAGCTATTTCTGAAGCATTATTGATTGCAGTTCAATCGGTGAATGGTGCTTCGGTATCGTCACAAATGAATTATGAAGAAACAGTTTCTTTATCTGTAAATAATCAGGGCTGGACATATACGGGTAAAGTTTCACCTGTATTTAGTGTAGCCAATCAAGGTTCGGGTTCTGTCACCAAGTTTCAGGTCTTGAGTGTTTCTGGTGCTAAAAATAATTATCGCGCTAAAGTTCGCGCACATGTGGTGAAGTTTGAATCTACTGTACAAGATCAACACATGCGCCGTATTGCAGTCTTGCCATTTCAAATGGCAGAAAAAAATAACCGCTTAGCCAGCGGTGCTTCTGCTTCTGAGTTTAGTCAAGAATTATCAGATACTTTAGGTACTTATTTGGCACAGTCAGGGCAGTTAAGTGTTGTTGATCGTCATTACATAGATGAAATGCAATTTGAAAATGACTTCCTGTATTGGGATGGTGCACCGCATGAGTTAGCGCGTATTGGTCAAAAAGTAGGTGCTGATTATTTACTCGTGGGGCGTATTAACGATTTGTCAGTTGCTAGCGGTCAACAAATGTATGGGTTAAATGCTGGTGCAGAGCAGGTGCGTTTAACGTGGCGAGTGATTGAAGCGAATACCAGTAAGGTAGTTGCGGCAGGGACTTTTAATCGTACCTTATCGAACTTGATGACACAGAATCTTTTAAATAATAGTTTAAATGATAGTACTGCAGATAAGATTGCCCAAAGTTTAAATCCTGAAATTTTACAGGGTCTTAAACTACAACCTGTGCAATCTTCTAGCAGTCAATTTTATGATACCTCTCCAGGTTATGAAATGACACCTGGTTCAAGTGACCAACCTGTGAAATGGTAAATAATGATTAAGCTTGTTTTAGACCTAAATAAATCCCCCTGAAAATCAGGGGATTTATTTTTTAAGCCTGTTGAAACTTCAATTGGCGTAATTGTTTGGCGTGTTGCAAGGTAGTGTCATTAATTTCAACACCGCCTGTCATGCGTGCCAATTCTAAAATACGCGCATCTTCTTCTAATTCAACAATGGTACTGCTGGCAGGATCGGTCTGACGCTTTTTCACCAAAAGGTGCTGATCAGACTGTGCAGCTACTTGTGCTTGGTGGGTAATACATAAAATTTGAACGTGTTGCGCCAAACCTGCGAGCAAACGCCCCACAATTTCAGCAGTACCACCACTAATCCCGACATCAATTTCATCAAAAACCAAAACTTCAGCTTCGGTTTTTTCGGCATTCATGACTTGCATGACCAAGGCAATCCGCGATAATTCGCCACCAGAAGCCACACGTGCTAATGGCTGAGCAGGAATACCTTTGTTGGCAGTAAACAGTAGTTGAATAAAACTTAACCCCTCCGCAGAAACCTGCTCTAAAGGTTCAAACTTAAATTCAAAATGTGCCTCAGGCAGTGCCAACTGTTTGACTTGCTCGGTCAGTTGTTTGGCAAGTGGTGCGGCTGCTTCACGACGGATGTCATCTAAATGTTGTGCTTTGGCTAAAAAGTCCTGATGTGCCACTTCGACTTGTTCTGCCAAAGTTTCAGGGTCTTCAAGTTCATGTAAAGCAGTGAGCTCAGTTTGCCAAGTATCAAATTCTTGTTTTAATAATTCAGGTTGTGTGCGGTATTTACGCGCTAAACGATGAAAGACTTCTAATTTTTGATTCAGTTCTTCCATGCGTTCAGGGTCAAAGCTTTGACGATCAATAAACTGACGTAAATTGGCTGTCGCATCATCTAATTCACTTTGCGCATTTAACAATGAGTTATAAATTTCTGATAATTGTTCACTTCGTCCCGCATGCGATTCCAAGCGGCGAATAATCGAAGCAATTTCCTGAGTGATGTTTTGCTCGGCTTCGTCTAAGGCATTTAAGCTATAACTGCAGTCCTGCATGATATGTTCATGATGGCTTAGGCGATCAAACTCTTGTTCAATCTCCTTATAATCGATTTGTACCAGTTCTTCGAGTTCTTCGAGCTGTAAGTTTAGAGTTTCGATGCGCTGCTTGCGAGTTGCCTGTGCATCCAGCGCCGCCTGATGCTGTCGGATATTTTTTTGCCAGGTACTATAAGCATCACGTACTGCTTGGGCAGGGGTATAAAAATTATAATAACGATCAAGCCAGTGCTTTGGATAAGGCGGTTCGAGCAATTGTTGCTGACTGTGCTGACTGTATAACTGTACCAGTAAGCGTCCAATTTCTTTCAGCTCTGCCAAACTGCTTGGACGACCATTAATCCATGCTTTGCTGCGCCCTGTGGCAAAAATTACCCGACGTAAATGGATTTCACCAGACTCATCATCTAATTCATGTTCTTTTAGCCATTGTGCTTCAGGGCTATTGTCCTGATAACTGAAACTCGCGGTCACATCGGCTTTATCTGAGCCAAAACGTACATAATTGGTATCGGTACGTTCACCTAAACAGGCAGAGAGCGCATCTAAAAGTAAGGATTTACCTGCACCTGTTTCCCCTGTCAGAACGTTAAAACCTGTTTCAATATCCAGTGCTAAGTGGTCGGCAAGGGCAAAGTTAATCAGTGTTAAATGAGTCAGCATAAACGCATCCAAGCTGCGAAAAGTGTCAGTGAAAGAGAGTCAAGTTTTGGAAATGCCATAACAAGGCTGTTATTTTCTTCTATTTAATTCTAGCTTAAATTGCAGCGCAAACAACAAAAAATGTACCCGATAAGCATCATATATAAAACACATGATCATTTGATCATTTCATTGGATGGTCATTAAATTGCAGTATATTCACTTGGGGAGTTTTCGGTGCTGCTTGATATGGTGGAACTTAAACGATATAGATACTATTCGTGATCTGTTTCACATTCAGATTTAGCACTTTAGTGGGGAAGAATCTAGAGCAGAGTACTTTGCATGCCTCTGGTGTTGGCTTAGACTGTGCTGTCAGCGTGTTGCATGCTGCGTATTGAAACATTGTTCAATTTACGCAAAGCCCACTGTAAACACAGATTGATTAGTTCTGAGGACAGAATTAAACTACATCAGTCAAAAATATAAAAACGCGTTACCTGGAGAATACGCATGTCAGCTCAGTTTGATCATGTATCAGTTGTGAAAAAGTCGAATGTCTATTTTGGTGGGCAATGCATCAGTCACACGGTGCAATTTGAAGACGGTACCAAAAAAACCTTAGGGGTAATTTTACCGACTGAACAAGCCTTGACTTTCGAAACGCATGTACCTGAACGTATGGAAATTATTTCAGGTGAATGTCGTGTCAAAATTGCCGATAGCGAAGAAAGTGAATTATTCCGCGCGGGTCAATCGTTCTATGTGCCTGGCAATAGCCGTTTCAGCATCGAAACCGATGAAGTGCTCGATTACGTGTGCCACTTAGAAGGCTAATCAGCCGATAATAGGGTATTGAATTAAGATTTCATTTTTCTCCTGCTTGAGCACCCAATCAAGCGGAATTGAATCAAGAAATTTTCACCCGAATCGGTTAAACTAGATCTTATTGAAATCCTGTAAAGTCAGCTTTGCAGGATTTTTCGTTTTCGCTGGTTTATTGGTGCATTAATTAGAGGTCGTTCATGGCAAAACCTGAATATTATTATGGCGTTCACTCGGTGGAGTCATTATTGGAGCTTGAGCCAGAGCGCGTCTTAACTCTTTTTACCTTAAAAGGGCGTGATGATCAGCGTTTACAAAAGATTTTAGAACTTGCCGAACCATTTGGCATTAGTGTGCAAAAAGCCAGCCGTGACAGCTTGGAAAAACTGGCAGGTTTGCCTTTTCACCAAGGAGTGGTGGCTGCAGTACGCCCACATCCAACTCTGAATGAAAAAGACTTGGATGCCTTGTTGCAGGCTGATAGCAAGCCTTTACTTTTGGCGCTCGACCAAGTCACCGACCCGCATAACTTGGGTGCGTGTATCCGTACTGCCGCTGCGATGGGGGTTACTGCCGTGATTGTGCCGCGTGATCGTTCAGCAAGTTTGACCCCAACTGCACGCAAAGTAGCTGCAGGTGGTGCAGAAAAAGTCAAATTTATCCAAGTGACCAATTTGGCACGTACTTTGGCGCATTTGAAACAAGAGTTTAATGTGCGTGTGGTGGGTACGATGCTGGATGAAAAAGCTTTGCCAATTCAGCAATTTGACTTTACAGGCACAGCAGTATGCGTGGTGATGGGCGCAGAAGATACAGGTTTACGCCCAATTACCCAGTCACAATGTGATCAAACCGTATTTATTCCAATGGCAGGAAATCTACAAAGTCTGAATGTCAGTGTTGCAACAGGTATGGCCTTGTATGAAGCTTGTCGTCAGCGTCAGGCTTAATTGCTGATTTTGTATTTGCTATTTTATTGATGCTTTCAACACCGTGATTCGTCTATCTCCCCAAAAGCAAGGTTATGCTTTGGTGCTTGTTACCATGTGCATTTGGGGTGGTTTTACCCTAACTGCTCGGCTGAATGCACAATGGCAGATCAGTGCTTGGGATATTACCGCCTTACGCTTTGCTTTGGCTTTTTGTATTTTAATGCCGATTCTTATCTGGAAAAAAGATACGGCATTTTTATGGAAAAAAGAGCCTTTTATTTTGGCAATGATTGGTGGAGTGGGCTATTGCCTGACTGCGTATAGTGCTTTTCATTATGTACCTGCTGCGCATGCTGCCATTTTTTTGAATGGCTGTATTCCTGTTTGTACCGCCATTGCTGCTTGGATGTTATTTCGAGTGCCTTTTGACCGCCATACATGGATCAGTATTGTAATTATGCTGACCGCCATTGCGGGTATGAGTGCGCTGATGTATCAAGAAACAGGTGTTGCCTTTGGACTTGGGGATGGACTGTTTTTTATCAGCGCTATTTGGTGGGGTGTGTTTACGGTTTTATTAAGACAATGGAAGCTTTCCGCTTGGCATGCTATGGCGGGTGTCGCAATTTGGTCGGCAATCGTCTATGTCCCGATTTACGTACTGTTTTTCCCGAAACAACTCAGCACACCTGAACCGATTCATTTATTGCTGCAAACTATTTTTCATGGAGTGTTTGTGGTGATCATCGCAACACTTAGCTATGTCGAGGCAATTAAGCGTTTGGGAGCATTCAAAACTGGCAGTATTGTGACCTTGGCGCCGTTTATCGCTGCGATTCTTGCTGTCCCTTTATTGGGTGAACCTTTGAGTTTAGCAATTTTATGTGGCTTGGTGGGTATGGGGATTGGTGCTTTGCAACCTTGGCGTTGGTGGGCCCGACCTGACAGCTTAAAAGCTCAACTTGAACAGCAAAAACAACAGTCAGATTAATTTGCTTACTGCATCGCTCGCTTTAAATACTGCTGATGCAATACTTCAAGTTTGCTATACAAATGATCTAAATGCCCATCATTTAGCACAATGTCATCGGCTAGGCGTTGTTTTTCAGCACGTGGCATTTGTGCTTGAATAATTTTATGAATTTGCTCAACCGTTTGACCATCACGTTGTGAAGCACGGTGAATTTGTAGGGCTTCAGTAGCATCAATCAATAATGTATGTCGGGTCAATTGATGTTGATTGGTTTCAAACAAGAGTGGTGAAACCAAAACCACATAGGGACTGTCGGCAGTATCTAATTGTTGAATAATCGATTCACGAATTGCAGGGTGGGTGATTTTTTCAAGTGCTTGTCGTGCACTTGGTTCTTTGAAAATGTGTTCACGTAATGCGCGACGATCTAGTTCGCCATTTTCAAGTAAAACCCAATCGCCAAAGTGTTGTTGAATTTGCTTTAAGGTAGGCTGTCCTTTTTCAACCACTTCACGTGCAACAACATCCGCATCGACCACAACAATGCCTTGGGTCTCGAACCACGCACTGGCTGCAGACTTGCCACTGCCAATTCCTCCTGTTAGACCCAAAACAAAACGCATGTGCTGTCCTTATTGTCCCAAATATACTTTCATGATTTGCTCGCCCCATAAAAAGGCAATCCAGCCCGCAATGGCGATATACGGACCAAATGCAAAGGGTTGGTTTTCTTTACGCACTTTTAACAGAATAATGCCAATAATAGCCCCAACTAAGGACGATAGCAGCACAATCAGGGGTAACATCATCGGCCCCATCCATGCACCTAAAGCGGCAAGGAGCTTGAAGTCACCATAGCCCATGCCTTCTTTGCCTGTGACGATTTTAAACAGGTAATACACCACCCATAGACATAGGAAGCCAATTACATAACCCCAAATTGCCGATGTCGGTGAGGTATAGATGGCATAGCTGTTGACTGCCAAACCCAGTGCAGCCAAAGGCAGGGTGTAACGGTCTGGCAAGAGTTGTGTATCAAAATCAATGAAGGTGAGTGCAATCAAGGTATAAGTGAGCAGCAAACCAAACAGCATTTGTACAGTTGGGCCAAATACCGCAAGCACAATCAGGGCGCAAACAGCGGTTAATACTTCAATCATTGGATAACGTACGCTGATCAGGTTTTGGCAGTTGCCACATTTACCGCGTAATACCAACCAACTCAGCACAGGAATATTTTGATACCAACGAATTGGGTTGTGACATTTGGGGCAGGTCGATGCAGGTTTGCTCAGGGTGATTTTACTTTCATCAATAATGGCTTGTTCAGGATGTAATAACATTTGGCAGTCATTACGCCACTCCTGTTCCATCATTTTTGGGGTGCGGTAAATCACCACATTCAAAAAACTGCCAATACATAAACTAAAAAGTCCAACTGCGATATAGAGCGCAGTTGGATTTTGGATAAAGTACGCGATTAATTCTTGCATTAAACCACAGAACCCATTTGGAAGATTGGAAGGTACATGGCGACAACTAAACCACCCACTAAAATACCCAAGACAGACATAATCAACGGCTCCATCATTGAGGTTAAGCCATCTACTGCGTTGTCGACTTCGTTTTCATAGTGGGTTGCGACTTTATCTAGCATGGCATCTAGCGCACCTGATTCTTCACCAATGGCTACCATTTGCACTGCCATAGACGGGAATTTATTGGTGACACGCATGGCGAATTGTAGCTGTTGACCTGTCGCAACATCATCACGAATTTTCATCACGGCTTCTTCATAGACCACATTATTGGTTGCCCCAGCGGTAGATTCCAAGGCATCAATTAAGGGTACACCAGCAGCAAAAGTAGTGGCTAAAGTACGGCTATAACGTGCAATAATCGCTTTATAGACCAAGTCACCAAAAATAGGCGCTTTCAGTGCCGCTTTGTCTAAGAAGTCACGGAATTTTTTACTGCGTTTTTTAGTTTCCAAGAAACCTGCAATGATGACCCCAATCACAATAATCAGAATAAACCAGTATTTCTGCATCCATTGTGACATGCTCACCACCATTTTAGTGAAGGCAGGCAAGTCCGCACCAAAAGAGCTAAACAACTCTTCAAACACAGGTACGACTTTCACCATCAAAATAATGGTCACAATCACGGCCACCACAATGACCGTTGCAGGGTATTTCATGGCTTTTTTAATTTTTTGTTTGAGTAACTCACTCTTTTCTTTATAGATCGCGACACGATCTAGCATGGTTTCTAGGGCACCCGATTGTTCACCAGATTCGACCAAAGAACAAAATAGGTTGTCAAAATATTGAGGATATTTACGCAATGCGCCAGCAAAGGTATTCCCGCCTTCCACTTCACCTTTAATGCCTAAAACCACTTCACGCATGGCGGGGTTTTCAAGACCTTCGGCAACAATCTCAAAGCTTTGTACCAAAGGCACACCTGCTTTCATCATAGTGGCAAGCTGACGCGTGAAAATAGTGATGTCTAAGGTCGACACCCGTTTTTTCATTAAGCCTTCAAGAATATTCTTTTTCTTTTGGCGAATCGTCTTGATGGTAATCCCTTGTTTACGCAATGTGACCTTTGCCAAGGCCATATTACGCGCTGGAATTTCCCCTTTTAACTTAGCCCCTTTGCGGTCAATCCCTTCATAAACGAAGGTGGGCATCATCTGTGCTTTTTTGACAGCCATGCGTATTTATCCTTATTTTAAATTTTACAACTATTCACTGGTCACACGATTGACTTCTTGCAATGAAGTCACCCCCTGCATGACCTTAAGTAACCCCGAACGACGCAGATTGTTAAACCCCGATTTTGCTGACGCATCAGCAATTTGGATGGCATTACCATCCTCCATAATAATTCTAGAAATTTCTGGTGTGACTTTCATCACTTCATAAACACCAACACGTCCTTTATAACCTTCACGGCATTCAGAACAGCCTACAGGTTGATAGACCTGAAATTCTGGATTGCTCAAATCGGCTTCAGTAAAGCCCATTTCCAATAAGCTTTGTTTTGGAATATCGGAAGGAGCTTTGCAATGCGGGCATAGGCGTCGTGCCAAACGCTGTGCAATGACGAGGTTTACCGAAGTTGCGATGTTAAAGGAAGGAACGCCCATATTGCGTAAACGCGTTAAAGTTTCTGGCGCACTGTTGGTGTGGAGGGTAGATAAAACCATGTGACCTGTTTGGGCTGCTTTAATTGCAATTTCTGCAGTTTCAAGGTCACGAATCTCACCCACCATGACAATATCAGGGTCTTGACGTAAGAAAGATTTCAGAGCGGCAGCGAAGGTTAAGCCCACTTTATTGTTGACGTTAACCTGGTTGATGCCTTCTAAGTTAATTTCCACAGGGTCTTCGGCAGTGGAAATGTTGGTGTCTTCTCGGTTTAGAATGTTTAAACCTGTATAGAGCGATACCGTTTTACCCGAACCTGTTGGACCTGTGATCAGTAACATACCTTGCGGTTTGTCCAGAGCTTCCATAAACAAAGCTTTTTGTTCAGGCTCATAACCCAAGGCATCAATCCCAAGCATGGCGCTAGATGGATCTAAAATACGCAGTACAATTTTTTCACCGAACAAGGTTGGCAAGGAGTTAACACGGAAGTCGATGGACTTGTTTTTAGATAGTTTTAATTTAATACGACCATCTTGCGGGACACGCTTTTCAGAAATGTCCATTTGGGACATCACTTTTAAACGTGATGCCAAGCGGTTAGCTAACTGTAAGGGTGGGGTGGCAATTTGACGTAATACACCATCGACACGGTAACGCACTCGATAGGTTTTTTCATACGGTTCAAAGTGTAAGTCCGAAGCACCCATGCGAATTGCATCAATCAGTAATTTGTTGATGTATTTAACAATTGGGGATTCATCACCCTGCGGTTCATCTTCTGCAGCTTGTTCTGGTTCGCTGTTACCATCTTCAAAGTTGAGATCGAAGTCATCATCTTCAAATTCAAAAGCAGACTCACTCGCAAAGTTTTGTTCAATCAGTTTTACCAATTTATCGTGTTCGACCACAATGGCTTCAATATTCATTTTACTGTTGAAACGAATGGCATCCATTGCTTCGATATTGGTCGGGTTACTGGTCGCAACGTAAAGCAGGTGATTGCGCTTAAAAATAGGTAAAAGGTTATATTTGCTGAAAAGCTTTTCATCAATGCCTTCACGCACGATGAGCGCAGAGTCATACACGCTTAAATCAAAAATAGGTTCGCCAAACTCATTAGAAATTTTTTCAGCAATGATTAAAGGCGCGATATTTAGGTTTTGAATGAGATAGGGAACAATATCAACATTATCTTTTTGTGCGGCTTTAATGGCAGTTTGCATATTTTCAGCAGAAACGAGCCCATCTTCGACCAAACGTCGAATAAAACCTGTAAATCTAGGTGTAGCTTGTTGTACTGACATTCCCCAACGTCCTCAAAATCAAGATTGTTTATAATTGGTATCTTAAAATTATACTTTTGTTGCACAAAAATACCATATCTGAAAGTGCTGTCACCACCTAAGTATCGCCTAAAAGCATGAACCAGTTACATTAATCTGCTAAAAAAATTGTAAGTCCTGCCATGAAAAGATACTTCATGCAGCAGTTTGATGCAAAGCTTGTACAAAAAACTCAGCAGAAATGTGATTTGCGTGTAGAATGTGCGCGATTAAATGAATTGTTTTTGCAGGTTATTCTATGTCGGCTACGACGATTAAGCCTTGGGTGGTTGGCAATTGGAAGATGAATCCGATACATGCCGATGCTCAGCAACTTATTTCTGAATTTAAAACATTATTACAAGACAGCCCTGTAGAGGCTGAAAAGTGTCATTTGGGGATTGCACCTGTCACTTTGGCTTTAACTCAAATTCAAGCTGCATTGAGCGAAGCAGTACGTCCTGTCTATACCGTTGCACAAGACCTTTCCCGTATTGCGGGTTTGGGTGCATATACAGGCGAAGTCAGTGCAGAATTGCTAAAAGACAGTCAAATTGATTATGTATTGGTTGGGCATTCAGAACGTCGTGAACTTTTTGCAGACACACCAAGCATTTTGAATGAAAAAGTTAAAAATGCCTTGCAGGCAGGTTTGACAGTTATTTATTGTGTGGGTGAAAGTCTGCAACAACGTGAAAGCGGTCAGGCAGAGCAAGTTGTTTTGCAACAAATTTGTGATATTGCTGCTGTGGTTGACGCTGAGCAATGGCAACAGATAGTGATTGCGTATGAACCTATTTGGGCAATTGGTACAGGCAAGACCGCATCACCTGAAGATGCGCAAACCATGCATGCAAAAATCCGTGAAGGTTTAAGCCAAATCACCGCTTATGCGGTGACTCTACCGATTTTATATGGTGGTAGTGTAAAACCAGAAAATGCCGTAGAGTTAGCAGCCTGCCCAGACATTAATGGTGCTTTGGTCGGTGGTGCATCCTTAAATGCGGCATCGTTCCATCAAATTGCGCAAGCCTTTGCAAATACACAATAATGAGGAGTTCAGCATGCAAACATTTGTGCTGGTAGTACATATTATCTTAGCCATTTTAATGATTGGACTAATTTTGGTTCAGCATGGTAAAGGTGCAGATGCAGGCGCTTCTTTTGGTGGCGGTGGTGCGGCAACCGTATTTGGTGCGTCAGGCTCAGGTAACTTTTTAACCCGTTTAACGGCAATTTTAACAGCATTGTTTTTTGCAACCAGTTTAACTTTAGCGGTGTTTGCCAAGAAACAAACCACAGGTGCATATAGTTTGCAGACTGTACAAACGACTGCACCTGCACAGCCAGTATCGCCTGAAACTTCACCAACTGCACCTAAAAGCGCTGAATAATTTTATTTAGCACTTTCTTTTTTCGCATGATGCGACTAGAATGCGTCACAGCTGCGGTGGTGGTGGAATTGGTAGACACGCTACCTTGAGGTGGTAGTGCTTTCGGGCGTGGGGGTTCAAGTCCCCCCTTCCGCACCAACTTATAATCCAGAAAACATAAGTTGGTGTTAAGCAGCAAATCTGTTGATGCGGGATGGAGCAGTCTGGTAGCTCGTCGGGCTCATAACCCGAAGGTCGTTGGTTCAAATCCAGCTCCCGCTACCAATCAATCCTAAGCTTATCGTGAATTAAGCGTAGGCAACTTAAATTATTTTAGGTTGAGATAAGTATTTACATGTTGTTGCGGGATGGAGCAGTCTGGTAGCTCGTCGGGCTCATAACCCGAAGGTCGTTGGTTCAAATCCAGCTCCCGCTACCAATATTTTAAAAGTGTGATTATGCTCTAATATGAGTTTTACGCTTTATACTGACTAAGGTGCAACTTAAGTCAGGCAAAAATGCTAAGTTTGATTGAAAACTTATTCATATTTGTATATAATTTTTGCACGTTGATGCGGGATGGAGCAGTCTGGTAGCTCGTCGGGCTCATAACCCGAAGGTCGTTGGTTCAAATCCAGCTCCCGCTACCAAGTTTCTAATGGTGTGGTACGTTAGTTTTAGTTGATTGAATTCAGCATAATAAACTAGCAAAGATGGTTAGATTTAGTCTAATCCCCGCAACCAAGTTTCTAAAGAGGCTCACAACTAGGTGGGCCTTTTTGCACAGTGGATATTGGTTTTACTGTGCAAGAATAGGGGCGATTACGCCCTTTTTTATTGGCTATCGTGTAGTGTCGATACAAGCCGTGCGCGGCCTAAAGTCAAAGTGTCATGTTTCACTACTACTATAGTTTGTATGAATGTGTAGTGGTCAAATAAGACCATTGAGCCGCAGCAGAATGACGAGAGTAAATGAAGCTATCAAATAAAACTCAAGCACTTCAGGACTTAATTGCGCCAGCAGTGCAAGCATGTGATGTGGATCTTTGGGGAATCGAGTTTATTCCACAAGGTAAGCGTTCTTTGTTACGTATTTATATCGACAAAGCTGTCGATGAAAATGCAGAACCTGTCTTAAATGAAGATGGCGAATTAGAGCAAGGTCGTGGTATTGGTGTGCAAGATTGTGTACGTGTAACCCAGCAAGTTGGTGCAATGCTTGATGTGCATGATCCAATTTCAGGTGAATATGCACTTGAAGTATCCTCTCCGGGTTGGGATCGTCCATTTTTCCAATTAGAGCAATTGCCTGCATATATTGGGCAAACCATTGCGTTACGTTTAATCAGTGCTGTAGAAAACCGTCGTAAATTTCAAGCGAAATTGGTTGCTGTAGATCTGGAAAATGAAACCATTCAGGTCGAAGTGGAAAAACAGCAGGTATTGGAGATTGACAGTCACAATATTGATAAAGCAAACCTGATTTACCAAGATTAATCAAATTAATAAGAATCTGAACGAATAGGTGACTTATGGCACGTGAAATTCTTACCGTCGTTGAAACGGTTAGTAACGAAAAAGGTGTAAGTCGTGAGGCAATTTTTGAGGCGCTTGAACAGGCTCTTGTTGCTGCGACGAAAAAGAAATTCTACGAAGGCACAAACTCAGAAGAAGCACGTTTACGTGTGGAAATTGATCGTAAAACAGGTGACTACAGCACTTTCCGTCAGTGGGAAGTGGTGGCAGATGAAGATCATGAAATGCCTGCATGCCAAGATGCAATTTCTGATGTAGACCCTGCAAAGTGGTCAATTGGCGATATTCGCGAACTTGAAGTTGAGTCAATTGACTTCGGTCGTATTGCTGCGCAAATTGCCAAGCAAGTGATTGTGCAAAAAATTCGTGAAGCAGAACGCGCATTGGTTGCAGATGCTTATGAAGCCAAAGTAGGCGAGCTGATTTACGGTGAAGTGAAAAAGCAAACCAAAGATGGCTTTATTATTGATTTGGGCGACAATGCAGAAGCATATTTGGCGCGTGAAGAAATGATCGCCAAAGAAATTTTGCGTCCTAAGCAGCGTGTGAATGCAATTTTGTACAGCGTGAACCGTGAAGGTCGTGGTGCACAATTGTTGTTGTCACGTGCCAAGCCTGAAATGCTGATTGCATTGATGAAAAAAGAAATTCCAGAAATTTCTGAAGAAATCATCGAAATTAAAGCAGCAGCGCGTCAGCCAGGTGTACGTGCAAAAATTGCAGTAAAAACCAACGACCATCGTATTGACCCTGTAGGTGCATGTATTGGTATGCGTGGTACACGTATCCAAGCGGTACAGCAAGAGTTAAATGGTGAGCGTATTGATGTTGTGGTGTGGTCTGATGATCCAGCACAATATATCGCCAGTGCTTTAGAGCCAGCCGATGTATCGGGTATTGTGATTGATGAAGAAGAACGTACTGCCGACATTATTTTCGCAACCAGCGATCAGTTGGCACGTGCAATTGGTTCACAAGGTCAAAACGTACGTTTAGCCTCTGAACTCACAGGTTACAAGCTGAACATGATGCTTGAAGAAGAGTATCACGCACGTCAGCAAAATGAAGCGCAACAATACTTGGACTTGTTTGTTTCACGTTTAGACATTGCTGAAGACTTGGCAATGGCTTTGGTTGAAATGGGCTTCACTTCATTAGAAGAAATTGCGTATGTTCCTGCGGAAACATTTGACGAAATTGATTTAGATGAAGAAATCGTTGAAATGCTACAAAGCCGTGCCAAAGAAGTGGCATTGGCAGATGCATTGCAACAGCAAGAAAATATTCAAGATCCGAGTGACGAACTTCTGGCAATGGAAGGCATGACACAAGAGATCGCTTATGCGCTTGCCGCTCGTGGTGTCATCACAGTTGATGATTTAGCTGACCAAGCAACTGACGATATCGAAGATATTGAAGGTTTAGGTTCAGATAAAGCGGGTCAATTGATTATGAAAGCGCGCGAATCATGGTTTAACTAGGAGGTAATGTATGACGGACAAGTCGATTAAAGAGTTAGCGCTCAGTGTAGGTCGTCCAGTTGAGAAGCTCCTGGAACAGGTTCGTGACGCAGGTTTACCACAGCGTAAGGCTGACGATATTATTTCCACTGAACAACAAAATACCCTAGTGAACCACTTGAAAAAGGTTCACGGTCAAGAGGGTAATGCAGGACAAATCACGTTGAAACGTAAAACCACCAGTACGGCTAAAGTGGCAAGTACTTCGGGCAAGGCGAAAACGATTAATGTAGAAGTTCGTAAGAAACATACATTTGTAAAGCCAGACCCTGAACAAATTAAAGCGGAAGCACTGGCAAAAGCACAGGCTGAAGCAGCTGAAAAAGCTCGTGCGGAACAGCAATCACAAGCGACTGCAAAAGTACAAGCAAAAGCTGATGCGCCGCAAGCAGGTGCAGCAAAAGCAAAACAAGCTTTAGATGCAATGCGTGCAGCAGCAAAACAAGAAACAGCGAAGCAAGAAGTGGCTAAAGCTGCGGTTGTGGTGAAACGTAAGTCAACCAACAAGCCAATTGTGAAGCAAGCGGTGAAGGTGACTGAAACACCTGAACAGAAGAAAGCGCGTGAAGCACAAGCGGCACAGTTGAAAGCGACTGAAGAAGCAGCACGTCGTAAGGCAGCTGAAGAAGCCCAGCAACGTACGCTTGAACAAATGCGTCAGATGGCATCTAAATATTCAAATGAAGATGCTACTGCAACCATTCGTGTGGTAGATGATTCTCCATTGGCCGCTGGTTTGGTTGGTCAAGCGTATGAAGATTCATTCGCGAAAGAAGACCGCGAAATCAAACGTGGTACCAATACCACCAATACACGTTCACCGAAAAAA
Source organism: Acinetobacter sp. YH1901141 (assembly GCF_013416935.1). Lineage (NCBI taxonomy): Bacteria > Pseudomonadati > Pseudomonadota > Gammaproteobacteria > Moraxellales > Moraxellaceae > Acinetobacter > Acinetobacter sp. YH1901141. Next base: position 174,785 of record NZ_VPEY01000001.1, on the reverse strand, counting down.
GGTGGTCGTCGCGGTCAGGAAGAACAGTCTTTCAGCCAAAACTCACATAAACGCGGTTTGAAAACGAGCCAAGCCAACAAGCACGGCTTTGAAAAACCAGTTAAAAAACAAGTTTATGATGTTGAAATTGGTGCAACGATTGTGGTTGCGGACTTGGCTGCAAAAATGGCAGTTAAAGTACGCGAAGTTATTAAATCACTCATGAAAATGGGTGAGTTAGTTACGCAAAACCAAGCGATTGAGCAAGAAGTTGCAGCACTTGTAGTTGAGGAAATGGGCCACAACCCAGTTCTAGTATCTGATACGCAAGCTGAAGATAACTTACTCGAAGCGGCTGAAGAGGCACGTGGTGTTCAAACGACACGTCCACCAGTGGTGACCATCATGGGTCACGTTGACCATGGTAAGACATCATTACTTGACCGTATTCGTCGTGCCAAAGTGGCTGCAGGCGAAGCGGGTGGTATTACCCAGCACATTGGTGCATACCACGTACAAACCGATAAAGGCATTATCACCTTCTTAGATACACCGGGACACGCAGCGTTTACTGCAATGCGTTCACGTGGTGCGAAAGCGACAGATATCGTGGTATTGGTCGTTGCGGCAGATGATGGTGTGATGCCACAAACTGCAGAAGCCATTGACCATGCGCGTGCAGCGGGTACACCAATTATTGTTGCCATTAACAAAATGGACAAAGAATCGGCTGATCCAGACCGCGTATTGAATGAATTGACCACCAAAGAAATCGTACCTGAACAATGGGGCGGTGACGTACCTGTTGCAATGGTTTCGGCGCATTCAGGTCAAGGTATTGATGAACTTCTTGACTTAATTTCAATTCAAGCAGAAATGATGGAATTGAAAGCATCTGAAGAAGGTGCAGCGCAAGGTGTGGTGATTGAAGCGCGTGTAGATAAAGGTCGCGGTGCAGTGACGTCAATTCTGGTACAAAACGGTACTTTGAATGTAGGTGACTTGGTACTTGCAGGTTCATCTTATGGTCGCGTACGTGCCATGACCGATGAAAACGGTAAGCGTATTAAATCTGCAGGTCCTTCAATTCCAGTTGAAATTTTAGGTTTACCTGAAGCGCCAATGGCAGGTGACGAAGTTCTTGTTGTAAATGACGAGAAGAAAGCACGTGAAGTTGCCGATGCGCGTATGGATCGTGAGCGTCAAAAACGTCTTGAGCGTCAAAGCGCAATGCGTCTTGAAAACATCATGGCATCAATGGGCAAAAAAGACGTTCCATTTGTCAATGTGGTATTGAAGACCGATGTACGAGGTACTTTGGAAGCCTTGATTGTTGCATTGGGCGAGTTGTCTACCGATGAAGTACGTGTACGTGTGATTGGTTCAGGCGTAGGTGCGATCACTGAGTCTGACGTTACGCTTGCAGAATCTTCAGAAGCTGTATTACTGGGCTTTAACGTACGTGCTGACAATACTGCGCGTCAAAAAGCCGATGCCGATGGTATTGACATTCGTTACTACAGCATCATCTATCAATTAATTGATGATGTGAAAGATGCGATGAGCGGTAAGCTTGCACCCGAACACCGTGAAACTATTTTGGGTGTTGCAGAAGTGCGTGAAGTGTTCCACTCAAGTAAGTTCGGTGCAGCTGCAGGTTGTATGGTACTTGAAGGCGTACTTCACCGTAACAAACCAATTCGCGTATTACGTGATGATGTGGTGGTATTCCAAGGTGAGCTTGAGTCACTTCGTCGTTATAAAGACGTGGTGGAAGAAGTTCGCGCAGGTATGGAATGTGGTCTTGCAGTAAAAGGCTATAAAGACATCAAACCACTTGATAAGATTGAAGTGTACGATGTTCAATTGATTAAACGGAGTCTTTAATGGCGGGTAGTCAACGTCTGAAGCGTATGGCGGATACAGTACAGCGTGAGCTGTCAGAACTGATTCGCCAAGAGCTGAAAGATCCACGCTTAGGTGGTCTTGTGACCATCTCTGCAGTGAAGGTGAGCCCAGACTTAGGATATGCGGAAGTGTACGTGACCGTCATGGGACGTGAATTAGGCGATGAGCAAAGCGAAACGGCAAATAAAGAAACCTTGGATGTGTTGAATAAAGCATCAGGCTTCTTGCGCCATGAGTTAAGCCGTCGTATTAAGACACGTATTACCCCGCGTTTGCGTTTTCACTACGATAAAACCAATGCCTATGGTAACTATATGTTTGGTTTGATTGCAGAAGCAGTCAAAGATTTGCCACCTGTAGAACCTAAGCAAGATGATGAATAATCAGATCGAGAAATTCTAAAAAAAATGCCACCTCAGGGTGGCATTTTTATTTAATTTTTTTAGTTTTTCTTATATACAAGACCAGGAAATTTTTGAGAAAATTTATTTATCAACTTATCAGTATTACCAATACCCCAATTTCGAGCTACATAATATTCAGCATTTTTATAGATTAATTCAGGGGTGCCATTCGCTTTATATTTTCTGTATTTGATTTCATTTTCAGTGAAGTCATCTTTCTGTTTCAATAAAAAGAAACTACAACTCTTATCTTCTTTCAAATATTCTATAATTTCATCATCAATAAGATTGTTGGCTTGAAGTAGTAAAACGGTTTGAAGACCAATATCAGACTTTTTGAAATTTTCACAGAAAACTTTTCCTTGATAAATAATATTAAAAGTACTGCGATCTCTGTCGGAAGAAAGGTTATCTAGTGCAGTACGAATACTATCGCGAGTATCTTTTTCCTGTTCGGGGTCGGAACTAATAGCATATAATGATGCTAAAATTAATTTTTGATTTTTATTCCAGAAACTTGTGAGAAGTTTTCGTTCTTCAGAGCCTAAAGCCATAATCAGTTCCTCTTTATGTGAATCAGTTTGTATTTCGATTGCTGGCTGACTGAGAGATTTTAAATACTCAATAAGAATATTCTTTGTCTGCTCAGAAATGTTTTGTTGTAGAGCTGGTTCAATTACATAATCAACAATGGATTGATAATTAATTTGAATAAACTCTTTACAGTTACACTCAGGTTCATTTAATTCTATGAGTTCCAATGTTGATATTGGGGTTAAGTAAATATAAAAAGTAGTTTCAGGTTGTTTTTGTATCGAGTCAAAATAATCAAAATATTTTGTAGTTTGATCATTATTTTCTTTGCTTTCTACTTTGTTTTCAATGATAAGTTTTACGATATAAGGCGTATCTGAAACAATAAGGGTTAATTCAATATATAAATCTAATCTGCCAATATTCTCAATGTGAAATTCGGAGTGAATGGATACTTTTTGAATTATATAATCATCAGTTGCGAAGGCATTGTATAAGTGGTTGTATGTCTTTTTTAATTTATCATTGCTGAAAATTAGTAGAATATCTAAAAGCTTTTTTATTGAAAATTCATTTAGTCCATGACTTTCATTAGGATTAAATAGCCACGCAAAAAAATTACTATGACTTATTTCTCTACGGCTTACGCCAAGAATTTCCGAAAAAGATTTTGAATAATAAAAATTTTCTAACTTTTGAGAGCTTGGATCATTTTTAAATCTAATAATTTCAGTACGAATTTGTTCTAACGTAAAATTTTCAGTCATATTTTAAATATTTTTAAGCTACTCATTAAATGTATATGAATGCTAAATCGAATGTGTAATTCATTGCAAGTCTATGATCATAATAAGTTTATATAAAATGATCATTCATTTTAAATGATCATTTTTATGATTTACTTTCTTTTCATAAAAGGTACGGCGCCGTTGGCGTTGCCATGGCAACGGACGCTCTAAGGTTTCAGGCACATTGCCACTCATCGAACGTAAACGTAAATGCAGTGCTGCCTGTGCCATTAAATTGGCAGAAACAGGCGCGGTAATAAACGCAAATAGGGTGATTAATACTTCTGCAAAGCCAAATCGTCCTTCAAATGCCGCATAAATAATGGCTGCAATTAAGAAACTGCCTAGTCCTAAAGTGCTGGATTTTGTAGGGGCATGCAGTCGCATAAATAAGTCGGGTAGGCGAACCATGCCAATGCCGCCCACCAACATGAAAAATGCGCCAATAATTAAAAAGAATGACACTAAAATTTCCATGAGTAATTGCATGTTCATTCTCCTTAATCAATCACATGACCACTGGTGAAGTAACGCGCCAGTGCTGCAGTAGACACAAAGCCTAGCATCGCCACCAATAACGCACCTTCAAATAATGAGGTACTGGTCCAATAGATACCCAGAACCACCACCAAGCAGGTCGCATTTAAAAACAAGGTATCCAAGGCCAACAGGCGGTCTACAATTGAAGGGCCAATAATCAGGCGATATAGGCACATAAACATGGACAGCGTAATCGCAACCATGCAGATTCCAAGTGCATAAGGCAGAATCATCATTGCTTTTCTCCTGACTGTGCACCAAAAATTTCAATCAGCGGTTTTTCATAACGATTTTTGATGTCTTGAATATCTACACTTTCATCTGCAGTGTTTAAGGCATGCACCAAAATATCGCCACGGTCTTGGTCAATACCTGCTGTAACCGTGCCTGGTGTGGTGGTAATGATCATCGCCAAAATACTGTTGACCTGTTCGTGTTGTGTTTCGAGAGGGACACGGAACCATTTTGGCTGCATACGGTCTGTTGGGCCAAGTACCAGTTTTGCGACACGAATATTACAAATCATAATATCCCAGACCACCACGAAGAATAAGCGAATGGCTGCAGTCCAGTTGATGTCTGGTGTACGCGCAATAAAGGGCTGGATCAGTTTGGGAATCAAGAGCGCCAAGACCAGTGCCATCAACAGATTCCCTGCAGAAACACTATGCGCCAACATCAGCCAACTCAGTGCCACCAAGACAGATACAAACGGGTGTGGCAGCAGGTTATCCCAAAACGAAGTTTTTGGTCTCGTTTTTTGCATGTTTAGGGCTCCGCAGGTTTGAGTTGAGTATCGCTAGGTTGCTGTGCTTCCTCACGATTTTGCTGTTGAATCTGACGTTGTTTATAGTCAGAAATATGCTCGCCTTCCAAGGTGTTTGGATCAATCACATAGGGAATTAAATGTGCATTGGTGTCAATTGCTTCGCCACCGTACTTGGTTTGAGGTAAGTACAATGGATCATAAGGTTGTACGCTAATCACATTTGCAGCACGGTCTTTTTTCAGAATCAGTGCTTCATAGGCCGCATTATGTTGAATCTGCTGTGCAGTATTCAGCATATATTGTTGAATTGGATTGGCAAATACCACGTACAGCACTAAACCCGTTAGGAGAAAATAAATGACACGGTCATTACGGGGCGGTGCAAGCGCAGGTAGTGCCTGATATTCATAATAGGCTTCAGTTTGCGCATCATCTTCAGGTTTGGTCGCGCGCCAAAATAAAATAAAGCCGACACGGGTGAATGCAATAATACTCAGCAAGCTGACCAAGAGAATAATGCCAATAATCCAGCCTTGATGTGCCATATTGGCGGTGGCTTGCAAAATAAAGACCTTGCCCAAAAAGCCACTAAACGGTGGCAAACCTGCCATCATTAAGGCAATCATGAAGTATGTGATTGCCAGTACTTTGTGTTGCTTCATTTGCGGGGCAATATTGAAGTGATCTTTAAATGCGCCACGTTGTGAGGTAATCCAGCCACACAGCAAATAGAAAGCCGCTGCAATTAAGGTACTGTGTACTAAGTAATACAGTGCGGCTGACCATGCCTGTGTGTTCAGCATCGAAATGGCGATCAGGATCGTACCAATCGAAGACAGCACCATAAAACCGACAAAACGACGTAAGCGCTCTGCACCAATTGCGCCAATGACCCCATACAGTGAGGTAATTAGACCAATCGGCAGCAACCAGTCTTGTAGGATTTTATGGCTCAGTGCATCATCAAATACGGTTCCATTGACCCGCAAAATGGCATACACACCCACTTTGGTCATGATGGTGAATAAGGCTGCCACAGGGGTTGTCGCCACGGCATAGGTTTTAGGAAGCCAGAAACCGACAGGAAGCATAGCGGCTTTAATACCAAATACCACAAATAGCAGTAAGCCACCTGCCACCGCAATTTTATGTGCATCAGCATCGAGTAGCGGAATAAGACGTGCCACATCGGTCATGTTTAAACTGCCGACACTGCCGTAAATCATCCCCAAACCAATTAGGAACAGGGCAGAGGCCAACAGGTTGATGGTGACGTAATGAATCCCGAGTTGAAAACGTGCTTTGCCTTGACCGTGCAATAACAACACATACGAGGCGAGCAACAAGATTTCAAAAAATACGAACAGGTTAAATAAGTCGCCTGTGAGGAATGCACCGCAAAGTCCCATGAGTAGGAAATGCACCATGGTATGAAAATAGCGACCACGTTCATCCCATTTTTTGCTGGAAAACCACAGTAATGGCAAGGCAAGTGAATAAGTCAGTACCAACATGAGGGCAGACAGTTGATCTAGCACTAAAATAATGCCAAACGGGGCGGCCCATTCGCTCAAATTATAAATAATAATTTGCCCACTGCTGACTTGAATTAAATAGCTAATTGCAGTGACTAAACCGAGTGTGGCAGAAAGATAGCTAATGCCACGACGCCATGGCTGACGCCAGTCATGTGAGAGTGAACCAAAGCCCGGATTGCCTAATAGCACTAAAATAAATGCGGTAAAGGTTGGAATCAGGATGCTAAAAATAGGTGAATGCTGTAGCCAAAATTGGAGGAAATCAGTCATTATGGCTCATCCTCACGTGGGTCAAGCAGTGGATGTTCTTCTTTGGCATCGACATGGTCACTACCGGTTTCATAGCGACTGCGCAGTGCCAATTGCACAATAAAGGCAGTGGTAGCAAAACCAATGACAATGGCTGTTAAAACCAAAGCTTGTGGGAGTGGGTCACTGGTTTTACTGGCTTCGGTCAAAATAGCAGGTGCATTTAATTGAATACGCCCCATACTGAATAAGAAGATATTGACCGCATAGCCAATCATGGCCAAGCCCAGTACCACAGGAAAGGTACGGGCACGTAAAATTAAATAGATTCCTGTCGCGACTAACATTCCAATGGCAGACGCAATTAAAAACTCAATACTAATCATTGCATTACTCCTTTGGAAGTGGGCCAGACATGCCTGAGTGACGTGAGTCGCCCAAGACAGAAATCATCAACATTACCGCACCAACCACCGTGACATACACGCCTACATCAAATAAGGCAGCCGAAGCGAGGTGCATTTCACCAATAATCGGAGGATTGACATAAATATGTGCGCTGGTGAGGAATGGACGTCCCCAGAACCATGCGGCAAGTCCTGTCAGACCTGCAATACTTAAACCCACGCCAATCCAGATTTCGTATAAACGTCCAGATTTAGCTTTGAGCATTTGTTCGGTGTGGTCTTGACCAAGCGCAATGTATTGGATGATCAACGCCATTGCGGTAATTAAGCCCGCAATAAAGCCACCGCCTGGTAAGTTATGACCGCGCAAGAAAATATACAGGCTGACCACAAGGGCGATAGGTAAAATCCATGAGGCGGTAATCCGCAGCATCAACGGTGAAGGATTAAAGCGATAGGTTAAACCTTGGGTCATGATAGTGCCGTGCGCACGCATACCATCCATTAAACACAGCGTACCAATCGCAGCAATGCCCAAGACGGTAATTTCACCAAAGGTATCGAAACCACGGAAGTCCACCAAAATGACGTTGACCACGTTGGTTCCGCCACCGAGTGGAATGGATTGCTGATTAAAGAACCATGAAATTGAATTGTGGTCGCGAGTCATAACCAGCCACGCAATCCAGCCGATACCAATGCCGCCACCAATCGCAATGAAGGCATCTCGCCAACGACGTGAACGGCTAGATTCATACGGGGTCAATTGTGGGAGCAGCGATAGACTCATCAGCAATAAAACAGTGGTGACGACATCAACCGTGATTTGAGTTTGTGCCAAGTCGGGAGCAGACAGTCCGACAAACATCATGGTGACGACCAAGCCAACTGCACCGCTGATTAAGACAGCTTTGATGCGCTCATGGTGGAACCACAGCATCATCCAGCAGGCAGAGAACAGCAATAACCATAAAACAATGGCAATCATAGGCGCATGTGTGAGTTCACGTGTGCCAGTTGTTAATCCCTGATTGAATAATGGTAGCGCGACCATGAATACCGTAAAAGCAATGATCCACACCAAATAGCTTTGCAGTGAACCATTTTCGGTTTTACGTTTGATTTTGCGTGAAACCTGTAGCAAATGTTTTAAGAATAATTCAAACAGCAGTTTGCCTTGGAATTGACCTAAATGTGGGTCGAGGTCAATTTCACGGATTTTTCCACCTTTGGCGAGCGAGAAATAGAAAATGATCCCGCCAAGCAGTGCAATAACACTCATCAGCAGGGGAAGATTAAAGCCATGCCAAATTGCCAGATGTATGCCTTCAAACTGCGACAGTTGGGTACTGGCACGAGTCGTGCTATTGACAATATGCTCGACCAATAAGGCAGGCATCAAGCCGACTAAAATACATAAAACAGCCAATAAAGTTGCGGGTGCACGCATGCCAAACGGAGGTTCGTGAGCTTCTTTGTTTGGGACATCTTTACCAATTGGACCATCAAAGAAAACGCCGTGTACCAAACGTATTGAATAGGCCACTGCAAAAATACCCGCCAGTGTCGCAACAATTGCAGAAACCAACAGTACAGGGCCAGATAAGTTTGCTACCAGTTCAGTGAAGAACATTTCTTTGGACAAAAAGCCGTTGGTCAACGGTACGCCAGCCATAGAGGCCGCGGTAATCATAGTGAGGGTGGCGGTAAAGGGTAATAGTTGCCATAAGCCACTAAGTTTACGTAAATCACGTGTGCCTGATTCGTGGTCGATAATTCCTGCAATCATAAACAGGGCCGCTTTAAAGGTGGCGTGGTTGATGATGTGGAAAATTGCAGCAGCTACTGCTAACGGTGAACCAATGCCGAGTAAGCACATGATCAGACCTAAATGACTGATGGTGGAATACGCCAATAAGCCTTTTAAATCTTCTTTGAAAATAGCAAAGAATGCTGCCATACACAGGGTAAATAGACCAATAAAGGTGACTAGGTTGTGATATAACGCTGCGCCTGCAAAAATTGGCAATAAGCGCGCCAGCAAGAAAATCCCTGCTTTGACCATCGTTGCCGAATGTAGATAGGCAGAAACAGGCGTGGGTGCAGCCATGGCATTGGGTAGCCAGAAGTGAAACGGAAATTGCGCACTTTTGGTAAATGCACCCAATAAAATCAGCAATAAAGTTGGTACAAATAAATGATGACTTTGAATTTGTTCAGTCATCATTAAGATTTGGTCAATTTGATAGGTGCCTGTGATTTGCGCCAATAACACAAAACCACCGAGCATGGCGAGTCCGCCCATGCCTGTAATGGTCAGTGCCATACGTGAGCCGCGTTGTGCTGCCTCGTAATTGCTCCAATAACCCACCAATAAGAAAGAGGAAATACTGGTCAGTTCCCAAAAAGTCAGCAACAAAATCAGGTTATTGGAGAGCGAAATTCCCAACATGGCAGCCATAAACAGCATGAGGAGAACATAGAGTTTACTGAGCGAGTTTTGTGGACTTAAATAATAATAGGCATAAATAAAAATGAGTGTGCCGATCCCCGTGATCAGCAAGGAGAATAATAAACCAAGCGCATCTAGACGGAAGCTTAAATCAATCCCCAACTGTGGCAGCCAAGACCATGTTTGAATGATCGTTTCGCCATTAAAGACTGCTTTTGCTTGAGTCAGGAGCAGAATAAGACTGCTCAGACTGACGCCAATCGCCCCTAAAGCCGTTACCCCGCGTGAAAATTGTTTCAGCCACGAGACAAGGGTTGTGCCCAGTACTAACGGTAACAATATAATAATCGGTAGCACACTCATATCCATTGTCGTGAATAGGTTGAAAACCTAAAGGATGAATCTTATCTTCCAAGGATTACAGGACAGCAACACACCATCCAAAAGATTCAATCTTGAAAGCCAATCAGTCGTGTCAGTAAACACGTAGTCTATTGTTTTGATGAGCGTATTGTCGCAACTTAAACTCAAAACAAGATCATGCAAAAATAATTTTACATGGCTAGGCGGCTCAAGCAGCAAAAAATATGCTGATCTTTCGCTGACGATGCAGCGAATAAGGTTGTGCTTGGTTTGGTTAAAGCTGTGTTAAAAATATTTAGATGCGTCAATCTACAACCTAGTTGAACTATGGATGAAGTTGATCTGCATCTGCTGCATTTTTACAGCATTCACCGTGTTTGAAAGGTCAATAGACACTATTCAAGGTATAAAAAAAGTTGTATTGCGCAACTTTAAAAACTACAGCAAAATCGGATTTTACTATAAAAGTTCAAAATTAATCTGATTTTATTACATGAATAAAACAACATCAATTTATTTTGCATACAGCAAAGTCATTATATACCGTCTGTTATATGCGGGATAAAGTATTTCCTTGCTTTTTGGCCAAGTATGCCTTGAAAGACTTCGGCAATTAAGATTCAGGCAATTGATCAGGTGTTGGCTCACTATCCAATTGCTGTAAGCGTTGCAGCAATTCCTGTTTTTGTTCGGCAGTTAAATGGTTTTGAATCTGCTGCAAAATTTCAGCCGTGCCTAATTGTGTTGGGTTTTGTTCTTGTAGGCTGACGTCTTCTGTCGTGTGAGTGGTTTCTAGCACATCAGCATAAATTTCTGCAAACTGCGGTTGTAAACTTTGCCATGCGATGGGATGCAGCTGTTGATGTTCCAGTTTTAAACATTGAAAGCGTTCCGCTTGTTCCAAAAGTTCGCTGCGGTTGCCTGTGGCAATAATTTGTAAGCGCGGAAAAGCTTGATGTAAACGGGTCAGTATTTGTGCGGCCTGTTGTTGATCGAGCTGATGATCAATCTGGTCAATCAACAAAATACCATCTCCCTCGCGACACGGATACAAACTGTTTGGGTTTAGCAAACAGAGGCGACGTACAATATCGCCTACCAGAGCAATCCAGTTGCGCTGACTGTTCGACAATTGCTGATACAGCATATCTTTGCCCTGACAGCGCACCATGAGTTGTAATTTAGGCAGATGTTGTAGATATAGGTCTTCAATTTCAGGCAGCACGATTTGTAAGGCATCTTTCAGTGCTTGTAAACTCGGTGCATGCATTTGGGTATAGGCATGCAATAAGGACTGATTCAGGGTTTGTGCGAGTTCGCTTTGTTGTTGCTGATATAGCTTGTGTAAAAGCTGCGCACTTTGGGCATTTTCAATATCGGAAATTTCCCGCAACCATTCAAAAAAACGAGTAAATGTCGTGAATGGAATCGCAGCAATTTCGTAGGCATGTCCAGGTTGTAAAATCAGCGGATTATTTTTATTGAGTAAATTAACTTCATTCACGAAGCGTTCTGCAGGGTAGTAGGCAATCAGCGGTAGACCTTGCATCGGGTCATGTTTAATGGCGTGTTGATAGAGCTGCACCATTTTTTCAAGCTTGGCGGTTTCTGCTTTGCTTACTCCTACGCCGCTACTATTCAGGGTTTTATATAATTGCCAGTCACAATGTTGGGTGCTTTCAATTTGCGTGTTGCTTGATTCTGCCAAACTGCCTATTTCTGCTGGAATTTCCACACAAACATCAATTTTAGCTTGCAAGCGGTTGAACAAAATATCTTGATCTTGCATCACCAAACCCGCAGTGCGTAAGTCTTTATAGCGAGCGGCAAACCAAGTCAGTGCTTGATAACTAAATCGTAACAGCGAGGTTTTACCCGCGCTTTGGTCTGCCAAAATAAGCGTAATGGGCAGGTCGTGATAATTGAGTTCGAGTTTTAGGTCTGCAAAATGGGTGATGTGTCTGAAATGAACCGATGTAATTTTCATAGCGCACCTGCTGCAATTACCCCACCGCTTTGCGTAACGATGTCGGCATTTTTATTTTCAGTTGTTGTACCAAATCGTAAATATGATGAATATTTAAACTGACTTTAGCACGTGTGCATGCCACGTACAGTAATCTTAATTCTTCATCGCTAATTTTATGCTCTTTGTCGTTCAGTTTAAATTGGTAGTCGTCTTCAATATGTACCCGATTCCATTCTAAACCTTTGGCTTTATGCGCTGTCGAAATAATATAGTCGGCTTGGTCAATTGGGGTGATTTTTGCCAACGCCCGTTTGAGTGGATTAGTACCATGATCATCCACCAGTTTGACCAAAGGTTTAATGTCGCTGCCATCGTTGGTTTCACAATATTCATGTACATCATGCCAAGAGTTAAACCATGCCAGTTCTGGAACGTCGGTCACACGTTTGCCTTGTTTGAGCATCGCGGCAGCATCCACAAAACGGTTTAAGCGCACATGGTCGGCTTGCAGACTGACTTTATCGCCATGCACTAAACCTGCCAGTAGCAGTTCCATGGCACGGGCGTTGGTACGGCATAAAATCGCATCACGCATTTTGGTATGCGGTTTGTTGACCACTTTGGAATGTAATTCTGGATTGCCCAAGAGTGGCACGGTTTCATTCAGCCCACCTAAAATGGCATTGGCGGTCAGGGCAATTTCTTCACCAAAACGGAACGATGTGGTCAGTCGTGATTCAGGCAAAGGTAATTGCTGCATGGCATTGATTGCACCACGCCAAGCATAGATTTGCTGATGCGCATCGCCCACATAAATCACTTGAGTATTACGTTGCTTGAGTAAAATGCCCAGCATGAGCGGGTCGGCATCTTGAGCTTCGTCAAACAGCACATAATCGGCAGGAATGTTGGGTTCAGACAAGGCCCAAAGTTTCAGATAAATATCGTGTCCAATGCCTGCCTGATGATTCGGGTCAATTGACTCCAACCAGCGTCGTTCTACCGCAGGATAAAGATGCTTTTGTAAGGTGTCGATGTCATCTGGATGCAACCAACTGGGTGCTTGTAAATGTCGTGGGGCAGGGTATTGCGAACTGGTCGAGCAGAAATGACTCACGGCATTGGCCACCAAACTGGCTAAACGACTTGGCATCAACACATATTTTTCATAGCGTCCGCCCATCATACGTCTAAGGGTAATCGGTTCTAAACGATACTCTTTGGCAATAAAACTTGGACTTAAACGGGGTAGGCGTAATTTGTCGGTGACTCCACGTGGAACGCTGCGATATGCAAGCGAGTGAAATGTACGACAATCGACCTGACGATGAAATTTACTTTGTGCTTCTGCGGCAATGGCTTTGTTAAATGCCAAGTACATGCCACGCCGTTCTGGCATGGCATCACTGATCATTTGTAAGGTCGTGGTTTTACCTGTACCTGCATAGGCAATCACTTTAAAAGATTTGCCCAGACGTGCATTATCTATAGCAGTGGCTTGCTCATAGGTCGGGCGAGGCTTGGTGATTACAGACACAGATCAGGGTTGGCTTTTCGCGTTAATGGCTACGGTTGGCTTTTTCAACCAAGCCTGATAAACCTTGACGACGAGCCAATTCATTCAGTACCACTTGCGGTTCAATATCGAAATAACCCAACATGACAATGCTGTGGAACCATAAATCGGCCACTTCATAAATCAGGTCATTTTTGTTGTTGGCATTGGCTTCGGTGTTGAAATCTTTGGCGGCAATAATTGCTTCCACGGTTTCTTCACCGACTTTTTCCAAAATTTTATTCAAGCCTTTATGGTATAGCTTGGCTACATAAGATGAGTCAGGATTAGCGGTTTTGCGCTCGCTCATCATTTGCCCTAAATAAGCCAAAACTTCAACCTGTTCAGCTTGTGCCTTTGATTGGCTCATGGCTAAGGTGTGAGCATTGGCGGCTTGTTCACCATAAATTTGATTCGGGTCTTTCAGCTGTGCATCTACAATTTCCCAACCATTGGCGGTGAGTTTGCGATAGAAACAAGATTCACGCCCTGTGTGGCAAGCAATTCCACCATGTTGTTCAATTTGCAGGATAATCACATCGGCATCGCAGTCCAGACGAATCTCGTGCACAGTTTGAAAGTGTCCAGATTCTTCACCCTTGTGCCACAATTTATTGCGTGAACGTGAAAAATACACCGCCTGATTTTTTTCGGCAGTCAGTGCCAAGGCTTCACGGTTCATCCACGCCACCATCAACACACGTCCTGTTTGATGATGCTGTGCAATGGCAGGCACTAATCCTTGTTCGTTAAATTTTACTTCATCGAGCCATTGCAAGTTATTCATGAGTTGTTCACCAAAATTAATTTAAATTGTATGGACGCTATTTTCTGAGCGCACGATTTTGCATCGTCCCTATAGTGTACGTGATTCAAGACAATTTACCTAAATTATCTTGCCAGATTTGTACTGTCAAAGCGTTTGCATAAATTGAGGGAAGTTTTGTTTTTCCACCATTTCCAGAAATTCATCGCCCAAACGCTGACTTTCTGCCACCGATTGTTTCCATAAGCGAATGCGCTGTGCCTGATCTAAACCTTTTAAGGTGAAGTCTTTACGATCGGGCAAACGGCCTAAAGGCAAGCTGCTTAAATATTCTGCCGAAGGTGATAGCAAGAGTGTCCGGGCCTGATTTTCAGGATTGGCTTTACGATGCTTCAACATTTTATCAAACCAGCCAGGGGTAATGCTGTCGGTAAAGTGTGGGTACAGCACAATGCCCTGACTTTGGTAAGGTAAATCTAGATGGTAGTCAATTAAGCCACCATCCCGATAACTGCCCACGGGCGCATCAGGAATGTCACGAATAGCAGACATCACCCCGGGAATAGACGCTGAGGCGAGCAGCCACGGTGCGACATTCTGCTCATTCAGGGCTTGGTAATGGGTGACAAAATCATCCTCTACCATAAACTGCTGACCTTGCGCAGGTTGGCTGATGACGCGTTGCATAAATAAGCGGTTATGTTTGCGCGCAATGGCATTGCTACCAATAATTCCAGCCACAGATGCTAGCAAAGGCAAGGCTTGGTCACTTTGGAAAATATGTTGAGCTTTGACGGAAATGACCGTGAGGTGATAGTCAGGATGCTGAATCAGTTGTTGTTGCTGTCCCTGAATCAGTTCAAACAGCATATTTTGACAAATCTCAGCGACTTCTTGGCGCGACATTTTTTTATGAAAATACAAGTTGGTATATAAATCGGACAGGCGTTCAGTGCCTTGTTTTGCGCCCCACGCCAAAATACTGGCAAAGCGCCAACTGCCAATTGAAGAACCGACCACAGTACGACGCTTTGGGGCTTGGGCAAAAAACTCGCCAAAAATAGCTTGGTCTAAGCCTTGAATGCCAATACCTTTGGGGCCGCCTGCTGCACCTGGAATAATATCGACGTGTTGGGCATGTAAGCCTTCTTGTTCAATCAGTTGGCGTGCCAGATGTCCTGCGCGAATACTGAGTGCAGGGGCACGTTTATGCAAAAGCTGAGTCATGCTTGATCTATAACGCTACAAATGTGCATTAATTGTAGGCGTGGTGATTTTTGCAACAATGGCGAGAGGCATCATTTGGTGACTGATGAGTCATGCGGTAGTTTTTAGGATGAGTTAGAGAAAATCAGCGTGATAAAAAAGCCTGCTTTAAAACAGGCTTTCTAATTTTTTTATCGTCTAATCAGTTTGTTATCAAGCAATGTGGCTTTATTTAGCTATACGCCAAATCGCCAAGAAACTTGCCAACGCGATTAAAACAATAGAGACATACCACGGTGCAATAATCGCAATGGAGAGGAAAATGGCCATAATGCTGCCAAAAATCCAGCTGCGTTTTTGCTGATGTTCCATTTGTAGACGCATGCTTTGTAATTCATGCAATTGTTTGGAATGCCAAGCCGATTGGTTTTTTAAACCATTTAAACTGTCAATCATTAAACTTGGTAAGTCTTGCGCACCCAGTAACAGGTCGGGAATTTGCTGCCCAATTTCTTTGACATTTTTGACTGGATTCATATTGGCTTTAATCCAATCCGTTAAAATTGGTTTTGCCAGTTTCCAGATATCCAGTTCTGGATATAAGTCTGTGCCCAAGCCTTCAACATGCACCAATGTTTTCAGGAGTAGCATCAATTGCGGTGGAATTTCCAAATGGAAACGACGTGCAATATCCATGACCTGAATCAGAATGCCTGCAAAGTCCAATTCGTGCATCGGTTTAGACACCATTGGCCCGACAGTACGGCGCATTTCACGGGCGAGAGCATCTTGATCTGTGCCCGGTGGAATCCAGCCAGCTTGGTGTACCACTTGAATCAGCTGCATAAAGTTGCTGTTCATCACCGCCAGCAACATACGTGCTACGGTCATTTGGTCATGCTTGGACAGCTCGCCCATAATCGCACAATCTAGCGCAATAAAACGCGGATTATTCGGATTGATGGTTTCCACAAAGACGTTGCCAGGATGCATATCGGCATGGAAAAAGTTGTCACGGAACACTTGGGTAAAGAAAATCGTGAGGCCTTTTTCTGCCAAATCGGCACGATTCATCCCCAAACGATCAAAGGTTGCCGTGTCGGAAATTGGCACACCTGTAATGCGCTCTGCCACCATCACATCTTTACTGTCCATATAGACTTCAGGCACGTACATCATGCTTGAGCCTGTAAAGTAGTGACGCATGCGGCGGGTGTTATCCGCTTCTAAGGTCAAATCCAGTTCGTTGAGAATAATTTGACGATAGTCCTGAATAATTTCAGATAAATGTAGAGCGCGTGCCGCTTCCAGACGTTTTTCCAGTGCTGCACCGAGCCATTCCAGAATTTCAAAATCTTGTAGAATTTGCTGGCGAATATCGGGACGGGTGACTTTAACGACGACTTCACGACCATCATGCAAGGCAGCGGTATGGACTTGCGCAATGGAGGCTGCTGCTAAAGGTTGCTCATCAAAACGGGCAAACAGGGTGTTGATGTCTGCCTTGAGCGATTGCTGAATTCGCATTTGTGCCACGTCAGAACCGAATGGTTTGACACGGTCTTGTAGCAACACCAATTGCTGTAAAACTTCAGGCGGAATCAGGTCACGACGCGTAGACAGCAATTGCCCAAGTTTAATTGCCAATGGTCCCATTTCTTCTAAAGCTTCTTTGAGCTTCAGCGGGTTTTTACGTTCTTTACTTGACCAAGCCGCAGGGTGCATGCGAATAAAACTGAGCGCATGACGTGCCTTTTCTGGTAGTTCTTCCGCAGGAAACAACGTGTCGAGTCTATAGTGCGCGGCAATGCGCCAAAGTTCGAGTAAACGTGAAACGTGCGGAATCATAAAGACTTATTCCCTAGGGTTGAGTGGAGTTTAAGGTGTCAGAAGCGGTATCTGGCTGTGCATCAAGCTGCGCTTGTAGCTGTTGAATTTTGGCTTCGGCGCGGTCTAAATTTTGTTGAAAAATGCGCGTGTCTTGTTGTAAGTCATCCATTTGCCAGCGTGGGGCAAATAGACCACTGTCTTCTTTTAGGGCATCTTCAGCAAAGAACAAATGGCTGTGTAGACTGCGTTTTAAATGCTTGGGTGCAAGCTGAATTTTGCCAACTTCATGAGCCAAAGCAGGACCAATCCAAGGGCTTAAATGTGCGGCCAAGTCTAGTTCAGCCTGCTGCATAATGCGCTGAATATCTTGTAAAAGATGATAGTCACCTTGTAGGGGAATATTGCCCACTTCATCGGATAGCAACAGTTTGAGCAATTGCACCACATTTTTAACATGCAAAGTGGTCGTTGCGGGGCTGATATTTTGCGCTTGATCAAACGGGCGTTGCTCAAAAATAGAAGGCTGCTCGCTGTGACCTGTTGCAGTAGGTTCTAAACGAACTTTGTTGTCATCAAAAAAGACATCTACAGAAAGCTGTGGCGAATCGAGCACCACACGCAACATTTTGCCGTGTAGTTGGTTGAGCTGGATGCGAGTAATCGCATCCAAATCAATAACATGATGAATCAGTTTCTCAACTGCACCAAGGGCGAGAATTGACCACATTGCGGTACGCCTTAGAGTTTAAAACCACGGTGAACGGCAACAATACCACCAGTCAGGTTGTGGTAATCACAGTTTTGGAAGCCTGCCTGTTCCATCATGCCTTTTAAAGTGCGTTGATCTGGGTGCATACGAATAGATTCAGCCAAGTATTTGTAGCTTTCTGAGTCGTTTGCGACAATTTTACCCATCAATGGCAATGCTGTGAATGAATATAAATCGTAGAGTTTTGAGAACGGTTCAAATACTGGTTTTGAAAATTCTAAAATCAATAAACGACCACCCGGCTTGAGTACGCGGTACATCGCTGCCAAAGCTGCATCTTTATCGGTCACGTTACGTAAACCAAATGAAATAGTCAGTAAGTCAAAGCTGTTGTCTTCAAATGGTTCTAAAGTTTCGGCATTCGCCAACACGAAATCGACATTGGTACAGCCTGCATCAATTAGACGGTCACGGCCAACATTCAGCATAGATTCGTTAATATCTGACAGTACCACATGACCTGTAGGGCCAACTTCACGGCTAAAGACTTTGGCTAAGTCACCCGTACCGCCTGCAATGTCCAGTACGCGCTGACCACGACGTACACCTGACATATTAATCGCAAAGCGTTTCCATAAGCGGTGAATACCAAATGACATTAAGTCGTTCATAATGTCGTATTTGCTTGCAACCGAGTGGAAGACTTCTGCGACTTTCTGGGCTTTATCTTCACTGCTGACGGTTTGGTAGCCGAAGTGTGTGGTTGCACCGACATTGCCTGTGTTGGCACCGCGCGGCAAATTATATTTTGGCACTGAACCCGTAACAGGTGTATCCGTTAATTTTTGTTCTAAAGATTGTTGCTGACCTTGTGGAGCGCCTTGCGGTAGAGGTTCGGTTAAGAATGGACTCACTTTGTCTGTTGGTTGTGCCGACTCGGGAGTAGCGGTAGGCGTTTGATTTTCATTCGACATTGGAGTCACTCCTCAGGATAAAAAGGCTTAAGGCTGCAGTGTATGCATGATGACAGATTCTAAGCACTTGTACAGTAATCATCATGCAATTGTTATGAATAATATACAGAAAAAACCAAAGATAGCGTAAGTGTGCTGAATAAGTGTTGGTTATTTCACACATTGGGATTATGAAAATGGATGTAAATCACCTGCATGTACTTTGGCAATAATTTCCCGTTCTGTGGTAGTAAATTGCTTCACAAATTTCTCTGCAGACTTTAATGGTTTCATGGCTAAAAAGCCATCTTGCATAAACTCATACATAATTTGAAAACTGTATTTTTGCGCCGCGCCTTTACACATTTTAAAAGCGGTATAGACCACAAAAGAGCGCATATATTTATCTAGGTTTTTACCCAGTTCATCCAACATATTTAATTGTTTTAAGCGTGCTTCGCCCTGATCGAGCTTTAAATAAGTCAGACGCATCATCTCATCATTTAAAGGCATATTTTCAGGATAGTCCTGTAGCAATTGTATCGCGACTTGTTCATCTAACTGCACTGCCAAAATCGCCAGACTTACCCCAGAAGTCCCTGTTTTTATTGCATTTTCAGGGATGACTTTTTCAGCTTTGTGTGCATATTTCAGTAGGCGAGCAATTTGACCTGCCAAAGCGTCAAAATCTGGACCGCCATATAAGCGGTTTAAAAAATATTCAGCCATCAAGACATTGTGCTTTTCGGCAAACTGTGTGGCATGGGTGCGTTGCATACGCTGTTTTTGCCATGCTTGAACATCTTGTAAGCGTTGAAAAAGCATAGGATTTTTATGATATTTAAATTGATAATACAGTTCTAACAGCTCATCTAAAGCAGCAAGTTTAGACATAGGGTGTCTCATTATTGAGTTGAATGGGCAAATCTTAATGTGAGTTTGATCTCGTCGCTATGACAAATTACACAGAATTCCAAACGGCAAAGGTCAGTGTGTGAGATTAATCTACAAAAATACGCGAAAAGTTGTTAAAAAATGGGTCGATATTCGTATACTGATCAAAGTCTGTCGCTCATTCTAATATCGTAAATATAGACGAATGATCAGCAGAGCTTAAATAACACAACAATAGGGTAGATGATGTCACAAGCACATACTGAATTTAAACTCATGGAAGAAGAACAACTTTCAGTCGAGCTAATTGAAGCCCAATATGCTTTAAAAAATACCAAAGGTGAAAAAAATGCCAAAAGTTTGCTGATTTTAGTGAGCGGCATTGAATTGGCGGGGAAAGGAGAGTCGGTCAAACAACTTAGGGAATGGGTCGATCCGCGTTATTTAAGGGTAAAAGCCGATGCGCCACACCCGTTTAATCCCAAACAGACACTTTGGCAGCCTTATGCACGTTTTATTCCTGCCGAAGGTCAAATAATGGTGATGTTTGGCAATTGGTATAGTGACTTATTAAGCACAGCCATGCATGTGTCTAAACAAATTGATGACACCATGTTTGATAACTATGTCGAAAAAATGCGTGCCTATGAAGAAGACTTAAAAAATAACCATGTGGATGTCATTAAAATCTGGTTCGATTTATCGTGGAAATCACTACAAAAACGACTGGATGATATGGAACCGAGCGAAGTGCATTGGCATAAATTGCACGGTTTGGATTGGCGCAATAAAAAGCAATATGACAGCTTGCAGAAGCTGCGCCAACGCTTTACCGATGACTGGATTATGATTGATTGCGAAGATGAAACCATCCGCGATCAACAATTTGCACAGCATATTTTACGTGCCTTAGAGCATTGTCCTGTGCATCCGACCAGTTCGGGCATCACTTGGCAAGCTGCAGAAATTCCAGAAGTTTTGCTTAATCCTGTATCTGAATCGGTCAATGAGGATGACTATAAAGCAGAGTTAAAGAAACTCACGAAAAAAGTGGCAGATGCACTGCGTTTAGATAACCGTAATGTCAGCATTGTTTTTGAAGGAATGGACGCAGCAGGCAAAGGCGGCGCGATTAAACGGATTGTAAAAAAACTGGATCCGCGTGAATACGAAATTTACACCATTAGTGCACCTGAAGCCTTTGAAATCAGTCGTCCTTATTTGTGGCGTTTTTGGACGAAAATTCTGCCTGAAGAAAAAATCAATATTTTTGACCGTTCTTGGTATGGGCGGGTATTGGTAGAACGTGTAGAAGGTTTGATTAGCCCACTGGAATGGCAGCGTTCTTATGACGAAATCAACCGTTTTGAAAAAGACTTAAATGATCATCAAACTGTCGTCATCAAATTTTGGTTAGCCATTAGTAAAGATGAGCAGGAGCTGCGTTTTAAAGCACGTCAGGAAACCGCACATAAGCGTTTTAAAATTACAGATGAAGACTGGCGCAACCGTAGCCGTTGGGATGATTATTTGGTGGCAGCGGCAGATATGCTGCAACGTACCAGTACCGAATATGCACCGTGGCACATCATTCCGAGTAATGACAAAAATGCAGCACGTTTGGAAATTTTAAGAACCATCTTGAAACAACTCAAGGCAGAATAATCTGCCTCGAGGATGCAAAGACTGCGTGTTAAGTTAGCTGAATTTGAGTCTGTTTAGTTTAAAAATTAAGCATTCACAACTTTGGCTTGTTTAAGCTGAATGCTTTTTGCCAGTTTATAGCTTTCTTCAACATGCGTTTCGGCAATTTTTTTCATAATAAAATAACCCAAACCTGCTGCCACCATTTGTCCACCCAATGGAATAAACTTGGTGACTTGTTTGGTGATGTACTTGGCTGCGACATTATTCAGGGATTTTTTTACTGCAGTACGCGCCACGACTAAGCCTGAAAATTCCACACCGCGTTTACGCAATTCGCTCCAGTGGACTTTTCGGGTTTCAGGATCATACACGCTGACTTGCTCAGGAGATAAGCCAAAACGTGCATTAATTTCTGGAATCAGTTGCGACAAGATGCCCACATCAATGACAACGTCTAAGAACGGCACAGGAATGACGGCTGCACCTGCAGAAAAATAGGCACGTTTTTTGACCAGTTCTAGGCATTCTGCACGAATCATTTCCAAGTCTAGGCTTGGATCAATACTGTCTGGAATTGTCTCTCTTTTTATCATAAGTACAACCTTAAAATGGCGGATAATCGTATGCTGTTTGGTAAATTAAACCACTTTATTCAAAGCACTTTTTGAATAAAGTAGGCAATAAAAGTATGCTTGTAAAGTGGCATACACCGTTGTAAGTGTATAGCCAATAATCTTTATTCTTTTGTTGTGCTTGAGGCAAATGATAGATCAACGGCCTTCTAGTACATTTAATACATTCTTATTCAAAATAAATTAAAGGATACCTTATGGCGATTCATGTCATACAAAGCCAACGTATAGAAGTTTTAGTCAATGAAATGCTGAAAACCATACGTCAACCGACATCGAATCCGCTTCAGGTGCTACAAACCCAGCATTTTATTGTGCCTTCAGTGGCAGTAGAAAAGTGGCTGACGGAAAAAATAGCCGAGCAAAAAGGCATTAGTGCCAATACTGAATTTCATCATCGTATTCGTGCCTTTCAATGGGCCGCTTATCAGGCAGTTTTAGACGATAAAGATCGGGTGCGTCAGGCAAATATTCCGCGTATTGTGATGCAATGGCGTGTGTTTTATGACTTACAACCGTGGATACAACACGAACAAAACCCACTTCCTGCGGAGCATGCTTTACATCGTTTGATTCAGCGAATTTATGACAGCGCAGAGCAATTGTCACAGGGTTTAGAAAAGCAGCTCAAAAAGCAAAACATGCTGTATTGGGTGGCAGATAAAGTTTCACGTTTATTTAGCAATTACATGGTTTATCGTGGTTTTTGCCAAAAAGGCTGCGAGGGTGTCTGCCAATGTCAAAGCAATTGGTTAGCGGTTTGGGGACAGCAGAAACGCCTGAACTTAAAGCAGCAAATTTATATCCCTAAAAACTTTGAGAGCGAAGAAGAAAAACAAGCGGCATTGGAAATAGCCGCATTTACTCAAGAGCAAGCCGAAGAATTAGAGCAATGGCAAAGTTGGTTGTGGTTGCATATTTTTCATGCAGATTTTGAAAAAATGCAGGAGATTGATCTGCAATTTTGGCAAGCTTTGGGCGAGCCTGAAAATCCAAATTCGTGTATTAACAAATTACCCAAACAGTTGGTGATTTTTACCTTATTGGATTTGCCGCCAAGTCAGTTGCTGTTTATCCGCCGTTTGGCGCAGTATATGGATATTTTTATTCTGCATTACAACCCATCGCAAGAATATTGGGCAGACATGGTCGATCCTAAGTGGAAATTAAACATGGATGCGCGAATCAAAAGTCGTTTTATTCGTGAGATGGAAAGTCAAAATAAAACCGTAAGTGATGATGATATTGCTGCATATATCAAAAAATATAATGGCGAATTTAATGCCGATATGCGCGAGTCACATCATCCTTTGCTGACACGCTTTGGTAAACAGGCACGTGATCACTTTTCTTTATTGGCGGCGTTGTCAAGTGGTGATGAAGGCGAGTGGTATGATCTTTTCCCTGAAGAAGAGCCGCAGCATTTACTGGGTAAAATTCAATCGGATGTATTGAATTTGGTTGAGCCAGTCGCGCAGGCGTATGACTTAGATCCTGCCGATGAGTCATTGCAAATTCATGTGTGTCATTCAAGTTTACGTCAGCTTGAGGTACTCAAAGATCGTTTAATTGCATGGCTAGGACAAGATGACAGCCGCCAAGCCAGTGATATTTTGGTATTGAGTCCGAAACTCAAAGAACAAGAGTCTTTAATTCGCAGCGTATTTGCTGCACCGCCAAGTGAGCGTGATCTCTATCAGAAAGGACAACAAAAAGCACAGCAGAATCAAGCTACTTTAGGGCATCAACTCAGTCAAGATAGTGTGTATTTGCCTATTCAAATTGCAGGCATCAGCTCTTTAGACATTCATAATGCTTGGCGTGCGGTGGTTGGGCGTATAGCGCTAGTACAAGGACGTTTTAGCTTTGAGGAGTTTGGCGACTGGTTGAGTTTGGCTGCCACACAACAGCGTTATGCCTTGAATTTAAACAACATTGAGCGCATGAATGAGTTGTTGGCCAATGCAGGTTTTAAACGTGGTTTAGATGCCGAGCATTTAAAACGCAGCCTGAGTGCAGATGATCAAGATTATCGGTTCAGCTTAAAGTTTGCTTTAGATCGTTTGGCTTTGGGCGTTGCAGTGCCAGAGCATTGCGTGGTTCAGCACACTTTAAGTTATGCCGATGTGCAAAGTAGCGATTTTGAATTGATTTTTAAACTGGTTCAAATTTATCAGGATTTTGCACAGCGCCGTGATTGGCTAATTCAGCATGAATTGGGGCAAGCCAAAACGGTGGAATATTGGCTTAAACAACTGATGCAAGACCTGAGTGAGTTTCAGGATGCAGGGGTAGATGTGTTGGCATCGGTGTTTAGTTTGGTGCAAAAACATGACCGTATGCTGACCTTAGCCAGTTATTTTGATGTGCAGTCGGGTCAAGATTTGCGTCATTTAAGCTTACCGCTGGATTATATTCTGCAAGAAATTTCAGCCCAGCTCGAAACCCAACTCGAACAAGCCAGTCCATCGGGCGCCATTACCTTTAGCCAAATTGGTGCAATTCGTCCGCTGCCATATAAGTTGATTGTGATGTTGAATTTGGACAATGGCGTGTTCCCAAGTCGTGATCAGCAATTGGCTTTTGATTTGATGCAACTATTAAAACCACAACTGGGAGATCGTTCACGCATTGAGGATGATCAGGGGGCGTTTTTAGACAGTTTATTGTTGGCGCAAGACAGTGTTTGGTTATTTTATAACGGTTTTGATGTCAGCGATGGTGAGGTACGTGATCCATCCGTGCTGGTGCAGGAATTTGTGCAGCATTTGGAATTGATTGTGAAACATCCCGATAGGGCTAGCGATTCACGCTTAAACTTGAACGGTGTCGAGATTCCTGCGCAATTGAAATCTCTTTATCACCTGCATAGTTTGCAACCTTTTGATCAACTGCGTTTTGCCGAAAGCCGTGAAGTTCGCTTTAAAGATCAATGGTATCGGGTTGCCAAACAAATGCAGCAAGAAACCACACCACGCGAAGCATGGTTTGGTGAATATCCATTATTGCCACAAGACGTGGTGGTACTCGACAGTATGCAATGGATTCGAGATGTGTGTTTCCCTGCGCGTGCCTATTTAAAAGCGATTGGGGTCGAAAATTTACAATCCGACACTGCTGCAATGAACCACGAGCCGCTGATTTTAAATGGCTTGGAAAAATATAGTGTGCGTGATTTTTTACTGCAACATGGCGAGCAAGATGCAGAAAGCTTGTTGCAAGATACCTTGCCTGTGGGTAAAACCTTAAATGCCACGTTTCAAACGGGACTGCAAGAACAGCAATATTTACGTGACACACTCCAGCAATTTGCAGACGAGGCAACCACAACAACGCAACAGCTTTGGAAAATGAATCCGCATTTGCATATCCGTATTCAAGTGCCTGAACAGCCGACAAAGCTTTGGTGTAGCGTGGTGGCAGCGAGTGCCAGACCAAGAAAATATGCCGAAGTGTGGTTGGAATATTTGTTTTGGGTGGCCTATCAGAACACAGAACATCAAGATTTAGAGCGGATTGTGGTGTGTAAAGATGCGGTGATTCATTTTGCCAATATCCATGCACAGCAAGCACACGAGTATTTAGCCCAGTGGTTTGAGTTCTGGAAACACGCACAGCAATATCCTGTGTTATTGCCTGCGGCTTTGGTTTTAAAAATGAAAGATAAAAAAGAATTTGAAATTCAGTGGGATGAAGCTCAGTCCGATCAAGTTTTGAATATGGAAAGCTTTGTAAAACATTGGCATGACGGTGCTAGGAGGAGCTTTATTGATGAAAGTGAGAAAAATCACCCAGACTGGTCATTTATTTTTCAAGACAGTGAAACTGAACCGTTGTTGATTGAGGCATTTCAGCAATATAGCCATCGACTGTATCTGCCCATCATTGAAAATTATGAATCTGCGAAAAATCTTCAAAAACAAGGGGAATCTGCGTGAACTCATCTAGCCCATTCCCAATTTGTTATGACCCAATTCAAGAGATGCAATTCAAAGGCTTGCATTGGATTGAAGCATCGGCAGGTACAGGAAAAACCTATACTTTATCTAGTTTGATGGTGCGGATTTTCCTGAAAGATTATTTGCCTAATCAGGTGATTGCGACCACATTTACCCGTGCCGCCGCAGCCGAGCTAAAAAGTCGTATTCGTGCACGCTTGCTTGAAACCCAACAATATATCGACCAGTGTTTAAATCAGTCTTTAGATCAACGCGCCCTTGCAGAGAAAATTGCACAACTACAAGATCCTTTACTCAAAAATGTTCTGCAGGAATATCGCTTAAAACTGGACTATGCCAGTTCACGTTTGAACTTGGTGATTGCACAACTCGATGAATTATTTGTCGGAACGCTGGATAGCTTTAGCCAAAAATTATTGCGTGAATTTTCCTTTGAAAGCGGCAAAATTGAGCGCGCCAATATTACCGACCAAGCATCGGTCTATACTGAACAATTGCTGCATGATGTGCTGCGTGAATGGATTCAAGCACAGCCTCAGCATGTTGTGGACTATATGCTGTTATGTGGGCGGTTGAAATCGGCAGCCGATTATGAGGGGTTGGTCAATACCAGTTTGAATTTTGCATCGGCAGAGATTCAGGGCATAGATCAGGCACAATTGGATGTACAAGATTTAGCAGAGGCGTTGCAGAATTTAGCCAGTATCACCATGACGCAAATTGAAGAATTAAAAGAATATTATGATGGTGAATATAGCTTTAATTTTTCCGATTATGTCGCGGGGAGTGATAAGAAGGGGTTGCAGCCACTATTTACAGTGACTTTGCCAAAACTGATTGAAAAAATTAAGCACAGCCCTTTAGAACATTATTTTAATTCACATCTTGCCGCATTGTTTAATGCGGTCTTTGCACTATATTTGAATCAAGACGGTAAGCTCAGAAAATCTATTTTTAACAAAGCGAAAGCGCCATGTACGCAAGAGGTGCAAGATGCTTTTTTTGATCATCCTGTAATCCGAAAAATTAAAGCAGTTGTGGATGCCAAACTTAATTTTGAGCGTCAAATTGAATTGGTGGATACCAATTTAAAATTCTATTTGGTACAACACGTCAAGCAGCGTTTACCGCAACTTTTACAGCAAAAAGGGGAAACCACTTTTGCCCAACAAATTCGCAGCTTAGCCGAAGCGTTGCAGGGCGAACGTGGGCAGCGTTTTGCGCAGTTTGTGCATACCCGTTATCCACTGATTTTGGTGGATGAGTTTCAGGATACTAACCAAGATCAAGACGACATGCTGGCGCAAATTTGGCGTAATCCGAAGTGGTATGCGCGCGGTTGCATGATTATGGTGGGCGATCCTAAGCAGGCGATTTATGGTTTTCGCGGTGGCGATATGCTGACCTATAACAATGCCCGTGATGACGTGCTGAAAAAGCAAGGTCGCATTTATTCACTCAGACAAAATCATCGTTCAGTGAAAGAGTTGGTCTGTGTGGTGGACGAGCTATTTCAACGCCAACCCGCTTTTGGTGAGAAAGTGATTTATGAACCTGTCATTGCAGGTTCACGTCCTCATCCTGCTTTAATGGATCGGCAACAGGTCAATCCTGCACCGCTGCGTTGGGTGACGGTGGAACATGATCAGGATGAATCCATTCAAATTGCATGGAAAATTCGCGCGTTATTAAATCAAGGTATCGCAGGCGATTTATATTTTGATCATTCTGAAGGCAAAGTTGCTTTGCAAGCTGATGATATTGCCATTTTATCGACCAGTCATCAAAAGCTAGATCAAGCCCAATACGAGCTTGAGCGGATTGGAATTCAGGTCAATAGAAGTAGCCAGCGCAGAGTTTTTACAGGCTTTTTAGCCAAAGATGTGGCGGCAATTTTAACTGCAATTTTACATCCTTATGATGAAGCCAAGGTCAAGCGTGCCTTACTGACACGTTTATTGGGTTATAACCTGCAACAGTTGATTGAACTTGAGCAACAGGGGTTAGGTCAGTTTATTTATGACTTCGACTGCATTCGGGAAATGTGGGTCAATAAAGGCTTTTTAACCGCATGGAATTACTGCCTGAACTTATTTAAAATTTGGGAAAATTTGGTGGCAAAACGCAGTTTTGACAATGAACGGCATGTGGTGAATTTACGCCATTTAACCGAATTGCTGAGTCGTCAAAGTGAACGCCATCAAGGGGCTTACATGCTGTATTACTGGTATTTACAGCAAGTTGAATCACCTGCCAAACGCGATTGGGAAATTGAACGAAAACTTTCTAATGCGGCAGGCGTGAAATTGATGACCATTCACCAGTCCAAAGGCTTGGAGTTTAAAGTGGTCTTTTTGATGTCGGCAGATCAGCCGCCCAAATCTGACAAGTCTGCTTTGGTGTTTGCAACGCAGGAAGAGCAAGGCATTGAGCAACGTATCATTGCCATTAAACATAAAGACATAGATGCCACAGCAATGCAGCAGCACAGTGAGCGCCGTTTGGCAGAGTTGAATCGGCTTTGGTATGTGGCACTCACCCGTGCCAGTTATCGGGTCTATGCGATGCTAAAACAGCCTACGCCTGCAAAAGAAGGTAAAAAAGAGGCTGCACCAAAATCTGCTGGTTTAAATGTCTGGCGTTTACAAGCGCCAAGTTCAGCAGAAATTGCAGCAGCATGGAGCTGTGATGAAGCACCTCTGACACAATTGGCGGCAGCATTACAACTTGAACAAGTGCAAGAAATTAAGATTGAAGCTGCAGATTTTCCGCAGCGTCGCTTTTATCCACGAACCAAAACCAGTTTTAGTGGCTTGGCACAACATTTACCTGCCGCCATGCGTAGCGATACTTTGGCATTGGCAAGCGAGGAGCAGGCTGCTGCTGCCGACGAAATCAATCAGGAACCTGTCGAAACGGAACAGGAAATCGTACAGGTGGCTCAACCGATTGCATGGATCAAAGCTAATTTTCAGCGTGGTACTCAAGCGGGGAGTTTTTTACATAAACTCTTTGAATATATCGACTTTCAAGCCAGTCATGATGACATTTTTGAAGAAGTCAAACGCCGTTTTCATAACGACAAAGAGTTTAATTCAGATGTGTTATTGGTAGATTTGATTGCAAAACTCGACACTGCCAAAGGCAGCGCGACTGTGCAGGAAGCAGATATTTTTGCGCACATGACCGAGTGGCTGAAGGATGTGTTGAATACTCCTTTGCACGATACTTTCCAGCTTTCCGCCTTATCTACTGCACATTATTTATCAGAGTTTCCATTCTATTTGGCGTTGGCAGATCAGCGCTTATTTATTCAAGCAATTCAGCAATTGTTTGAAGATGCGGGACATCCTATTCAAGATTTAAATGAAGCCGCTACTGCGCGTTATCTGACAGGCTCAATTGACTTGGTTTATTTTGATGGGCAGTGTTATCACATTGCCGACTATAAGAGTAATTATTTGGGTGCCGATCAGCGCGATTATGAAAAAACCAACCTTGAACACAACATGACCCAATCGAGTTATTGGTTACAAGCGGCCTTGTATTTGGTGGCGTTGCACCGTTATTTGAGCAGTCGTTTGCAAGATTATGATATTCGGCAACATTTGGGTGGAGCCAGTTATTTGTATTTGCGTGGTATGCAGGGGCAAGCAGGGCAAGGGGTTTGTCATTGGCGGCCAGATGCGGAATTTATTCTGCAACTAGATCAAATATTGGGTTACTTTGAACTTAAAAAATAACGCTAAGTCAGCTTATCGACTTAATAAAACAATTGCTTATCCTGTGGATAACTTTGAGGATAACTGTGTGGAAAACAAGCATATTCACTTAAATTCAGCTCAAACGCCAATGCATGCGTGGATGGATTACCTATGTCAGCCGCCATTTAGCAATGTCACTTTTGATGCTTCAGCGCAAATTTTGATGCAACAGGTACTCGATGCTATTCAGCAAGGGGATAGCTGTATTCCTGCAACCGCAGAACAAGTGGCGGCATTGCAACATTTGCACATGAACTTGCAGCGTAGCGCTTTAAATCCTGATCCACAAATTGCACCGTTTGTATTTGATGGGCAGCGTTTGTATTTGTATCGCTACTGGAAACTGGAACATCAGGTTGCTAGCGATATTTTACGGATTCAGGCGCAGCCGCCTTTGTCCTTTGAATTACAAGCCGAACAGCTTAATTTATTGCAAGATCCACAGCAGCAAAAAGCGTTACAGACTGCGGCAACTCAAAGTTTAAGTATTATCACTGGTGGGCCAGGTACAGGAAAAACCTATACTTTGGCGCATATTGTTGCGGTGCTTAATCAAGCTTTGCCAAATATTCGGATTGCGATGGCTGCACCAACAGGCAAAGCGGCACAGCGGATGGATGAAGCTTTGCAAAATGCCTTGAATAGTCAAGCTTTACAAATGTTTAATGTCGATGCTTTACGTCAATTACGACCCGTGACTTTGCATCGTTTATTGGGCTTAGGCAATACAGGCAAGCCACGCTTTCACGCTAAACAACCTCTACCTTATGACGTGATTGTGGTCGATGAAGCGTCGATGCTGGATTTAAGCCTGTCACAGATGTTATTGGCTGCCATTCCTGCGCAGGCACGTTTAATTCTGTTGGGTGATGCTAATCAATTGGCTTCAGTCGATGTCGGTACAGTATTGGCCGATTTACAGCAAGTGCCTGAACTCGCAAATAACCGTGTCAATTTAGTGACCACACGTCGTTTTGCTGAAGGTGCAAAAATTGGCGCAATGGCGAAGTTTATTCAGCAAGAACATTCTCCTGCACAGGTTTTGGCTGAGTTTGAACAGCAAGTCGTGGCAGCAGGTGAATTAAAGCCAATTCAATTTAAGCAAGTCGAAATAGATGCCCTACAACTGCAATATTTACCTCAGCAAAATGGGCAAATTTCAGCGGAAAATTTAGCGCATTATTATGATCAGCTGATGTATGGTTATCAGGCTTATGTAGCGGTATTAAAAGCACATACTTTGGGCTTGGAACAATCAAGTACAGCATTTCAAGCGCATGTTGAGAATGTGGTGAATGTATTTGATGATTACCGTATTTTAACCGCAATTCGTCATGGTCATTTGGGTTTACAACAACTGAATTTGCAGATTGAAAAACGCTTGTTGCAACAGTTAAAACAAACCAAACATGGCGATTGGTATGCAGGACGCCCCGTCATGATGACCTATAACGATTATCAACTGGGGTTGTCGAATGGTGATATTGGCATCTGTTTTATGCGAGAGCAGAATGATCAGCGCCAGTTTGAAGTATATTTTCCAAGTTTAAATAAGTGGGTGCCTGCAACACGCTTACCTAAAAATATTGAAACCGCATTTGTACTTACTATTCATAAATCGCAAGGTTCTGAATTTACTCATACAGCTATGGTGTTGGATGCTGCGGCAAAAAACTTGCTGAGTAAGGAGCTGATCTACACTGCCATTACCCGTGCTAAAAAAGTGGTGAGTTTGCTGGTCGATGCACAAGCGCTGGAACAGGCATTGAGTATTCGCACCCGTCGTAGCAGTGGTTTGTTAGCTAGAATTAATGAGGTTCTGAATTATTAAGCGGAAGTGAATAATAGGTGCTTTTGTACGAAATGGCTTACATCAATTCGAGAAATTTGCGCATAGAGATTCGAGTATGTTTTTGAGAAGATGACTTCACACAAAAAGCTCAATAAGGATTTTGAGCATAATCGCAGAATAATAACGATAATTGTCGATAGACAGCGAACTGACAGGACGTGAGTGAGAAGAGGAAACTTACAGCCGCTAAGCCTTGTAGTTTTGGGAGAGACTACAGGGCTTTTTTATGCCTGTAAGTTTGGGTGATTTGCAAAATGCTGACAATGCTTACCTGTTGTAAGAAAAAGCTTACAAACAGATACGAGAAATACGACTTCTTTCACTTTAGTATTGTGGCAAAATCTACCACACAAGGACGTGAAACCCAGAACAGGAATGTTCAGAGAATAAGACGCGAAAACGCGCAAATAACCACAATAAACAAAACAATAAGAATAATAAGACAAGAAACTACAGCGCAAAAACAGCCCGAGCTATGCTCGGGCTGTTTTATTTTGTGAGCTAAAAATGACATTATGTTTTATGTTATTGGCAAAATATTACATATTATCAATCATATACAAATGTATATTTATTTATGCGGAGTACTTTATACTTTTATCTATGCAGAACAGCGGGCAGAAAAAATCTGGTGTGACTGCTTAAAGTAAAAATTAAAGCAGTTGTTAGTCGTTCTGTTTTGCAATCGGCACGTTTTTGCCTTAAAATGATGCCCTTGCTGTAGTGATGCACGGCAGTCAGTTGATTCATCAATTGATCGGTATCAAATCTTTTTATTAAGCATCTCGGAGAAATCGAATGGCTTTAACAAACGCAGATCGCGCAGAGATCATCGCTAAATTTGCTCGTGCTGAAAACGACACTGGTTCACCAGAAGTTCAAGTAGCGCTTTTAACTGCTCAAATCAATGACTTACAAGGTCACTTCAAAGAGCACAAACACGACCACCATAGCCGTCGCGGTCTAATCCGTATGGTTAACCAACGTCGTAAGTTACTTGACTACCTTAAAGGCAAAGATGTGACTCGTTACAGCGCATTGATTGCTGCTTTAGGTTTACGTCGTTAATTCGATTTAAGCTTTTATTTTCGGACTATTGCATGTTGAATGCTGTATTACTGAAAACTAAAGTATATCTAGCCTTGGCTAGATCAGTGGAAGGGGCGAATGATTCGCTCCTTCTTTGTGTTTAAAAATCGTGTTTCATTCGAGTGAGGTCGGCTTCTAAGCTTTGTCATTTACCTAAACAATTGTATTGTGAATGCCAAACCTTAGGGGTCTCCACGAGAATAATTGTTCACAAGAACTAGGAAAAAATAAAACATGTCGATGTTTAATATTATTCGTAAAGAATTCCAATTTGGTCAGCACCAAGTTGTACTTGAAACTGGTCGTGTAGCGCGTCAAGCCAACACGGTAATGATTACTATGGGTGGCGTGACTGTATTGGTTGCAGTGGTTGCTCAACCAACAGCAAAAGCGGGTCAAGATTTCTTCCCACTGACTGTTAACTATCAAGAAAAACAATATGCTGCAGGTCGTATCCCAGGTGGTTATGGTAAGCGTGAAGGCCGTGCTTCTGAAGCAGAAACTTTAATTTCACGTTTAATTGACCGTCCAATTCGTCCGTTGTTCCCAGAAGGTTACTACAACGAAATTCAAGTTACTGCGACTGTTGTATCTTCTGACAAAACCATGGAAGCTGACATTGCTGCAATGTTAGGTACGTCTGCTGCACTTGCAATTGCAGGTACACCGTTCCGTGGCCCAATTGGTGCGGCGCGTGTGGGTTTAATCAACGGCGAATACGTGCTTAACCCGAACTTTGAACAAATGGCGCAATCTGACCTTGACCTTGTGGTTGCAGGTACAGAATCTGCTGTATTGATGGTTGAATCTGAAGCAAAAGAACTTTCAGAAGACCAAATGTTAGGCGCAGTGCTTTACGGTCATGACGAAATGCAAATCGCGATTCAAGCGATCAAAGAATTTGCTGCAGCTGCTGGTGCAACTGAGTCAACTTGGACTGCTCCTGAGAAAAACGAAGACCTTCGTGCAAAATTAAAAGAAGCGTTTGAAGCAAAAATTTCTGAAGCTTATACCATTGCCATCAAACAAGACCGTTATGCGGCATTAGATGCACTTCAAGCAGAAGCCGTTGCGCAATTCGTTCCTGAAAATGACGAAACTGGCATTGCAGATGACTTGAACGAACTCTTTGAAGATCTTAAATACCGTACCGTACGTGACAACATCTTGTCTGGTAAACCACGTATTGATGGTCGTGACACCAAAACCGTTCGTGCGCTTGACGTACAGGTTGGCGTTCTAGACCGTGCGCACGGTTCTGCATTGTTTACCCGTGGTGAAACTCAGGCTTTGGTTACCACCACTTTAGGTAATACACGTGATGCCTTAATGGTTGATACCTTATCGGGTACTAAAACTGACAACTTCATGTTGCACTACAACTTCCCTGCATACTCTGTAGGTGAAACAGGTCGTGAGTCTGGCCCTAAACGTCGTGAAATTGGCCATGGTCGTTTGGCACGTCGTGGTGTGCAAGCTGTTCTTCCTGCAGCAGATCGCTTCCCGTATGTAATTCGTATCGTATCTGACATTACTGAATCAAACGGTTCATCTTCTATGGCGTCTGTTTGTGGTGCATCGTTATCACTTATGGATGCAGGTGTTCCATTGAAAGCACCAGTTGCGGGTATCGCAATGG
Source organism: Acinetobacter sp. YH1901141 (assembly GCF_013416935.1). Lineage (NCBI taxonomy): Bacteria > Pseudomonadati > Pseudomonadota > Gammaproteobacteria > Moraxellales > Moraxellaceae > Acinetobacter > Acinetobacter sp. YH1901141. The sequence goes on along the minus strand of NZ_VPEY01000001.1, from coordinate 140,390 downwards.
GCTTAGTGAAAGAAGGCGAGCGTTTCGCGGTACTTTCTGACATTTTGGGTGATGAAGACCACCTTGGCGACATGGACTTTAAAGTTGCTGGTTCTGCCAACGGTATTACTGCACTGCAAATGGACATCAAGATTGAAGGCATCACCGAAGAAATTATGGAAGTTGCATTAAACCAAGCTTATGCGGGTCGTATGCATATCTTAAATGCAATGAACCAAGTGATTTCACGTGCGCGTCCAGAAATTTCAATGCATGCGCCAACTTTCCAAGTGATTAACATCAACCCAGACAAAATTCGTGATGTAATTGGTAAAGGTGGTGCTACCATCCGCCAAATTACTGAAGAAACTAAAGCGGCAATTGATATTGAAGACAACGGTACAGTGCGCGTATTTGGTGAAACCAAAGCTGCTGCACAAGCTGCTGTTGCAAAAATTCAGGCTTTAACTGCTGAAATCGAGCCGGGTACAATTTACACAGGTAAAGTAATCCGTATTGTTGAATTCGGTGCGTTCGTAAATATCCTTCCGGGTACTGACGGTTTACTTCACATTTCTCAAATTTCAAATGAGCGTATTGCCAACGTTGCAGACGTGTTGAAAGAAGGTCAGGAAGTGAAAGTACAGGTTGCTGATGTAGACAACCGTGGTCGTATCAAATTAACTATGAAAGATATCGAACAAGCGTAATGCTGTGTTGATGATCTGAAATGGTCAAAAAACCCGTATTCAATCTGAATGCGGGTTTTTTTATACTGAATTTTAAATGATTTAGCTTTTGTTACTTGGTTGTTGTTTTAATAACTATTGCTATAAATTTATAGTGCACCATTCAAATCTAAAGCTAAAAGACCTATTCGTAATTAACAATAAATATAGCTGCAGGCAAGTGATTTTGTATGAAGAGTTCAGTGTTATTGTTTAATAAGTGACAGCTGGTGTCGCATTGCTATAAAGATAAGCTTGTTAGTACTATTATCACGTCCTTTCATAGGTCATAATGTCCTAAAATCAACCTGGATGTGAAAATGGGTAGTGTTCGATCATTTGATTTATTAAAGTTAGCTAGACAGAGATTTACACAGAAAGAATTAGCAAGTAAATTAGGTAAAAATATTAAAACTTTAGGACGTTGGGAAAGAGGAGAAACACCTTGTCCCGTCATGTTAGAACCTGCGTTACGTAATATTTTGGGAATGCCCGAATCACCGCAGAATCACTCAAATATGCCAGCTTTTAAGTTTATAGATTTATTTGCAGGAATTGGCGGTATACGTTTGGGTTTTGAAAAAAACCATGGAGAGTGTGTTTTTACAAGTGAGTGGAATGATTTTTCTAAGAAAACCTATATCGAAAATTATGGTGATCAGCACCCGTTTATTGGCGATATTGTTCCATTTCCAGCCGAAGAAATACCTGACCATGATGTATTGTTAGGCGGATTTCCTTGTCAGCCATTTAGTATTGCGGGTGTCAGCAAGAAAAACTCTCTTGGAAGACCACATGGTTTCGAATGTACTACACAAGGTACACTTTTTTTTGATGTTGCAAGAATTATTGCAAAAAAACGTCCTAAAGCATTTCTATTAGAAAATGTAAAGAATCTTATTTCGCATGATAAGGGAAATACTTTTAAGGTAATTCTTGAAACTTTGAGAGATGAGCTCGGCTACCATGTTTATTATAAAGTGATAGATGGACAGCATTTTACACCGCAGCACAGGGAGCGTATTGTAATTATAGGTTTTAGAGAAAAAGTAAACTTCTCATGGGAAGATATGTGTTTCCCTGAAGTGAAACCTGTTTTAGGTGATATTTTACACAAAACTGATGGGACTGAACCTTATTTAGAATGGGATGATAATCGTTTCTTTGATCACCATGGGAAAAATGTGCAATCTAAATATACTTTGACCCCTAATTTGTGGACTTATCTACAAAATTATGCAGAAAAACATCGAGCTGCAGGAAATGGGTTTGGATTTGGAATGGCTTATCCAGACAGTGTTACTAGAACTTTATCAGCACGATATTATAAAGATGGTTCTGAAATATTAGTTTATCAAGGGGAAAATAAGCGACCTCGGAGATTGACACCTAGAGAGTGTGCGAGATTAATGGGCTTTCCTGATACTTTTCGAATTCCTGTAAGTGACACTCAAGCCTATCGTCAATTTGGCAATAGTGTTGTTGCACCAGTCTTTAATGAAATTGCTCGTATTATGCTTCCACATATTCTTACAATGCAAAATGAGGAAATCACATTAAAGCAAATACCATTACCGATTTAAATGCTTAGGTGTACGTATGAAAAAGGGATATTTATCCGAATATTTTATGGGAGTGGCGGCAAAAAAGCTTAGTTTGGTTGAAGCAAATGTGCTTAGCTCTAATCAACACGAGTTTAACGGCATAAAGCAGTTACGTGAAATATTAGGAACAGAACGTAGAATATATGATGCTAAGATTATGTATTTAACGGATTTTGAGGATGAGCCAATTGTCGAAGAGAGTACCTTAACTTGGTACGATGCTCGTGAAAAGCATCCAACACGTTCCGAACATAGGCTGTATTTTAAAACAACATTGGTATCTCAAAATGCTAATGAAGGAGATTTACTTGTAATTGCTAAGCGACTTGATGAAAGCCTTCTTATGATTATCGCTGAAAGTGGTTCAAGTATTGCAAGACAAATTGAATGGTTATTTGGGTTTAATACAATAGCGCACCCTGGATTTTCGATTAAATCTGAATTAGAAACAGAACAAGATAGAATTGAGTTTGCATCTTGTTTCATTTTAGAAAGTATAGGAATTGCTGTAGAAACTTCAGAAGAAACATTTCTTGAAAAAATGCTTAATCAATTTGGTGCAAGGTTTCCAACTACAAAAGTTTTTTCAGAATTTGCACGTGGAACTGTTGATATTGATCCTAAAGAAGATCCTGATGTTGTATTAATGGCTTGGATGGAAAGAGAAGAAATATTATTTCGTACATTTGAGCGTTATTTGATCTCGGAAAGATTGTCGCAAGGATTCGGGAGCTGTAAACAGAATAATCTTAATGTCGATGGCTTTTTAGAATTTTCATTGTCCGTTCAGAATCGTCGTAAAAGTAGAGTTGGTCTTACATTAGAGAATCATATAGAAGTTTTATTACAACTTAACAATTTAAATTATAGCAGGAATAAAATTACAGAAAATAAAGTAAAGCCTGATTTTATTTTTCCTAGTATAGATCATTATCATGACCCAAATTTTAATACATCGGGGCTAACCATGCTTGGTGTGAAGTCAACATGCAAAGATCGTTGGAGGCAAGTGCTATCGGAAGCCGAAAGAGTTAAAGAAAAGCATCTATTAACATTGGAAACAGCTATTTCTGAGCAACAAACGAATGAAATGAAATCAAAAAAATTACAACTAGTAATTCCTCAGAAATTGCATGAAACTTATTTGCCTACACAGCAAGAATGGATAATTAACTTGAGTTGTTTTTTTGATGTGTTAAAAGCAAAACAACATAATTATTTCATTGAATCTAATTAATATTTATTTAGTGGAAACATATGGTTAATTAATAAAGTGCTAACGTTGAGGTTTAAACTGAGTACATCTTAAAATCTCAAAAAACCGTACAAGAAAACTGAAATAGAGTGCCCGTTCTATGCAAAGTTATTATTTTTATCTGCATACCAATCATAAAACCAATATTTATGTGCAAAAACAGCCAATTGAAGGGCTTGAGCCTGAATTTATCTGGATTGATTGCACCCGTGATGATGTGCTTAACCGTGCAGAACAGTGGCAACAAGAGATTTTTCAGTACAGTCAATTATCGCTCAATGAATATCATGTGCGCGATATTTTAAATATAGAGCATCCATGTGCGTTTGATACTTTAGATGATTATGACTTATTGATTTTCCGTAAACTGATCACACCCGAAGACCGTATTGCAACAGGGCAACAAGTCGGGGAGAAACATGAACGGATTTTTGGACTGGCCACTACGCCGATGAGCTTTATTATGACACCGCAGATTTTGATTAGTGTGCGGGAACAGGGCAATAAAGTCATGGAAAGCTATTTGTCACGTGTGGAAGCAGCGGTACAACGCCCGATTGAAGAACAGAATAAAGCACGCAAACTGGCAGCAACACCATTAGATTTAACGTTGCGTTTACTGAATTTGGTAGCGGATGATTACTTGGATATTCGCATGCCGCTAACCCGCCGTGTGGAATATTGGCAACAAGAGTTGTTGCAGGGACATCGTCGTTTTACCCGTTGGCATCAATTGCTGCAAGAAAATATGGCGTTTCAGCAAGTTGAAAATTTATGTGAAGAGCAAATAGAAGCCTTGCAGGAATTGCGTGATGAAATTGTCGATAACTACCCACATTTACGTGGCAAAAAACGTAGTGAACGGCAGGATATTATTTTGGTACGTTTGGATGATTTGACCAGTCACATTGAACGAATTCAAAAGCATACCATTCGCTTACGCTCTGCAGTGCAAACCGCAATTGATCTGCATTTTTCTGCTATTGCCAACCAGACCAATGAAAACATGCGGATTTTAGCCATCATTACCGCAGTTTTTGCACCTTTGACTTTATTTACAGGGGTGTATGGGATGAACTTTGAGTTTATGCCGGGGCTGAAACACGCACAGGCCTTTTGGATCATGCTTGGGGTAATGGTGATGACTACTTTGTTGTTGCTGTATTATTTTTATCGTAGGCACCTTGTCGGTCTGGGTGAAAAAAGTGTGATTGATATGTTGGCACAGCAACATAATGACCAAACCATGAATTTATTTTGGTTTTTAGACTATGAACCCATTAAGCAAACCGTGAAAGGCACCATTAAAGAAGTCGAAAAACTGACTAAAATTAAATAATCCAGAAGATAGACTTGCAGATGTGGTGATAAATTGAGTTCCACATCCAATATATGTCACAAGATAATTCGTTGATAAAAGTTGTCCACAGACCTCAAAAGTTATCCATAGGACTGATAAGCTTATCCACAGATTGAACCAGATAGGCAGACACTTAGCTCAAGATGGCAGTTTTTTGAATGCTGTTTTCAGACTTGAATACGCCATCTTGTTTTGCTTTTTGTCTTTTCTTGCTGTGTCCTGCATTTGATCGTATGAGGATTTGCAGTTCAGACTTGTATGTATTTTTAAGCCAATTGATCATTTTGTGCTTTAAGCAGCAAGTGATACATTTCATCTTTCAGTCTTAATTTTTTGCGTTTCAGCGCTTCAATGTCATCATTAATCTGATGCACAGGATCAAGCTCTAACTGGCTAATTTCACGGTCTAGCTGTTCGTGATCTTCAAAAATTTTTGAAAAATGTGGATTGCTGTCGCGTAATCCCTGAATTAAATCACGAAACTCAGGAAACATATTTTTAATCTTCTTGTTGCAGTCTTTAGTTTTCATTGTGTAGATCATTCTCATCAAAAAAATTTACGGGCATAGAAAGAAAAACGCTCTAGCAAGGTGATGAATCACACAACTAGAGCGTGAGGATTAACTATGTTGAAAATTCAGATGTTTAACTTCTTTACGTAATTTTTGTACTTCATCAATCAGGTCAAGCATCATGGCGACAGCTGAAAAACTGGCATCAAAATCACGTTGCAACCGATAGGCTTGGCGTGCACGGCTGACATCTTCACCAAAAAATTGGTGGATACGTTCGGCAGGGCGGGAAGGCAGGATGTCATATTCTAAAAGTTGTAAGACCCATTCAGGGCTTTGCCCACACGCTTCGGCAAATTTTTTTAAATCTAACTGGGTAAATTCTTCAATAATTTCTGTGTGCTGTCCGTCTGAAGTGATTTCACGATATAAAATGGTGGTCATGGCATACTCCTTCTGATCGAATTCAAACGAGTTGGCTCGCCTGAAATGAGGGATTGCTTTACATCAATAATTGGTGGATATCCAATAAGTGATTCTCTTTAATTTAGCCTGTGTACGCTGTAATAGAATCTTTTATTTGTATTCCTTTGGTGAAATTCAGCCAACCCTTTGCTGTGCTCACGCCTGTTATATTGATGTGTCAATTTGGCTTGTGCGTATAGATGTCTTATAGATATTAGTCTATTTTTTATTCAATGCCATCCTTTATTTCAATATTTTGGATTGAACGGTCGTACGGTGTTTAAAAGGATTGTTTCAAAATTTGGTAATAAAAAGGGCTCTTTAAAAAGAACCCTGTAAATCAATATCTTAGTTTTTGGAATTAGTATTTTACCCAAGTCACGCTGCGACCAATCACTGAAACACCTACATAGCCACGTAAGGTGAGGCGCTTACCGTTAGCGCTTAAACGAGCTTTGCCTTTATAAACTTTACCGCCAATTGGGTCTAAAACATGACCTTGGTTAAATTCACGTGGGTTTTTAGCATCTTGTTTAAAGCCCCAAATAAATGGCAAGCCAATAAAAGGTTTATTCTTTAAGTTACCTGGGCAATTGCTACAAATCACCATTTTTTCTGCACCCGGAATATTACGGGTTTCCACGATAATGCCTTCATAAGTGCCATCTGGCTTTTTGCGAATTTCGACATCGGCACGTGAATAACCTGTGCGATCATCAATGGTTTTCCATTTACCGACCAGTAGATCGCTTTCTGCAAAGCCAACACTTGAGAGGGTTGTTAAAACGAAACCCGCAAAAATCCCTCTGAAATTTATTTTCATGAACAGCATCCCCAAAATTGTTATTTAAAAAAATAGAGTAAAAATTCTATTTCGGGTTTTATAGCAAGAATGTAATAAACAAGCAAATTGAGCAGTGTGAGATGTCAGGCAGGAAAAGATATAAGTGTTATGGAGTTGGTAATTTAAATCTAATCATTCCGATAAAAGTGTGCAGAACACAGCTTTTATCGCATTGGTGAGGAATAATATCAGTATTTCACCCACGTCATTTTGCGGCTGGCATTGGTGGCAAGGTCTACATTATAAAGGGTTAAATGTTTGCCATTGCTGCTTAAACGTGCACGAGTTTTATATTGTTTACCTGTGCGCGGGTCTAAATAGTCACCTTCATAAAATTCAATTTGATTGCTTGGCGTAGCTTTTAAGTGACTTAATGGCACAAAACCTAACAGTGGCTTATCTTTATTTTTACCCGTACAGAGTGTGCAATTTTCCAAACGCGGTGCGCCAGGAACCGCACGTAGTTCTATAATCGTAGCGGCATACGCACCTTGTTTATCTTTACTCATGACTACGTCAGACAATGAAAAACCTGTGCGGTAGTCTAATGTTTTCCATTTGCCCAAAAGTGGGTCTGCATTGGCTGCATAAGCTAAACTTGAACAGCAAATCGCGCTGATGAATGCTAAACGAGAAAAGAACAGGGTGTTCATAAAATCAATATCCCAGAGAAGAAGCAGCCTAAAATATATAAAGGCATAAAAAAAATATGGGATTATTTATACCCAATTTACGCGGTATTTTCTAGTAATTGCATGAAAGTTTTGTGAAATTAATCACATGAAAAGTAATAAAATAATAGGTTTTGACGATGGTCATCACGTAAATAAAAAATGAGCAGAATGTACTGCTCATTTTTGATGAATTTTCAGCATTACATCACATATTAATCATGGTATTCACCATGCCATTTAACTGAGATGTTCTCCAAATAAACCTAAGGCTTCTTCGGCACTAAAGCTATATTGTGTGCTGCAGAATTGACAATCCATAGTAATAGGGTTCTGATGTTCCAAAGTTTCACGTACCGCAGCAACACCAATTTGCATTAAGGCATTGGCACAGCGCTCTTTGGAGCAAGTGCAACCAAAACGTAAGGCTTCCACTTCAGGCAAACGCACTTGTTCTTCATTGTATAAACGGTACAAAATTTCATTGACGTCTAAATCAGTCAATTCTTCCGCTTTTAAGGTTTCAGTCAGCATGGTCACACGCGGCCATAAATCTTCATCGACCCGTTGTTGTTCTTCTTCACTGTTACGCGGCAACAATTGAATCAGCAAACCGCCCGCACGTTCGGCATTGCTTGCCAACACAATACGAGTTGGAATTTGTGCCGATAAGTCGTAATACTGCATTAAACATTCAGCTAAATTGGCTTTGTCCAAAGGCACAATACCTTGATAACGCTCACCAAATTCAGGCTCGATATTAATAAACAGTACAGGACTGACCAAACTTTTCAGGACGGTACTGCTGTCTTCAGCGCTTAAAAAGCGCGGGTCTTGTTCGTAGTCTGCCAACGCACGCACTTCACCCAAGTGGTTACATTCCGCCATAGCCCATTTAAATGTGCCAGATGCCTGAATTTGTAAGCTAATACGCCCTTTAATTTTTAGGGTACTGGCCAGTAGGGCAGTGGCGCAAAGCATTTCTCCCAACAACACTTGTACCGCAGGCACATAATCACGTTGTTTCAAAATGGTTTGCAAAGCTTCTTCGAGATGAACTACTTCACCACGAACAGGGCTATCTTCAATAAAAAAGCGTTGGCGTAAATCAGACATAAAATTCTCCATAACCCTGTTTTAATGGTGGCAATATTGTAAAACACAAGTCAGTTTGCTGCATCACGTGTTACATCAATATGACTGCTATGCAAGCCGCGTTTTAAATCGACACCCAAGGGCATTTCACGGTTTTGTGCATCACTTTCAAACAGGTGTTCCAGTTCTGCCAAAGCGTTACGATGGGTTTCATATACTTTTTGTTCATCGGTATAAATGTGCTGCTGTTGTGCCAAGAGTTGTTCATCATAATCACGGAACAACTCAATGCTTTTATAGGCATCTTTTTCATTAATGCCCAAATCGCGCAAAGCCTGATAGGCCATGCCTAAAGAGGATAAATACGTTTCACGCCAAATATAGGTAACGCCTAAATCGCGCAATAAGTGCACATGATGACGATCACGAGCGCGTACCAGTAATTTTAGCGCTGGATAATTCAGGCGAATATGCCGTGCCACGTTCATTGAGTCTTCAATATCATCAATGGCTAGAATAAAGATTTTGGCATGCTCGATGCCTGCGGCACGTAAAATTTCAGGTTGAGTGGCATCGCCATAATAGACTTTACCGCCGTAATTCCGCACAAAATCAATTTTATCCATATTGCTGTCGATGGCAGTAAAGTGCAGATGCTGCAAGTACGCCACACGGGCAATAATTTGTCCAAAACGACCAAAACCCGCAATAATCATGGGGTGATGTGTATCGGGAATTTCGTCATATTCAGGCGATTTTTCACGTTCTAAGCGAGGAATAATTTGACTGCTCATCAACCAATATAAAATTGGGGTCAACACCATCGACAAAGTCACAATTAAGGTCAGTGGTTGCAGCATGGCCTGGCTGAGCACACTTTCACTTTGTGCGACACTGAGCACCACAAAGGCAAACTCACCGCCTTGTGCCAAGCAAGTCGCCAACAACAAACTATTGCGCCAAGAATATTGGAAATAACGGGCAATGGCCGTGAGGCTAATCAGTTTGATGAGCAGGAGCAGCAATGCACCGCCTACAATCAGCCAAGGGGTATTCATTAAGATTGCCAGTTCGGTGCTCATCCCGACGGTCATAAAAAATAAGCCTAGCAATAAGCCTTTGAATGGGGCAATACTGGCTTCTAACTCATGTCTAAATTCGGAATCTGCCAACAATACGCCTGTTAAAAATGCACCTAAGGTGGTGCTAATGCCCAGCACATCCATAATGCTGACCACGCCAAGTACAATGAATAAACCGACAGCAGTGATCAGTTCATGTGCGCCACTTTTAGCCACAAAACGAAAAAATGGACGCATGAGATAACGGCTAAATAAGAACAAACCGCTAAAGGTCGCCATGATTGCAGCAAAATAAGCAATGCCATGATGAGTCGATTCTGCACCTGCTAACATGGGAATGATGGCAATTAAAGGAATGGCGGCAATATCTTGAAACAGCAGAATGGAAAAGGATTGTTGTCCATAACTGCTGTTGAGTTGCTGCTTTTCTTGCAACATTTGTAGCACAAAGGCTGTAGAGGAAAGTGCCAGTGCAAAACCTATCACCACACTTGAGGCAATGCCTTGCTGTAAGGCAAAAAAAGCCAAGATTGCAAGTAGAATACCCGTGATGCCGACCTGTAAACTACCCAAAACAAAAATGGGCTTGCGCATTTCCCACAGCCGTTGTGGACGCAGTTCTAAGCCAATAATAAACATCAGGAACACCACACCATATTCTGCCAGTTCCTGAATATCATCGGGGTCGCTGGCAATATTGAATACGCTAGGCCCTAGCAAAATGCCTGTAAACAAATAGCCCAATACGGTCGCAATACCAAAGCGTTTTAGTAAGGGAACCAAAACCAATGAAGCGCCTAGAAAAATGGTTATTTGTAACAATAAGGACATGTGGTCATCCAAAGTTTAAAGCGGTGGATTATTGAAATAAGTGCTGATACAGCTAAGTTTCAATTTACAGTATTAGCTAAATTCTTGCGGATCTATATCTAAACTTAGTTTCATGCTGGATGGCTTTTCATGCAACATATTTTGCCACCAGTTCCTGATATAAAAATGTAAGCGTGCCCGATCTTTAGACAACAACACCATGTGTGCATGGAAACGTCCTGCTTTACGTTCCATTGGCGCAGGAATCGGCCCCCAAATTTCAATTAATTGTTCTGAATGTTCTCTAAGCCATTGTGCATGTTGTTGTAAAAATTGCTGGTTTAATTCCTGATTTTTAGATTCACAGCGAATCAAAGCACTGTAACGATAAGGCAGTAATTGTGCAGCTTTGCGTTCTTTTAAACTTTGTTTGGCGAACTTGCGGTAATCTCCCTCGACCAATGTGGTGAGAAGTGGATGATCAGGACGCACACTTTGCAAATAAACATCACCTTTATGCTCACCACGCCCTGCACGTCCCGCCACTTGCACAATCAGTTGAGCCGTGCGTTCAGGTGCGCGAATATCCACACTAAGTAAGCCTGAATCAATATCTAAAATTGCCACCAATGTCACATACGGAAAATGATGCCCTTTGGCCAGCATTTGCGTGCCCAATAAAATCAGTGGTTCGCTGCGTTGAATACGGTCATAAATTTTTTGCCAACTGCCAACACGACTGGTTGAGTCACGATCTACCCGAATCACATCTACATTGGGAAACAGCTCGTTTAAACTGTCTTCGACTTTGGCAGTGCCCATGCCAATTGGTTTGAGTTCTGCATGGTTGCAGGCAGGGCATTGCTCAGGTTTACGATGAATCGTACCGCAGTGGTGGCAATGCAAATGTGTATAAGGTTGATGATGCAAGGTAAAGTTGGCATCACAATTCGGGCATTTGGCTTGCCATGCACAGCTCTCACAAATCAATACGGGTGCATAGCCGCGTCGGTTTAAAAACACCAAAACTTGTTCTTTTTTAGCCAAGCGTTTTTTGATTTCATCAATCAATTGTTGGCTAATACCGTGCTGTTTTTTGGCAATTTTTAAATCAATCAGGTGGATTTTGGGCATGAGTGCCGTGCCCGCGCGTTGATTTAATTCCAGACATTGCATTTTGCCTTGATCGACTAGTGCATAGCTGTCAATGCTTGGAGTTGCCGAACCTAAAATAACAGGGCAATTTTCCAGATGGGCACGATAGAGCGCAACATCACGGGCATGGTAGCGAAAACCTTCCTGCTGTTTAAAAGACAGGTCGTGTTCTTCATCTAAAATAATCAAGCCTAAATTTGGCAATGGGGTATAAATCGCAGAACGTGTACCTAAAATAATCGAGGCTTTGCCCGTTTGTGCGGCTTGCCACGCCTGCAAACGCTTGGAATCATTTAAACCTGAATGTAAGAGGGCGATGTGGCAGTGAAAACGCGATTGGAAACGGCTAATGGTTTGTGGCGTTAGACCAATTTCAGGTACTAACACCAACACTTGTTTGCCCTGTTTTAGTACCTCATGCATGATGTGTAAGTACACTTCAGTTTTACCGCTACCCGTTAAACCATCCAGTAAAAATGCCTTATATTGCTGCCGTACTTTAAGTACGCTGTCGATGGCTTTTTTCTGATCTGGATTAGGGGTTAAAGGCATTTGCGCCAAAGTCACTGGCATTGGGCTAAAATCTTGGGCTTCCAAAACACATGCGCAAATTTCTTTATTCGCCAAGGCTTTTAGGGTTGCTGTTTCAATGCCTGCCAAATTTAAAATATTTTCAGAAGTTCCCGAAGGATGCAGCTTTAAAATTTTATAGGCTTCTTGTTGTTTTTCTGAGCGTGTAATTTTAGCTTCGGCATGTGCATCCAACAATTTCCAAGTACGTGCCAATAAATTATAGGGTTTGGCTTGGCGCAATAAGCTAGGTAAGGCACTTTGCATCACTTCACCAATCGGGAATTGATAATATTGTGCCGACCATGTCAACAAAGTTAAAACTTTAGGGTCTAAAATCGCTTGCTCATCTAACAGTTCGCTAATGGCTTTGAGTTTAAAACGTGGATCAATTGGGGTGTCGAGTGCCAGTTTTTCGACAATAATTCCGACCAAGTTTTGCCGACCAAAAGAAACCAAGACCCGCGCGCCCACTTCTGCTTGCTGATATTGTGCTGCACTGAGCATATAATCGAAGCAGTCGTAAAGATATACGGGTACAGCCACTCGAATACGATAAACAGGCTGTGGGTCTAAAGTGGAATCTGGCATAGAAAAAGTCGTATCGTCCTGTGAAAAATGGCTTCGTGCTCGACTTTGGCATGTGTTAGAGTGAGCACAGAATTTATATCTAAGAATATGAATGATTTTAGTGGTCAGACGCAACTGCGTTGCAAGAAATTTTGGAAAATTAGAGCATTACAATGCCAGCATATCAATTTACTGCCATTGACGCTTCAGGGAAGCAGCAAAAAGGTGTTTTAGAGGGTGATTCTGCACGACAAATCCGTCAGCAATTACGTGACAAAGAATGGATTCCTGTCAGTGTCGATACCGTTGAACAAAAAGATAAACACAGTGGCAAACAATGGTTTCAGAAAAAAATCACCGCCTATGATTTGGCTTTGCTGACCCGTCAGTTATCGGTTTTGGTGGCTGCTGCGATTCCTTTGGAAGAAGCCGTTCGCGCTGTGGGTAAACAAAGTGAAAAAGCCCATGTGCAAAATTTGCTGATGTCGGTGCGTTCCAAAGTTTTGGAAGGTTATTCACTGGCCAATGCTTTACAACAATCGGGGCGTTTTCCAGACTTATATATTGCCACCATTGCCGCAGGCGAGCGTTCGGGGCATTTGGATTTAATTCTGGAACAATTGGCAGATTACACCGAAAACCGCTTTGCCATGCAGAAAAAAATTCAAGGGGCGATGATTTATCCCATCATTTTAATGCTGATGTCTTTTGCGATTGTGATGGGTTTAATGACTTATGTCGTACCCGATATTGTTAAAACCTTTGATCAGAGCAAAGATGCCTTGCCGTGGATCACCGTGGCATTAATGAAAGCCAGTGATTTTATTCGTGTTGCATGGCCGTTTTTACTGGTGGCTTCTGTGGTGGGGGTATTGTTGTTGGTGCGTTTTTTACGCACCACCGCAGGGCATTATGCCTTTGACCGTTTAACCTTAAAGTTGCCGTTATTTGCAAAATTATCACGTGGGATTAATGCCGCGCGTTTTGCCAGTACCTTGTCTATTTTGACTCAGTCGGGTGTGCCTTTGGTGGATGCGCTAAATATTGGTGCTGCGGTCAGTAACAACTGGGTCATTCGTGATGCGGTCAATTTGGCGGCAGAAAAAGTCACTGAAGGTGGTAACTTGGCGACGCAATTAGAGCGCAGTGGTTATTTCCCACCGATGATGGTACAAATGATCAAAAGTGGTGAAGCCTCGGGCGAGTTAGACCGTATGCTGTCACGTGCTTCAGACATGCAAGACCGTGAAGTGACCACACTGATTTCTACCCTGTTGGCATTATTAGAACCGTTGATGTTGGTACTGATGGCGAGTATTGTACTGGTGATTGTGATTGCGGTAATGCTGCCAATTGTGAATATGAACAATATGATTTAAATCGTTTTGAAGCATCGTTCTTCAAACAGAATCTAAAATAAATGTCGAATTGATATAAATAAATGAGAGAGATTGAATGAAACAGAAGCAACCGAGTAAACAGTCTGGTTTTACCCTGATTGAAGTCATGGTGGTGATTGTAATTTTAGGTGTGTTGGCGGCTTTAATCGTACCGAACGTAATGGGACGTGGTGAAAAAGCCAAAGTAGATACTACGGTTATTACTTTAAAAGGTGTGGCTGGCGCACTCGATCAATACAAACTCGATAATCAAAAATATCCTTCAATGCAAGACGGTGGTTTAGACGCCTTGGTGAATCAGCCTGCTTCGGCTAAAAACTGGTTGCCAGGCGGTTATGTGAAAGGGGGCTATCCGAAAGACAGTTGGGATAATGACATCCAATATGTGATTCCGGGTTCAGAAGGTCGCCCATTTGATTTATATTCTTTTGGTGCAGATGGTCAGCAGGGTGGTGAAGGTACCGATGCCGACATTTATTATCAGCCTTAATAGAAGATGAGTTGAGTCTATATATTGATTCAGTGAACTCCAAAAAAACCGAGCGCTTAATGCTCGGTTTTTTTATGAATGGTTATTTCTAGCCGCTATTGAACAGTACTATTAACGACGTGATTTAAACGACACATCCACCTGACGTGGTCGATAAATCCACCCCATAATTAACAACAGCAATGAGAAAATCAGCACAGGCCAATCGCTGAGTTGGGTATACAGTGTTTGACCTTGCATGGCAGGCAGATCACCACGCAGCACAAATTCCTGATCCATTGGCGCTTGTTTGACAATATGCCCATGATGGTCAATAAATGCGGTCACACCTGTATTGGTGGCACGAACAAACCAGCGTCCATTTTCTTTGGCGCGCATTTGTACCATTTGTAAATGTTGCAATGGCCCTGCAGTACCCGTAAACCAAGCATCATTGGATACTGTTACCAAAAAGTCACTTTGGCTAGCATTGCGGCGGGTCAGGTTCGGATAAGCCACCTCATAACAAATGGCTGCCCCCAAATGATGCTGTTTAATTGCAAGCGGTTTTTGCTCAGACGCTCCACGTGAAAAACCACTCATGGATGGGTCATTTTGCATCGCAGGTAGTACCCAACTCAGTAAGCCTGAAAGCGGAATATATTCACCAAAAGGCACCAGACGCTGCTTTTTATACAAGCCTTCAGCCGCATCTCCCGTTGCCATAATGCTGTTGTAATACATTGGATGTTGCTGCACTTGTGATTCAGGCAAGTCCCAATACGGAATACCTGTCACCCACGAACTGCCCGTTTTTTCAGCCTGTGTTTTCATGGCATCCAAAAACGGTTCAATATCGGTCTGGAACATTGGAATGGATGATTCAGGCCAAACAATAATGTCGCGTCCCCATTCAGTTCGGGTCAAGCGGGTATAAATTTCCAAGGTCTTAATTTGGTATTCGGTTAGCCACTTTAAGTCTTGAGGAATGTTGCCTTGAATCAGAGAAACCGAGAGTGGCTTTTCAGATTTTGCAGTTACAAAACTGAGTTGTGCTGCACCCCATGCACCCAAAAGTAAAATTGCCGATGGAATCAGCCAGAAGATACGCTTTTTAAGGACTTCAACCAACGCACAGGCCAGCAAGATGACCACAAAAGACACCCCGAAAATACCAAACAACGGTGCATAGCTATCCAAAAAGCGTTCGGTGAAGGCATAACCTGCAAACAGCCATGGAAAACCTGTAAAGACCCAAGTTTTCGCCCATTCAAAAAATACCCATAGCGGTGCAAAAGTCAGTGGTGTTTCAGGGAAAAACCGACGATATAACCACGTTTGTACGGCAGTAAACAAACCCATCAACAGCGCCATAATGACAATCATCAGCACGCTTAAAAAGGCATTGGTGTCGCCATAGACGTGAATGGATGTATAGAGCCAAAATGCTCCGACAAACCACAACCCAATCCCGTAAGACCAACCAATCAAGAAGGCCTGTTTCGGGGTGCGTTTGCTTAAAGTCGCATACAGCAAAGCAGGTGAAAGTAAGGCAATCCACCAGTAATGATAGGGAGCAAGTGCCAAACTAAACACTGCACCTGCCAATAGGGCAATGATTAATGGATAAATTAAGGGCAGTTGTTGATGTTCTGCAGGATTAGACAGCTTGGAAAAAAAAGTCCTCATTGACGTACGGCTCGAATCAGATGAATAGTGCGGGCATCTGCTTCAAGAATGGTAAATTCCCAGTTGCCAATCGCAATCACTTGTCCTTGCAAATCACTCACCAAACCAATTTCCTGAAGCAATAAACCGCCCACAGTTTCTACTTCATCGTCAGAAAAATCTGCATCTAAAACATTATTAAAATGTTCGATTGGTGTAAGTGCTTGTACTAACCAAGTATTTGCCGTTTTCGGGTCATTATCTGGAATAATGTATTCTGCTTCTTCGTCTATATTGTCGTGTTCATCTTCAATTTCACCGACAATCTCTTCCAAAATGTCTTCTAGCGTGACCAAACCTGAAGTGGTGCCATACTCATCAATCACCACTGCAATATGGGTTTGGGTGTTTTTGAGCATACGCAATACTTGGTCTGAACGAGCACTTTCAGGCACAAACAATGGCTGACGCATGAGGGCACGAATATCGACTTTAGTTCTTTGTTCGGTCAGTAATGGCAATAAATCTTTTGCCAATAAAATTCCCACCACATTGTCTGGTTGGTCAGATGAAAACACAGGAAAACGTGAATGTGCCGATTCGACCAAAACGTGCAGAATGTCGAGTAACTCGTCATCTTCCTGCAAGCTAATCATCGCGGTACGTGGGGTCATCACTTCACGAATTTTGGTGGCAGGTAAATCCAGAACACCTTCGAGCATTGCCACCGTATCGGGTTCTAAAAAACGACGTGAATCTTGTACTAATTTTAGCAATTCATCGCGGGTTTCTGGCGCGGTGCCTAACCATTTTCTTAAGCCACGCATACCCCACGATGGGCCTGATTCCTCGTGCATGATCTTTCCTAAAGACTCTTTATATCTAAAAAACTTAGCTTAATCATACCTTAGAAAATACAGTTGTCTATTGCTAATCTTGGGAGAAAATGACGGCAATTACGTCACGAGATGTGTTGCTGTGCGTAGCGGGAACACATAAAACAAGGCTGCGCTTTATGCTAAACTAGCCCGATGTTTTAATATCGAGTCTGTGCATGTCTGAACTTCCTGTCACACCTAGTATTCAACTGAATACCCGCGGTTTGCGTTGCCCTGAACCTGTGATGATGCTGCATCAAGCCATTCGCAAATCTAAGTCTGGCGATGTGGTTGAAGTGTTTGCAACTGACAATTCGACGTCTTGGGATATTCCAAAATTTTGCATGCATTTGGGGCATGAGTTGTTATTGCAAGAAGAACGCTTAGATGAGCAAGGCAATAAAGAATTTCATTATTTGGTGAAAAAAGGCTAATAGGCAAAAATTAGCCTCAGCACTTTTAGAACACTATAATATAAACACGATAAAATAGTCATGTGATCCATATAGGCATATTTCATTTGCAATTCATGCAAGTTGAAATATGCCTTTTGTGTTTTTAGCCATGACGTTCAACTTTATTTTTAATTTTTCATCAATTTTGCATCAATCCAACCTGCTTCACAGTTTGAGTTAAAAAATGGCGAAACGATCCACGAGTTGCGTTATCTGCTACACATTTTTTAAGGGACTTTTCAACTTTTCTGCATTTATAGGGCAAGTTGTGTGCTTGTGCAAAATCTAACAAAGCTCTGTGTGTTGTATAAGAAATAATTTTTAGAGTGTGAGTTTAGTCTATTGTTTAGTTATTGATTTTTAACAAAATTATTTTAAATATTTTTTAATATATGGAAAAATTAGCCTATAATGCGATCAGTTTATTGAGTTCGATTGCAGAACATTTGGGGATAAAATTAAGCAGATTTGGGGTTTTGCTTGGTTTGAATGTTATATGGCAGTGTTTATGTTTTATAAGGCTGAAAAAGCTGATTAAGCTGTCGCATTAAAGTAGTCAAGTTAAGAAAAATAATTTTGGGGGGCTTAACTGATTGTCTTTATCTTAAAAAAATATGCCATTTAGACTGAGCAAAATCTGCTTAATTTTTTACGTGATCAATCATCAATAAATCTTGCGTTATCATCATTTTGATTGAGTACGGTATGATTTTAGATAAAAAGCAAAACTTTTCTTTAAAGCCACTGAGTGTGGCGTGTTTATTGGCCATGAGTATCTCAGGCTGTTCATCGGGTTCAGGCTCTCAGTCAAGCACGGTTCAAGTCACTGATGTGTTGGGGGCAGAAAATGTCAGCCAAGAAGATCAACCGACTACAAATGAAGGCATTGGCAGCGGAGTAGAGCAACCTGTCGCACCATCTGCACCCATTACCGATCAACCTCCTGTGAATTTAGAGCTAGATCATGGCGATGTATCATCCAATGGTGGTGGTTTGAGTGGTGGCAGTACAGATCATGGCAATACATCACCAACTGAAGATTCACTTTTAGACAGCAATGATGCTGTACCTAGCGATGATGCTACCGTTTTAGAAAATAATGATGTCAATCAGCCTGATACGATACCTACACTTGAATCACCTCCGTCAGAAGCAGAGCAACCTGTCGATGTGGTAGCTCCACCTGCAGTAGAGCCTGCTTTAACCGACACCGTCTTGGTCGATAGTGCGATTCAAGATATTGAAGTACCACAAGATACATCTGAAGTTGAGATGGGTAGTACGATTCAAGAACTTGAACCCTCACAAAACACTTTAGAAGTCGAAACAGGCAGTGCATTTCTTGAAACGAAGGCAATTTAACCATCACAGGCAACTATTCGATGCAGATTGCTGCAGATCAGCAGCAACATGCGGGTTTTAAAGCACGTTTTGGCAATTTGCTGACGGTAACGGGAACCGCCAATTTGGCAGGGACTTTGAACCTGTTTGATGAAGTGCCACTTGATCAGCCACTTATTACTGCACAAGGTTCACAAACTACCGTATTACGTGCGCAACAAGGCGTACAGCGTGAGTTCGATGCTTATCGCTCAAGCAATCCATTATTTGAGTTGACACAAGTTAGTTATCGTCCTGAACTGAATGCAACGGGCGAGCCTGTACGTGCGGCAGATACAATCAATACCGATGTGGTGATAACGGCAAAGCGTAAATCGACTGAAACGGTGGCGGCTCTTGCTGCTGAACTTGAAGGACGTACTCAGGTTGCCCGTAATTTAGATGTAGTTTTAGCAAGTCTTGATCAGAAACAACAGTTAGAAACGCTGGAAGATGCTGAAAAAGTTTTTGCCAATCGCTTATTTAACAATTTTGCTCAAACTATACGTTATAGCAATGCTGCTGAAAGTACAGTTTCTACGCAGGCATTGAATCAACTGTTTCATCAACTTGATCCAAGTTTTTATGCCAATACCGTTTTAAATGTCGCAGAAGAAAGCAGCAAGCAAGAACGTCAGTTTGCACAGCGTTTGGCAACCGCACAACCCAAACAGCTTTGGTTTTCGGGTGATTACCAAAGTTATGATATGGATTATGTCGGCTTAAATAGTGAGCGCCGTAGTCATCATCAAGGTGTTGGTGTGGCAACAAAACTGGCAGGGATGACCTTGGCAGCGCAGGCCGATTTCAGTCAACTGAACTTAGATGATGCCGTACAAACAGGCTCAAAAAATAGCAGTCAGAGCAAAGCCTATGCACTAACTATGGGGACAGCACAGCAGCTTAATCGTGATTTAAGTGTCGCGGCATGGTTAAAGGCATGCAGGTGGATGTTGACGCGCAGCGTGGTCATGCTCAAGCACAAAAAATACAGTTTGATGGACAAATGTATGCCGCAGGTTTGCGTCTAGATTATAGCTATCCACTCAGTCAAAAAATGCAGATTCAACCGTATTTAGACGCTTCGTTCCAACATTATGTTCATGCCGAACAAACTCAGCAGGATGGTGTCAACAGCTTAGATGATTTGGTGATGCAGCGCTGGAATTTTGGTGCAGGTTTGCAAGCCAATTACCAGTTGAATCCAGCATGGCAATTGCAAGGCAGCTTGTATTACAGCCAACCGATTCAGGAAAAAGCATATTTAGATACCCATTATGTAGGCACAGCGGAGAAACTGAAGTTTGATGCATGGCATGCCGATCAAGGTCAATATCATGCTGCCTTAGGTTCACAACTTCACTTTGGACAACATAGTTTTCTCAATTTGAATTATGAATATAGCGGGCGATCACATAGCGACAGTCATCGGGTACAGTTGGCGGTAACGACTCGATTCTAATTGATCGTTTTATTCATGAGAAAGTCATGAAAAAGCGTAGATTTGCGTATGAATGAGAAGTTTGAATCTTGATTGAAACAGCCATGTAGATAAATCTGCATGGCTGTTTTTTAGATCACAGTCAAATGGACTGAGTTTTAGACCGCATAGCGACTCATTAAAGTCAGTGGTGCTTTGGACTGTAAATAATCGGCAGGAATAAATACGATATTGGCAGCGTGTTGCTGTGCTGCATCAATAATATGGTTGATCATATCGTCTGTGGCTTGTGCGCTGTCAGGTGCGTGCGCTTGATCTAGATAAATTCGTTGCTGGTCGGTATCGACCCAACCTGTCTGCATGTAGCCTTGTTGAACATATAAAGTATCGACATTATTTTGCAACACTGCCTGATAAATTTGCTGCAGATCGGTCACAACACGGTCACTGGCATAGAGTTCATCCAGTTGCTGCGCATGTTGCTGATGCAATTGTTGTTGATGGCTTTTTAGCTCGGTCTGAATACTGTCAATAATGTGTTGTGCGCTGCCTTGCTCTAGCTGAGTGACGTTATCTACACTGAAAATAATGGCATTGGGTTGGTCGCAAATAGATTCATAAAAACTGATATTGCGTCGATCACCCACAATGACCAAGCCCAATGGCTCACTGGCACGTACAGTTTGCACATTTTTATCGACACGGTTTAAAAACTCTTTGAGTAAACGGTCTTCATTGGCGGCTGTGGCACGTTCTGCACCGCTGGTGCTATATAAGTTATCATTTTGAACAGGAAATGCACCATGTGGCAGTCGTTCATTCAAGTCGCTGTCATCTACAGAAAACTCATGGATTACACGATCATTGGAGGCCTTAATCAGACGTCCAACTTCACGACTGATCACTACCACATAGTATTGCACTGCATAAGATAGCTCACGAATAAAATCACGCACTGAAAATTGTTGATCAATCACAATACGTTCTTGGGTAGGGAATGGCAGACGCAGTACTTGTGCACTGTCGGCTGTGGCAAAAATAGCCAGACTGTCTAAATGGTAGTTGGGATTCAAATCTTTGGTTTGATGATGAATCTGTTCTAAAATTTGTGCCACCAGACGTTTGTCATAGTCTGCCAACAGGCGTTCTTCGAGTTGTTTAAGTTGGTTTTTAAGAGCAATCACATCTTGCTGATTGTCTGGAAAGGTACGATGTGTGGGTAGAAATAAGCTGACTGCAGGTTGTGCCTGCACATTTTTAAGTTGGTTGAGGGTGTCTGTTAAATTAAGCATGTTGGAATTCCTCTTCTAATGAAAATAAGAAGAACAACCAAATGCTTGAGCAAGATAAAACTCAAAGTACTGCTTTATACTCCACTCAAGTCAGTTTTAGTCAGCATCTACAACATTTTGCTACCGTGCTAAGTGCTGCATAAAATGCCGAATAGCATTGTATAAAAGCTGACAAAACAACATTTTCGGTTGTTCAAGTCTGAAAAAAACGAAATAAAAAACTAAAAATAGAAAAGATAAAAAATAAGCAAAAACAGCATAACAAGGAAAGTTATTCAATCGCCTGCTTTTGAATAGAGAAATACCTGAAAAATGTAAGGGATTATGAGACCTTGGTAATTTTGTAAACTGTATATAAAAAGCAGTGCCGAGGCACTGCTTTTGGGTTTCTCAATTGCGATTCGCAATTACATATTCGGGTAATTCGGACCACCGCCACCTTCAGGTGTTACCCAAGTGATGTTCTGTGATGGGTCTTTAATGTCACAAGTCTTACAGTGAACACAGTTGGCTGCGTTAATCTGGAAGCGTTTTGAACCATCATCATTTTCCATGATTTCATAAACACCCGCAGGGCAGTAGCGCTGTGCAGGCTCATCCCATTTAGGTAAGTTTACGTTCACTGGAATAGAGGTATCTGTCAACTTTAAGTGTGCTGGCTGATTTTCTTCATGTACGGTATTCGATACGAACACTGAAGATAAACGGTCAAAAGTCAGCTTGCCATCTGGTTTTGGATAGTTCGGTTTAAAGCTGGTTGCATCTACAGTTTTGAGTGCGCTGAAATCAGGCACTAAATCATGCAAAGTAAATGGTACTTTAAACACGTTCTGGTCGATAAAGTTAAACGCACCACCCATCCATTGACCAAACTTATGCATTGCAGGGCCAAAGTTACGTGCGCTATAAAGTTCTTCTTTCAGCCAGCTGTTGTTGAATTTTTCAGTGTAAGCCGTTAGCTCTTTCACAAAGAAATCTTCGCCTTCAGTTACGCGAGCAATCGCCAAGTCACCGCCTTTTGCGACACCTGCAGCAATCGCTTCAAATACTGCTTCACCGCAAAGCATGCCAGACTTCATGGCGGTATGAGAGCCTTTGATTTTGGCAAAGTTTAAGAAGCCTGCATCATCACCAATTAAAGAACCACCTGGGAAGGTGAATTTTGGCAATGAGTTAAAGCCACCTTTGGTCACAGCACGTGCACCATAAGAAATACGCTTGCCGCCTTCTAGATACTGTTTAATTAGAGGGTGAGTTTTCCAGCGCTGCATTTCCATAAATGGATACATGTGTGGGTTGGTATACGACAAGTCCACAATCATACCCAAAGTCACTTGGTTGTTTTCTGCGTGGTATAACCACCAACCGCCTGAAGAACCTGTTTCACTTAATGGCCAGCCTGCACCGTGCATGACTAAACCTGGTTTGTGTTTTGCAGGGTCAATTTCCCAAAGTTCTTTAATACCAATCCCGTAGTGTTGCGGATCGGCATCTTTATCCAAATTGAATTGCTGGATTAAACGCTTACCTAAATGACCACGACAGCCTTCTGCGAAAATGGTGTATTTGGCATGTAGTTCATAACCCGGTGTGAAGTTATGCGTTGGCTCGCCATCTTTACCAATGCCCATGTCACCAGTTTGGATGCCTTTAACCGTACCATCGGCATGGTAAAGAATTTCAGATGCCGCAAAGCCAGGGAAAATAGAAACTTCTAATTCTTCGGCTTTTTGACCTAACCAACGCACCACGTTGCCTAACGAGATCACGTAGTTACCATCGTTATGCATGGTTTTAGGCACCATCCAATGCGGTGCTTGCTGAGCTTTTTCAGGTGACATCAAGAAGAAAGTTTTATCTTCAGTCACAGGCACATTTAAAGGCGCACCTTCTTCTTTCCAGTTAGGAAATAACTCGTTGATGGCGCGAGGCTCAAGAATTGCACCCGAAAGGATATGCGCACCAACTTCAGAGCCTTTTTCGACCACACAAACGGACAGATCATTTAAATTGTTTTCAATTGCAAGTTGACGAATTTTGATCGCAGCAGAAAGACCCGCAGGGCCTGCGCCTACGATGACTACGTCAAACTCCATCGATTCACGTTCGATGTGTTCCATGTAGGACTCCTCATATAATTGAAGGTGGCAACCGCATCAAGCAACGGTGCTGCCATGAGTATTTTTAGTTGCCAGACACAAATTTAATCGTGTCTTTTACAGTATGGGTAAGTATTGTGAGCTAGTATAGTTTTAAACCGAGTCTTAGCCAATTGGCTGAATCGTATTATTTTTCCGTCAGTAAGGTACTGCAGCATGAAGCATGACGATAATTCAATCAAACCGACAGAAAATGTAGCTACGGCTGATAATAAAAATTTAATGCACATTGCACAATATATAAAAACTGGACAGTCAGGTCACAAAAGATCAATCCCTCCTTTGGAGCAATGGCATCCAAAGCATTGTGGAGCAATGGATTTGCTGGTCAAAGCCAATGGAGAATGGTGGCACGAAGGTCAATTGATCAAACGTCAGGCATTGGTTGATCTGTTTTCTAGTGTGTTATGGAAAGAGCAGGGCAAGTTTTATTTAAAAACCCCAGTGGAACAAATTGAAATCCAGGTAGAAGATGAGCCTTTGTTCATCAATCAGGTTGATGTGGTCGAAATCGGACAGCAAAATTATATTCAACTTATCACTACACATCAGGATATTGTGATTGTTGATGCCGAGCATCCTATTTTTATGCGTGAATATGCAGGTGAGCTGCGTCCTTATGTGCATGTGCGTTTTGGTATTAATGCCCTGATTCAGCGTGCGGCTTTTTTACATTTGGTGGAATTGGGCGAGCTGAGTGAAAATGCGCAGGGCGAAACGATTTTATCGTTGAAAAGTGGTGATTTGCACTTGCATTTAAGCAGCTGAGGTTTAAGCTTTATTCATCCCATTTTGTATTGCTGAATCTCTTGCTATGACAGCCATTCATCCTGTTTCTCCCTTAAATCAAGCCATGCCAAAAGCACAAGCCAGTGCGCCAATTGGTATTTTTGATTCGGGCATAGGAGGCTTGTCAGTTGCCATTGAAATTGCAGAATATTTGCCCAATGAGCGCATCCTTTATTATGCCGATACTGCACATGTGCCGTATGGCCCACGTGATGATCAAAATATTCGAGAACTCACTGCAGCTGCAATCGAATGGTTATATCGACAAGGTTGTAAAGTTGCGGTCGTGGCGTGTAATACTGCTTCTGCTTTTAGTCTAGATTATCTGCGCGATCATTACGGCGAAGATTTTCCCATTATTGGTTTAGTGCCTGCTTTAAAGCCTGCCGTATTAAATAGCCAAAGCAAAACTGTGGCTGTACTTGCGACGCCTGCGACTTTTCGCGGACAACTTATTAAAGATGTGATGCAGCGTTTTGCGATTCCTGCTCAAGTGCAAGTCTTGAATGTCACCAATCTAGATTTAGTGCCTTTTGTTGAGCAAGGGGCGCAAATGAGTGAGGCATGTTTAAGTTCCTTACAGCAGAGTTTGCAACCTGTGGTCGATCAGGGCGCGGACTATTTGGTGCTCGGTTGTACCCATTATCCTTTCCTAAAACCTGCGATTGAGTCCATTTTTGGTCAGAAACTGACATTAATTGACTCAGGAATTGCCGTTGCGCGTCAAACTTCCCGCATTTTAATTAAAAATGAGTTATTATTTGAACAAAGTTTGGCAGATACTTTACAAATTGCGTGTTATGTCAGCGGGAACAATGCAGAACAATTAAAGCCCGTGTTGCAGCATCTTATTCCAAGCAATATTTCTTGGAGTATCGCAAATGTGAGTACTGTGGACTGACTTTAAGATAATTTTTTTATGATTGGGGAAAGGCATTACAAGTAGACGGTGACCGACTTGTAATGGCAATAGGAGATGGGAAACCAATGCTCGATAAGCGCTATCAGGTCTTTATCTCGACGTCTGGGGCAGATATGCAGCCAGAACGAGTGATCTTGGCACAAACATTGGTGGGAATGGGTTTTTTTTCGTGGGGTTTAGAACAACGTACCCCACTCAGCACTGCATTTGCACGCCGTCAAATTGATGATTGTGATTATGTGGTGATTCTATTGGGCAGCCAGTACGGTGAGCAATCGGTGTCGGGCGTGGGGTATATGCATTTAGAGTATATTTATGCAGTCACCAAGCAAAAGCCGATCATTGTATTTATGCACGAAGACCCAGATTCACGTGATTCATCTTTACATGATGAAAAACCTGAATTGCGTGAAAAATTCAAAGAGTTCCGTAAATTATTACAACAAGAAGTCGATCAGGTGTTTAGCTACCGCACTCTGCGTGATTTAGAGCTTGCTGTCCGCTTTAATATGTCGCAAATGCTAGAACGTTATCCGACTTCTGGTTGGGTGCGCCCGCAAAATACACAAGCTTTGCATGATGAAATTGAACGTTTAAAAAGTAAGTTACGTCAGCTGGAAACCGATGTGGGACAGCGCGAAGCAGACCCGTTTCTAAGCGTATCTAAAGTGTCGATGAATGAATCATATCGTTTTGAATATCGCATGCATGCCTATCAGGATGGTAACTTTAGAGAGCTGAAAGTTGAGCGAAGTTTAAGTTGGGCGCAGTTGTTGGCAATTTTAGGCAATACTTTTATTCATCCAACCCCTGAAGAATATTTTTCGAAACGCATGAATGAATATTTGAATGAAACTGGTTTGGAGGATGCACGTCGGATCATGCCACGTGCGCATGCAGTTGCACGTGCCCAAATCAATATTCGGGCCTTGCATCAGATTAAAATGCAAATGCGTCAAAATGACTGGATTGTGCAGGCGGGGCGTGATGATCGTCAGCGGATGTTGTGGCAAACCACGGCAAAAGCGCAAAAACTTTTAGAGAGCAATTTGCTAGATACCGATCGGGTTTATTCATTTAAAACACCGTATTAATCTCTCAATACAGAGTGAAAAAACTGTTAAAGTAGTCGGGCTCAATCATCAGACACGAGGGCTGAATGTTGTCTACAGCAAAACCCAAAGTAACCGTTCTTTTAGCCAATTTAGGTACGCCTGATGAACCGACTGCAGCAGCGGTTCGCCGTTTTTTAAAGCAGTTTTTATCCGATCAACGGGTGATTGAAATTCCAAAACCGATTTGGCAAATCATTTTGAACTTATTCATTTTGCCATTTCGTCCTAAGCGTGTTGCACATGCTTATGCCATGGTCTGGCAGCAAGATTCACCGATGCGGGAAATTTTGTTGCAACAGGTTGATGCTTTAAAACAGCAGTTATTGCCGCTATATCCTGAGTTTGAATTGAATATTCTACCGGTAATGACCTATGGCAATCCGGGTATTCAACAGGCTTTGGCAGCTTTGAGTCAAAATCCTCAAGATCACGTGATTTTGTTCCCTTTATTTCCACAATATTCGGCAACTTCGACTGCACCTTTATATGATGCCGTTGCCAAATGGGTGCCACAGCAGCGTAATTTGCCGGGCTTATCCATCATTCGTGATTATTATCAGCATCCTTTATACATTCAGGCGTTGGCGCAAAGTGTGCGTGAATTTCAAGCCGAGCATGGTGTGGCAGAAAAATTATTGATGTCGTTTCATGGCATTCCACAGCCGTATGCCGATAAGGGTGATCCGTATGCAGAGCGTTGTCGGATCACGGCCAAATTGCTTGCCGATGCTTTAAATTTAAATGATGATCAGTGGGCAATTAGCTTCCAGTCACGTTTTGGCAAACAAGAATGGGTCAAACCCTATACCGATGTCTTACTTGAAGAATGGGGACAGCAGGGCGTGAAGTCGGTGCAAATTATGAGTCCTGCTTTTTCTGCAGATTGTTTGGAAACGCTAGAAGAATTGGCAATTCAAAACGCAGAATTGTTTTTACAAGCAGGTGGCAAAGAATATGCCTATATTCCTGCACTGAATACCCGTGCCGATCATTTGGATTTGCTCAAACATTTACTTCAAGCTAATCTTGATGCTGTAAAGCTTAACCTAAGCCATTAATTTTTGAGGTTCGCCACCATGTTGCAAGTCAAAATTGTTCCCGTCACCGCTTTTCAGCAAAACTGCTCGATTGTGTGGGATGCAGAAAGCAAAGAAGCAATTTTGATTGATGCAGGCGGTGAGCCTGAAAAGCTGAAAGCCGAAGTTGAAGCGTTGGGTTTAACGGTGAAAGCTTTGTGGCTCACTCATGGACATTTAGACCATGCGGGGGCTGTTGGTGCGTTGCAACATTACTGGAATGTTCCTGTGATTGGTCCACAGAAAGAAGATGCTTTTTGGTTAGATCAACTGCAAGAAGTGTCTGCACGTTATGGTTTTCCTATCCCTGAACAAGTCACGGTTACACAGTGGTTAGAGGGTGGTGAAGTGCTGCAATTGGGTCAAGAAAGCTTTGAAGTGCGTTATGCACCAGGGCATACCCCAGGCCATGTGATGTTTTATAATGCAAAATATGGCGTCTTGTGGACAGGCGATGTGCTATTTAAAGGCTCGATTGGACGCACCGATTTTCCACGTGGGAATCATCAACAATTATTAGATTCAATTCAGCGCGAATGTTTTAGTTTGCCCGATGACACTCAGTTTATTTCGGGGCATGGTCCCATCAGTACCATTGGATTTGAAAAACAGAACAACCCTTTTGTGGCGGGGCAAGCAGGTTAAGTCTTGTGCTGTAATCTAATAGTAAAAGATCACCTAAAATTCAGTTTATACTGACTTTTTTTTATTTGCGGAAAGGGTTTCCTAAGACTTGTCTGCTTTCAAGAGCAAATAGCATGGCGAAGAATGCGAGTAAAATACCAATACTGAGCATTAAAAGATCATGTGTATAAAGACCTAAACCCAAGCTGCTGGTGGCGAGTAAAATACTGAGCATTAAAATTCCTTTAAGAAATGCTTCCATGGTGTTGTGTTCCTAAAATTTTTGTTGTTGTTTAATTTTTATTCAATGCCGTATGTTCTACACGCGGCACGATTATAAAGTGCAGCTTATCTTTTTTTAAGCCATTATTAAGCAACAAAATTTTGAACAATTTTTGCAAAAATGTGAAAGGTTCCATGAAAGTGGTTGTATTTCTCAATCGAATTTTGAGCTGAAATTTAAGTGCATTTTGTTGTCTTTTAAGCTGAGTGATCGTTTGAGTTTATTCCTCAGAGTTTTCTGCTTGCGGAGCATCTTGGGTGGGTAAGCGATACTCGTCATTTGCCCATGCGCCTAAATCAATTAACTTGCAACGCTCGGAACAAAATGGACGAAAAGGATTGTCTTCCCATTGTGTAGCTTCGCCACAACGTGGGCAAGGGAAAGTACGTGGCATGCTGAACTCCTATGAAAAATACAGGATTGGATTAGGCAAATAGCACCTGACTTGGTAGACTTGTGCCGAATTTTGTAAGTTTGATCTGATTATGCCAATTCGTCAATTTCAAGCCCAGCGTATGCATGCCCCTCGTGATTTTCAAGCCATTGCCAATGAATCGATTTGTGTTGAAATTGGTGCGGGAAAAGGCAGGCATGCTTTATTATTTAGTGGGCAACATCCCGATAAAAAATTAATTGCGATTGAGCGTACCCGCGAAAAATTTGTAGCGATGCAAAAACAGCATCAACTTGAAGGTCAGCACAACTTACAAATTGTGCATGCCGATGCCATTCCATGGATTGTGCATGCTTTATTTCCTGCTCAAGTTGAGCAATTCTTTATTTTATATCCGAATCCAGAACCACATAATGCCACCCAGCGTTGGTTGAATATGCCGTTTTTTGAGTTTCTATTGTCGCGTTTAAAAGCAGGCGGCAGTATTACTTTAGTAAGTAATATTCCTGAATATATTGCAGAAGCACAGCAACAGCTGATTGAAGTGTGGAAATTGCCATTTATTCAGCAGGATGTTCCAGTAGATTCAGCACGCACTCACTTTGAAATCAAATATTTAGCACGTGGTGAGCGTTGTCAGGAACTGCTGATCACCAAACCTGCGGCTTATACAACCCGTTTTGATGATTTTCAGCCTTTGCAAGGACAGCAGCCAACTTTAACACCTGCTGCAGTTGAGGCGAAAGTTTCTGCAGACTCAAGTGCAACAACTGAGTAAACAGGCATGAAACAGCGCATTGCAATTATAGGAGCAGGACCAGCAGGGCTAATGGCTGCCGAAGTGCTGAGTCAGTATGCCTATGATGTGCATGTCTATGAGCAGAAACCTTCAGCGGCACGTAAGTTTTTGATGGCAGGTAAAACGGGGCTGAATATTTCACATGCCGAACTGATTGCACAATTTATTCAGCGTTATGATCGGGCGGAATGGTTGGCGCCGTGGATTCAACAATGGGATGCGGCTTGGATTCAAAACTGGATGCAGGGTTTAGGTATTCAGTCTTATGTAGGTTCATCGGGGCGAATTTTTCCACAAGAAATGAAAGCCGCACCTTTGCTACGCGCATGGTTAAAACGCTTGGTTGATGCAGGCGTGCAGTTTCATTATCGGCATCAGGTATGTGATTTAAAGAACAATCAACTCAGTATTCAAAATCTAAGTACAGCGCAAGTTGAACAACAGCAGTTTGCCGCTATTGTGATGGCATGTGGAGCAGTGTCGTGGTCGAAATTAGGTAGTGATGGTGCATGGCAGCGTTGGTTATCTGCCAATGAAATTCAGCCTTTTCAAGCCAGTAATGCAGGGGTGGAATGTCACTGGTCTAACTATATGCAGCCAGTTTTTGGACAACCTTTAAAACGTGTGCAAGCATGGGTGAAAGGCGCTGAAGCGAGCATGGGCGATATTGTGATTAGCCATTATGGTTTGGAAAGTGGCTTAATTTATAAGCAAGGGCGAGCATTGCGACAGTTGCAGCACGCTCAACAACCGCTGCAGTTACAACTCGATTTGCTACCCGATTTAACCGTTGAGCAACTCTACCAAAAGTTGCAACCTTCCAAAAAACAGTCTGTAAGCAATATTTGGCGTAAGGCAGGTTTGGATGCCGTGAAGTCTGCAGTCGTGCGTGAGTTGGTGGATAAAGCCCTTTGGCAGCAACCTATGCAATTGGCGCAGCAGATTAAAAATTTAACGGTGCCTTTAAAGGGTTTTCGTCCTATTGAAGAAGCAATTAGCTGCGCGGGCGGGGTTAAACGCGAGGTTTTATCTGCACAATTGCAGTTAAACTCTAATCCTCACGTTTTTCTTTGTGGTGAAATGCTGGATTGGGATGCACCAACTGGCGGCTATTTGCTGACAGCCTGTTTTGCTACGGGACGCGCTGCTGCTGAAGGAGTGCATCAGTATTTACAGCAGCGTCCGTAAAAATACGCTATTCATCTAGTTGTGGATATTGCCCACGCCAATGTTCTAGTTGTTGCTGCGCCTGTAATAAGTCTGCTAAGCCTTGCTGTCGTTGTTGTTTGCTGACAGGATAAGGTGCAGAAGCCGTATTTTGAGTTGCCAGATATTGCGCTTGCTGTTCCCAATAATGACTCATTAAGCCTTGAATATAACGCCCTTGCGGCGTTTTTAAATCCAGCTCTTTAAGCATACTCAAGGCAGATTGAACATTGTCCTGCAGGCGATTTTGTGCAAATGCAGCATCGAGTTGTTTGCTTTCATGTAGGCGTTCTAACTCATCTTCCAAATCATTGCTCATTTGGTCATGGCGTTGTTCATAATCCATCAGCAATTGAATGTCATGCGGGTCATCCGCAGTCATTTCAAAGGGTTGAATCGCGGCTTGCTCGACCTGAGTTTGCATGATTTGATCTTCAGGGCTGAGTTTGTCTGCATGTTCTACTTTGCTGCGCTCGCAAGCGCTGAGGGAGAACGCCAAAAAAATTGTTAAGGGAGCAATCGCGTGTTTAAAGGTTATTTGCATTTATTTGCTCCCTCTCATTCAACTTTTTGATAGACATACAAATGTGTGCAATAGGGAAATTCAATTTCATCTTGCACATGCTTATTCGTATATTCTAATACTAATTGTTCAAATTGTGTTTTGAGTTGTTGTTGCTGTTCAGTTGGCATTGCAGCAATGAAACTGGTCGAAAGCAAACGCTTAGACACGACTTGTTCAACTGTACCAACATGCGTGTGATGAAATTTCTGCTCGTGAGTAAGTTGGAATAAATCTGTATCGGCAAATACCTGACGCCAGTCCTGATTGTGAAAACGCGGTGTATCGCCCTCAAAAGGCAAAATCATCTGTGCCAGTGCATTGACCCAATTGACTGAAATATCACGTTGATTCCAAATTAACAGCAAATGACCTTGCGGTTTTAAGATTCGGTGAATTTCCTTTAAACTTTGCAGATTGGCAAACCAATGAAAAGATTGCGCACAGCTCACCAAATCTGCACATTGATCGTGCAGTGGTAATTGCTCACTTCGTGCTTGAATTGTCTTAACCTGTGGGTAAAGTTGTTCTAATTCGGCTAACATGCTGGCAATTGGATCTACCGCTATAAGCTGAGTTGTCAGTTTGAGCAAATGTGGCAGGAACTTTCCTGTGCCAGAACCCAAGTCTACAATATTGCTATTCAGTGGAACTTGGAGCTGATCTTGCAGGAAAACATCGACTTCTTGCGGGTAACTGGGGCGAACTTGTTGATATAGGTTTGCCCCTAAAGCAAAGCCTTGTTGTGCGGCAGGATGTAGAGATTGTGTCATATTTTGCGATTTTTAATCTGCTGTGCATCTATAAAATAACATATTCACTTTTGAACTTGCGTACAGTGTATTCAAGTTTAAAGTAACGGTTTAATTCAGCGCCTTGGCGCCGGTGTGGGAATGGACAAACACATAATTTTTGAAGACGGACATATCCGCGCTATTTTCATGAAAGGCTCATCTCAGGA
Source organism: Acinetobacter sp. YH1901141 (assembly GCF_013416935.1). Lineage (NCBI taxonomy): Bacteria > Pseudomonadati > Pseudomonadota > Gammaproteobacteria > Moraxellales > Moraxellaceae > Acinetobacter > Acinetobacter sp. YH1901141. Next base: position 107,817 of record NZ_VPEY01000001.1, on the reverse strand, counting down.
GCTGATTTTTTCTTTTGGCGATTTAATTACACGGGCCAAAGGAACGTCTATTAATGCCGAAAAATCACTGGAAAAGTTTCATTTTAATGTGATTGGGGTCATGCCTAAGGAAAAATCATGGTTTCCTGAAGCTTCTATGCGTGCCATGTTGGCAGCCATTCAAGACCTGATTGCTCCGTTTAAAATTCGCGTGGGCTATGGCGGCTCAATGGGTGGCTATGCGGCAATTAAATATTCCAATTTGCTGGATTTAAACCGCATTGTGGCTTTGGTGCCGCAATATTCAATTGACCCTGAAGATATTCATGACCCACGCTATAACATGTTTTATCATGCAGACTTAAATGCCAATATGCGCATTCAAGCGCAAGATGTATCGGCACAGCGTGAATATATTGTGGTCTATGACCAATATTATGCTGAAGATCGTGGGCATTATTTAAAAATTCAGCCTTTAATTCCGCATTTACATACCTTACATTTGCCATTTACAGGGCATGATGCAATTGCGATTTTAGCCAACTCTGAATTACTGAATGACTTTTTAACCCATCCTTTTGATGCGCCGTTCTTTTACCAAAAAATTCGCAAGGTGAAAAAAAACAGCAAGTTTTACTATCGTAAAGTGATTGAAAATGTCTTGCCGAACCATCGCTGGTCTTTAGGTCGTATTTTAAAATACAATAACTTACAGCTAGACAGTAACTTTTTTGATGCCAAGTTGAAACAAAACCTGATTCGCTCCTTGCTTAGCAATAAACAGGTCGATCAGCACGATTTAAACAAACTTGGCTTACAAATTCAGTTACCGTATGAAAATCGTAATGTCTTGCTCGACCATTTTGGTCATGGTTTGGTGTTTAACATCATCAGCCAAAAAATTGAGAGCTATGCCGCACATGCAATTGCCTTAAACCATAAATTCCTGATTCCGATTTATGCAAAGGGCAGTGGTTTGGTGCAAATTTATCTGAATGATGAACGCTATTTAATTAGTATGAATGATCGTCATGTCATGAAACTATGCAAGGAACAAGATGCACTTGCTGCAGGCATGCACCCATTAATATTGAAAAAATATAGCGACTATTTTGTGTTGAGCTATAAAGATTTGAACCTGAGCAGTGATGAGTTTGGCGGCAACGACTTTGTGGAAGATTTGCCAGATACTGCCAAATTTACCCTAGAACTGGAACAGTAAGCTGCAAAGTTTTATCCATGATTTAGATGGTCTAAATTTTAGACACTTGTATTGTTTTGCCATTGGGCTAAGATGATCTTAAAACATGGTTTTGTTGATCATTCCAAGGGTAGTATGTATGACCAAGTTGTTGATGCCTGCTGTGCTTGTTTTGCTGTCCAGTTTCATTTTATCTGCGACTTTATTTGTAGATGCGCCTGAGCCGAAGGCTTATCTATTTTTCGCTTTAGGTTTGTTGGTATTGTTGGGATTAGGCGCTTATGTATTCCGACAAGTTCAAAAATCGATACGCTATCACATGAATAAGCCTGCAGATTAAATGCAGGCTTATTTATTTGCGCTGAGTTATTTTTGTGCTTTTCAAGCAAACCAATAAAATAAATCAAAAAAATTATAGCTTGATCACTTTAATTTCTTCTTCAGCCTCTGCATTTGGTGCAGCCTGAGTCTGTGCTTCTTGAGTAGGTGCTGTGTTGGTGGCTGCTGGGGCTACATGCTGTGAAGGCGCGCTTAATGGTGCTTGATAGATAGGCACGGCATGATCACTTTGTCCTGTAATCACTTCTTTGGTTTCCTGAATTTTAGTATTTACATTGTTGGCAAGTTGCTGCCCAGTATGTTTGGCTTGAGCCGCACCCTGACTGCCCAATTGTTTGGCGTTGTCTAAAGCTTGATGTGCCGATGGGCGAATTTTTTCAATACCTTTTTCGGTTACTTCACCGACTTTTTGTGCTGCCTGAATCACACCTTCCTGAGTTTTATATGCCCAAACATGTAAGAGGTTTGGATTGTCTGCATAAGGCTGAATTGGTTTATTACTTTGAGTTTGTGCAGCACTACTTTGTGCCCACACCGAAGCACTACTGAACAATAGTCCAATACAAATGCTGATATTGATCTTTTTCATTGTGCTGTGCCTCTTAGGATGCCGAATACTGGTCGTTGAAAGGTTTTGAATGGAATGTACTGCATTGTATAAAGCCTAGATGATCTGCAGTGTTTATTTTTCGCAAGTATGATGTGTTTTTAGGTGAAATTTACAGTGTTTGAGACTTTAAAGTGCTTGAAACTATGGCAGAGTTTCAGACTTAAAGAAGAAGACCCACATAAAATTGTGGGTCTTGTTACTCTGGAGAGTTGTTAAAGCAGGGCAGCAATGGCTACACTGCTTTTATCATCTTAGTTTGAAATATCAAGCGATGCTGTATTTATATTGAAAGTCCAACAATCTTGCTACATCAAGATACATTCAAAGCTGTTTTTAGCTTAGTTGCATTGTGCAAGCGCATCTTTATGAAAATGGTTGCGTAAGGTGATGAAGTTCTTTTGCACAGTTGCATCATGCAAGTCAAAGTGAGTTGCTATGCTAGTCCCATCTTGTGCAAATGTTGCAGAACCAGCTGAAATTAATGCATTGCCTTTAAATGCCCATTGTTCAATAGAACGACCTGCTTGCAGTGTGCCTGTAAATTCGATCACGCATTTATCAATAAATTTTGTGAGTTTGGCGCTGTTATTGACAGTGTCTGGGTAAACTTCAATATTTTTCACTTCTTGTAAAACACCTGCAGTAAGCTGCGGAATAACAGGTGCAGAAGTACACGCACTAAGAGAAAGGCAAGTTAAACCCGATAAAATGAGTGTTTTAAGTTTCATAAGCTCGTTTTCTTGTTGAGTGTTGTTAGGTTGAGTATAGGGAATTGATATGAAAATGACTATAGAGGAATAAATATGATTAACAGATTGAAGGTAATTGAAGTGTAGATTAATATAAAGATGCTCTTTAGCTTTGGGACTTAACAGTCTAGTCGGGTGTTTAGCCAGACTCTAACTTATTGATGAAACACATTGGAGAACAAAAGTTTCAATTCTTCGCTCATGTGATTCGCAAACAATTGAAACTTTTGCTCTAAAGTAAAGAGCGTCAAGCTCAGTGAAGGATACTTCCTGAGCTTTTTAATTAGGGAAAAATTATGTCAAAAGTTGATGTTATTGAATATTTAATGTCTCAGCAAATTCATAATTTTGATTCTAAAATGGATTTTTTCAAATTTTTCGATGAAGCTCCAAAGAAATATAAAAGATATGAAATTCCTAAAAGGACTTCAGGTACACGTACTATTGCTCAACCTATTCGTGAATTAAAAGATTATCAAAGAGCTTTGATTGATCTTTTTCAGGAAAATTTTCCTATTCATGCTTCAAGTATGGCATATGTCAAAGGGAAAGACATAAAGAAAAATGCTGAAGTACATTCTCAAAATATTTATTTTTTGAGAATGGATTTTACTGACTTTTTTAATTCGATTACCCCAAAAATTTTTTGGAATGCTTGTGAAAGAGCAGGTATAGAATTCGATTGGCTAGAAAAAGAAATAATAGAAAAAACAATTTTTTGGAAACCTAGTAAATATTCAAATAATTTGGTTCTAAGTATTGGTGCACCAAGTTCACCTTTTATATCTAATTTCATAATGTATTCATTTGATAATGAAATTGCTAAATACTGTCAGGAACGAAAGATTAGTTATACTCGTTATGCGGATGATCTCACGTTTTCAACTAAGTTACCTAATGTACTATTGGATTTAACTAGGGTGATAGGAAATACCTTAATTGGTTTTTTTGGTAACGCTATAAAAATTAATCATTTAAAAACAGCTTTTTCATCTAAAAAGCATAATCGTCATGTTACGGGTATTACTATTACTAACAAAGATGAGCTTTCAATAGGTAGAGCTAAGAAGCGCTATATTAAGCATTTAGTGCATAATTTTATTGAAGAAAAAATATCTCCTGATGATTTAAACTACTTAAGAGGTTATCTTGGGTTTATTAAATATGTTGAGCCTAAGTTTTTGGCATCTCTTGAGAAGAAATATACTCAGAACGTAATTCAAAAAATTCTATTAGGAAGTTGATATGAGTGCTCGTCATTTATTAAATAATGCGCAAAATGGAAATTTTGAAGCTGCAGTCCAAGTATTTTTAAATTATCGAGATGGTGCATTAGACTTTGAAAAAAGCGAGGAGCAGGCACAGATAGCTTTCGAAAATATAATAAAAATTCTAAATGCTGATCTTTTTTTATCTACACTAACTTTGTCGAATTTCAGAAAAATTCTAGAGTTAGAACTTAATCTTCATAAAAATCTAACAGTATTAATAGGTGAAAATGGAGTTGGTAAAACAAGTTTATTAGAGTCGATTCGTAAAAATTTGATGTGGATTGCTGCTACGGCCCGTAAAGAAAATACCAATGGTGGGACTATTGATCCAGATGAGGTGAATAATTTAAATAAAATTCAAGGAGCTTATATAGATTGTGAGTTTCAAATAGGTGATTCTTATAAGTTTAAAGGACGAGTGGCTCGTGCACCAGAAGGGGTAAATAGTGATTTAAAAAGCGACTTATCAAAATATCGTGAAATAGGAAGAAACTTACGAATTTTAAATGAATATAAAAGCATCAACCTGCCACTTTTTGCTATATACGGTATTGATCGATTATCTAATGACGGAAGACAAGAAAAAACTTCTGATTCGCATAAGATAGATGGTTATGATGGTTCTTTGCGCTCTAAATCTTCATTCAATATATTCATTGATTGGTTAATTAAACTATTGAAAATTGCGAATACTGTTTTTGATAGTTCTGACAAGATAAAAATTCAAACACAAGTTGATACTTTATTACAAACAGGTGCAGATAATAAAGATCATCCTTTATATGAGTTATATGAAAATTTAATATCAGTCCTTAATACGTATCCTGACGCTCAAGTTAAAAACCAGTCTCAAAAAGCGATTACGTTTTTGGAAGAATTATTTAGGAAAATATATCCTGATTTAAGCCATATTGAATTAGTTAATACTGATGATGGAAAAGATAAAGTTGCTTTAAATTTAAAACATGAAGTTATCTTTTTACATCAATTTTCTGATGGGCAAAGAGTTTTATTTGGGCTAGTTGGTGATATAGCTCGAAGATTATTGTTGCTGAATGATAACTTAGATCAACCATTTAATGGTCGAGGTATTGTTCTTATTGATGAAATTGAATTGCATCTACATCCAAGTTGGCAGCAAAAAATTATTCTTATTTTACGTGAATCATTTCCATGCATTCAATTTATTGTAACAACTCATAGTCCTCATGTATTATCAACTGTTGATAAAAACCAGATTAGAATTGTTAAAAATAATGAAATTGAACAAGTAATATTGCAAACGAAAGGTGTGGCTAGTTCAGATGTGCTTGAGCAAATAATGGGTACTCATTCAATTCCTCAAGTTGTTGATGAGGCTCAATGGGTGGATAATTATTTGAATTTTATTAACAATAAGGCAGCTGAATCTTCTGAAGCAAACATTTTATTTGAAAAACTAATAAATCATTTTGGGGAAAATCATCCTGTAATTTCAAATCTCAGGACTCAAATAAAAATTGCTTCTATACGGAATAGATTAAGTAAAGGAGATAATGGTTGAAAAAACTTAGTCGTTCTTTCGAGCCTATTTGCCTAAAGACATTAAAGAGTTCTAGCCCCACTGTGTGGAATTTATCGGAATTAGATAAAGAAATGATTTGGAAATCACTTAATATAATGCAGAGTAACTTTTGTGCATACTGTGAGGGAAAATTAATAGAGAAAGAGTGTCATATTGAGCATTTGATACCTCAAAATATATTAAAAACTATACGTGGTAGAAGTATATATGAGTGGGATAATTTATTTGGCTCGTGTGATAATTCTGAGCACTGCGGAAGATATAAAGATCATATTGTTAAGGATTATGACTCAAAAAATTTAATTAAACCTGATTTAGATGATGGATCAAACTATTTGAGTTTTTTACAGAGTGGAAGTGTGGTTGCTCAGAATAACTTAAATAATAGTTATGAAACTAAAGCTAGAGAAACCATTAGAATTCTAAATTTAGATTGTTCTCGTTTAAAAAATCTAAGGGCAAAAAAAATTGGTGAGTTTCAAATGCAATATCTTAATCTAGAGGAAATTAAAGAATCCATGGATTTAAGAAATAAAGAAGATCAAGCCTTCTATGAAGCGGAAATGAAAGATTTTATAGAGAGTATTACCAATGCTGAATATTATACGGCTGTAAGGCAAAATACGATTGGTTAAAAACCCGCTTTAAAGCGGGTTTTTCAATCAGAACTTAGTGTTGAAGTACTGAAATATCCGCAACACGCGTAAACAAATCACGTAACTGCGTGAGTAAACGTAAGCGGTTGGCTTTTAACTCTGCATCATCAGCCATCACCATGACACTGTCAAAGAAGGCATCAATAGGCGCACGCAATGCAGCCAATTGAGAGAGTGCGGTGGTGTAGTCTTTTGCTGCCAATAATGGCTCCACCACAGGTGTGATTTTCGCAAGTTCCGCGAATAATGCTTTTTCTGCATCTTCCACCAAGTTAGCTTCAATGACGCTTCCTTCAGGTGCGGTTTCTTTGGCTAAAATGTTGGCAACACGCTTGTTTGCAGCAGCCAATGCAGCCGCTTCAGGCAAGGCACGGAAGTGATTTACCGCATTCACACGTTTATCAAAATCTAGTGGAGATTTTGGTGATAAAGCTTGAACGGCTTGAATCACATCTACTGCAACGCCTTGGTCTTCGTATTTCGCACGGTAACGACCTTCAAGGAATGCAACAGCATCTGCCAAAGTCTTGTCGTGATCTTTTAATACATCGCCATAAGCAGCCAAGGCTAGCTTGATCAGGTCTTCGATAGATACATCAAGTTCATTTTCAGTCACTAGACGCAGGATACCAATGGCAGAACGACGTAGCGCAAATGGGTCTTTAGAACCTGTAGGTGCCTGACCAATACCGAAAATACCAGTTAAAGTATCTAGACGATCCGCAAGGGCAATCGTTGTACCCGTTTTGGTTTTAGGCAGAACGTCACCCGCGAATTTAGGTAAATATTGCTCACCTAAAGATTCAGCCACTTCATCATTTTCACCTTCAAGACGTGCGTAGTAAGTACCCGCGATGCCTTGAAGTTCTGGGAATTCACCTACTAACTCAGAAGTTAAGTCGCATTTTGCAAGCAGGGCAGCTTTTTCAGCATCTTCAGCTTTTGCACCCGTAATCGGAGCAAGTGCGACAGCCAGTTTAGCAATACGTTCAGACTTGTTCCACAAAGTACCCAGTTGTGCCTGGAATACCATGTTGGCCAGTTTCTCTTTACGAGAAGCTAATGGCTGTTTCTGGTCTTGCAGGAAGAAGAACTCAGCATCTGACAGACGTGGACGAACCACTTTCTCATTACCTTCAATAATTTGAGTCGGATCTTTAGACTCAATGTTTGAAACGGTAATGAAGTAAGGCTGTAATTTGTTTTCAGCATTCACCAGACAGAAATACTTCTGGTTATCCTGCATGGTAGTGATCAGGGCTTCTTGAGGAACGGCAAGGAAGCGTTCTTCAAAGCTGGCACGTAAAGCTACCGGCCATTCAACCAGTGCAGTGACTTCGTCACGTAGATCGCTAGGCACAATTGCAATCGCATTCACTTCATCCGCTAATGCTTTTACTTGCTGATCAATGATCGCTTGACGCTCTTCAAACGACGCCACAACGTAAGCAGCTTTTAACTTCGCGAGATATTCATCGGCATGCGTTAAAGTGATAGCTTCAGGTGCATGGAAACGATGTCCATAAGTGACATTAGCTGCCTGATGGTCTTGAATCGTTGCTTCAATTACTTGATGATCTTTAAGTAAAACGACCCATTTTACTGGGCGCACAAATTCAGTACGGCTTGCAGCAGAACGCATACGTTTTGCAATTGGCAGGTTGTCCAATGCTGTTTGTAAAATGTGTGGCAATAACGCATCAAGGCTTTGACCTTTCACGTCTTTTAAGTAGCACACTTTTTCAACTTTACCTGCTTGGAATGTAGAGACTTGATCTACCGTAATACCTTGACCCCGCATAAAGCCTTCAAGGGCTTTGGTTGGTTTGCCTTCAGCATCATAGGCGGCTTGAACAGCAGGACCATCAAAACGTTTTTGGGTGTCTGCTTGCGCACCATCTACATTGACAATTTTAAGTGCCAAGCGACGTGGCGCTGCATAGGCTTCAATTGCATCAAAAGCCAAGCCTGCATCTTTTAGACCTTTTTCAGTTTCTGCAAGTAAGGCATCGCGTAAGGTTTTTAAGCTTTTCGGTGGGAGTTCTTCGCAACCGAGTTCAAATAAAACTGTATGTTTAGACATTATTTGCTTTCCTCAGTATTTTGCGCTTTGGCTTCCGCTTCAACTTGTGCTTTTAACTGCGCCAAGACTTCATCACGTAAATGTGGTTCAGCCATTGGGAAACCTAGTTTTGCTCGTGCAGCCACATAACTTTGTGCAATAGAACGTGCCAAAGTACGGACACGTAAAATATAACGCTGACGCTCAGTCACAGAAATTGCACCACGCGCATCGAGCAAGTTAAAGCAGTGAGATGCTTTAATCACTTGCTCATAAGCAGGTAACGGTAATTCTGCTGCAATTAAACGGCTTGCTTCTACTTCATAGAAGTCAAACAGTTCAAACATTTTATCAACAGGCGCATATTCAAAGTTATAGGTCGATTGTTCAACTTCATTTTGATGAAACACATCACCATAAGTGACTGTACCAAACTGTCCTTTAGTCCAAACTAAGTCGTAAACTGAGTCTACACCTTGCAGGTACATTGCCAAACGCTCAAGACCATAAGTGATTTCGCCTGTTACAGGGTAGCATTCAACTCCACCCACTTGCTGGAAGTAAGTGAATTGCGTCACTTCCATACCGTTTAACCATACTTCCCAACCTAGGCCCCACGCGCCAAGTGTTGGAGATTCCCAGTTATCTTCCACAAAGCGAATGTCATGCACCAATGGGTCAATTCCAATCGCTTTTAAAGAATCTAAATACAACTGTTGAATGTTGTCTGGGTTTGGTTTCAGCACCACCTGAAATTGATAGTAGTGTTGTAAGCGGTTCGGGTTTTCGCCATAACGACCATCTTTAGGACGACGAGATGGTTGTACATACGCCGCATTCCATGTTTCTGGACCTAAAGCACGTAGGAAAGTGGCAGTGTGGAATGTCCCTGCACCCATTTCCATATCGTAAGGTTGTAAAACGACGCAGCCCTGCTCCGCCCAGTAGTTTTGTAAGGCAAGAATTAAGCCTTGAAAGGTATCAATATGCGATATGGCGCGACTCATGGTCATCCACTTAAAATTAGAGAAAAATTGTGCTCAATTATAAGGATTTTGCGGGGTGCTGGCAAAGGTTAAAGCACAACTAGCGGTTGGTTGTTTGGGGTTTTACAAATTCACTGATAAATGAAAGATATAAAACAAATACATCTTACTGAATGATTGCCTTATAATCTTGTCCAATTGTCACCACTGGATTGCCTGCCCGTGTTTCATTCACAACTTGATTGGCTGAATACGCTGAAACCCAATTTTAAAGTATTGCCGTTAAAAGAACGCCTACTTTGTGGTTTGGGCGCATTATTGGGTTTGGCATTATCTTCCCTGATCAGTTGGTGGGTGTTGGGCGATATTAACGCATGGTATATCGCGCCAATGGGTGCATCTTCGGTATTGTTGTTTGCTGTGCCTGCCAGTCCTTTGGCGCAGCCGTGGAATATTGTAGTTGGGAACAGTATTGCAGCAATTATGGGCGTGAGCTGTGCTTTATATATTCCAAATTTAACCGAAGCCTTTAGTGTGGCTGTGGCTTTATCTATTTTCTTGATGATGACCACCGATTCGCTGCATCCACCGAGTGGAGCAGTGGCCATTACCGCAGTGCTTGGCGGAGATGCCGTGCGTGAGCTGGGTTATCACTTCATCTTTTATCCTGTGCTGCTTAATTCAGTTTTGCTGATGGTGATTGCAATTGTATTTAACCGCATGATTGGCAAGCCTTATCCTCAAACGCCACAGTTGAATCAACGTACCCAAGACCCAACGCCTACTCAAAAAGCCACTATTCAGCCGCAAGATATTCAAGATGTTTTAGATGCACAAACCCAGTTGCTAGATATTAGTGAATACGACTTACAAAAAATCATTTTAGAAGCGCAACACAAAGCCAGTGAACGACAAACTCAAGCACTGACTTGTGCCGATATTATGAGTAAAGATGTGGTCAGTTTGCAGCAAGATGAGGATATTCACAGTGCTTTAGAAAAATTCAAACACATGAATTTAATGAGTTTACCTGTCATTGATACAGAGCAACATTTGGTGGGAACTTTGGCATTGTATGAAGTGGTGGAATGGTTTAAACACGCAACAGATTTACCTTATAGCTGGAAACATCAAGTAAAACATATCATGTTGCGCCAAGTGGTCACGGTGCAACCGCAACAAAGTATTCAAGACCTTGTACCGTACTTTGTCGAGCGTTCTTTTAACTACATTCCTGTGCTAGAGCAGCAGCGTTTGGTGGGGATTATTAGCCGTGCCGATATGATTGCCGTCTTAAATCAACAGCTTGCTGTAAAGACCAATTGATTGACTTGTATTGTCGATGCGTATTCAACACGACTCAATCCTGAAATGCTGTGACTTTTAAAATATATTGCAGGTAGAAAGGCAAAAAAAAGCTACGATGCTTGGGGGAGCAATCGTAGCGAAAAAGAAAAAAACTGTGTAAATAAGGGATATCTAAGAGTGAATCAGCGAACGATTAAAACCTATAAATCTTACATGTGGTCAGTCTTTAAAATTTCAATACCGTTTATCGGTCTTGATCAGAATTGACCGTGCGTACAGGTCTTGTGTAGCCCTGAGTATAGTTTGCTGTATTCAACTGGTTTTGTTTAGGGATCACCAACCACAACACCAAATACACCAAAATGCCTGGAAAGGCAGCACTCATCACGGAAACAATCACAAAAATTAAGCGCAGTAAATTTGCGTTCCAACCAAAACGTTCAGCAATACCACCCATAACCCCAGCAATCATATTTGAGCGGTTTGAGCGATATAAACCAACATTGGCCATCTAATTCTCCTTGAGAGATCTAAAATTCAAAATAAATACAGGCTGAGGTTTAGGTTTACAGCACATCATCTGTCTATAGAATAAAAATGGTGATGCACTTGGGTTTTTTAAAGGGCGGTGGCAAAGCAATTAGTAAAGTTATGTAACTTTTGGTGTTGCTTAAACCAGCATCCACCTAAAATATCGTAAAGAAGCAATGGGCAGAGTAAGCGCTTGACCACAAAGGATTGAGGAAAAGCATGGCTTACATTGAGCTGCCTATTCGGTGGTTTGAATAGGACTGAATATTCAGTCTAGTCATTCTATATGAGGGATAGTGTGTCGGCTGAATCAAATATTTGCGCAGTTTCTATATGGAGTGCAGTGGCATTGCTTGGATGCGATGATTCACAACTTGAGCATGCTGCAGTGCAAAAATATACAGAACAGGCAGAAACCAAAAGACTGACTGAAGTGGCAGGGCAGGCGATCGCACCCATGCAAATGGCTGCAACGGAACATCATATTCCAGAGAATCTTCTGACTTATGTGGGGCGCTATACCGTTCAGATTAGCTGTGAAGATAAGTTTGTTATGTGCGAAAGTGGAAAAGTCGATTATATTCTGACCTTATTGCCTGATGGGACAGCGCATCGTATTTTTGTCAATGCGGGGCAAATCAGTTACGACAATAAAAAAAAATACCGCAAAGATTTATGGTTCTATGATGAAGACGCGCATCAAATTGTGGTGGCACGCGCCTCTGGGGTGAACTTTTACTATAATGTTGATCAAGACCATAATTTAATTATGGATAAAAACAAAATTGCGATTGCAACAGAAAATAATCGTGAATACTTTAAAAGCAATCCCTTACCTTCGCAAAACTATCATTTAATCAGAGCAAGTTAATTATTCGCTCATTCAATTCTTAGCCCATTCGTGAAAAACTTTTGGGCTTTTGTTTTTTTACATCAAGTTTTTATTTGGGATGTGTAAAGTATGATTTATCAATGATGGCACATCGTCTACAACTGAATTGAGCAAGGTGTAGTGGATAAAAGTGTTAGTCAAACAGGGCAGAATACGGGAATTCTATAGTAAATTACGAAACTGCACGATCCACAGAACAGTGCTGTGATGACTGGTAATTTAAAGATTTTTTAGAAGGAATGGTGGGTCGTCCGCGATTCGAACGCGGGACCAACGGATTAAAAGTCCGCTGCTCTACCGACTGAGCTAACGACCCAGAGGAGTAAAAATGACGATGATCATTTTTAAAGTATCAACCTTGAAGAAGATGGTGGGTCGTCCGCGATTCGAACGCGGGACCAACGGATTAAAAGTCCGCTGCTCTACCGACTGAGCTAACGACCCATCTAAGGTTGATCAAGGAAATGGTGGGTCGTCCGCGATTCGAACGCGGGACCAACGGATTAAAAGTCCGCTGCTCTACCGACTGAGCTAACGACCCTGAACCAGCAATCAAGCAGGCTTGATTGTGAAGTGCAAGAAAAACCAGAGGGTTTTAAGCACCACTTCGTTTGATGGAGCGTATTGTAGCAAGATATGAAGCGAGCGCAAGTAAAAAATAAAAAAGTTGCCTATGTTTGATTATAAATGCAACAAATTTGTCGTATCTAATCAAAAAATAGGCAACATAGTGGCTTAGAAGCGATATTGATACTGTTGAATATTGTCGTAAATTTCTTGGGTCAGCTCGCAATAAGCAGATTGGTTTGGCAATAACACCAGAATTTTTTCATCACACTGTTTTAAATCAAAACCTTGAGTTTTCAGGGTGTTCTTCTGATATTTAAATGTACCTGTGGTTTGCATTTGCTTTTGAATGCGTAAAAAAACGGGTACTGCATAAGCGGGCATTGCTTTTTTAAACTCCACCAGCATTTGACGCAAGTCTTGTTCATCTAACTGGCAGCCTTCGTTTAAGGTAATCGCAGCCATACCTGCACGACCATTGGTATGTGGGATTTCAACGCCATACACGACAGCTTCAGCAATTTTTTCATAGTCACTGACAATGTTTTCTACTTCTGTGGTGGATACGTTCTCACCTTTCCAGCGGAAGGTATCACCTAAACGATCAACAAACTGGGCGTGACGGAAGCCAATGTCGCGGACTAAATCGCCCGTGTTAAAATAGGCATCGCCTTGTTTAAACACGTTTTGCATCATCACCGCCTTGTTTTTTTCAGGGTCGGTGTAGCCATCAAACGGTGAGCGACGGGTGATTTTTCCAATCAATAAGCCGACTTCGCCTTTTTTGACTTTCATGCATTTGCCTTTGGCATCGCGTACGGGTTCATTTTTTTCTTTATCAAACTGAATGACCGCATAAGGTGTCGGTGAAAAACCAACCGTGTTGTCAAAGTTAAACACATTGCTAAAGCCGACGTTGCCTTCGCTAGACGCATACAGTTCCAGAATTTCCTGAACACCAAAGCGTGTTTTGAATTTGCTCCAAATATTAGGACGCATGCCATTGCCAATCATTTTGGTCACACGATGCCCACGCTCTAAATCAGAAGCAGGCGCATCCATTAAATAACGGCACAATTCGCCCACATAGCCAATCGCAGAGGCATTGAATTTGTGTACATCTTGCCAGAAGCATGAAGTGGAGTATTTTCTACGGATGGCAAAGGTGGCACTGCCTGCAATTACGCCACACCAGCACACCACAATGCCTGTGGCGTGGTACAGCGGCAGAGTGCAGTACATCACATCATCCTGATTTAAACCCAAGACATGACCATAGGTACCATAAGCCAACGTCCAACGGCTATTGGTGAAAATCACCGCTTTAGGTAAGCCTGTTGTACCTGAGGTATAGATATAAAACAGCCCATCTTTGCCCTGTACTGACTGTGTGGTGGCAGGGTTAAAGCTTGGGAATGATGCAATGCATTGCGCTAAATTTTGAAAACCTTCAGGGGCAGTGCCAGCATCGGTACGGGTATTTTGATCTGCAAACCAATACAGTCGATTTTCTGTAAGCTCAAGTTCTTGGCGAATATCGGCAACGGCTTGACGACATTCTTCCCCCACAATCACGGCAATTGGTTTGACTAAATTGATGCTGTGCGCCAAAACTTTGGCAACTTGTGCGGTATTGACCAAAGCCACGGTAACGCCAATTTTTGCTAAGCCAATGACACTGGCAATTAATTCAGGGCGATTTTCCAACATCACCGCAATGACATCACCTTTACGTGCACCTATGCTTAAATAGTAATGGGCAATTTGGTTGGCCCAAGCATTGAGCTGTAAATAGCTGTACTGCTGATCTTCAAACACTAGTGCACAGCCATGCGGGTTACGATGCACGGCTTTTTCAAATGCTAGACCTAAGCCTGCAGGCGTGTTGGGTGTGCGTAAATAGGCTTGCTTTAACCCTGTGATCAGGTGAGGCACTTTAGTCATAAACTGCGGAATTTTTGCCGCAACATCCGTTAAGCCAATTAAATCGCTTTTTGTCATCTGGTTCATAAGAATCCTGTTTTTGTCATCATCCGTTGCATCTGCACAGCATCACGTCTTGTTGTTTTGTAATCCCTAAGTCCTAGTGCAATCAACCTAATTTTTCAGCTTTGTTAGGTGTTTTTAGAAAAGCTGTTAAAAATCAAAAACACCTAAGTTCAAATTAGCTCGCTTAAATTTAAGTCAGCACCGCGTTGGCTCTAAAGTAGCAAAAAAAATCCAGCCATTAAAATGACTGGATTTTTTTATTCCGCTGCAAAAGTGCGAATTACGACTCAGTTGGCGGAGTTACTTTTTTAGGTGGACGGCCACGTGGACGACGCGGACGCGCAGTTTTCTCTTTCTCTGCTTTGTCCTGTTCAGATTCAGCAGTTTCGACTGGGTCGTCTACAGCCAATTCCGCTTGTACAGGTGCGACCACTTCAACGGCAGTTTCTTCTTGCGCTGCTGCAGTTTCAGTGACAGCTTGTGCAAGGTCGTCTTGCGCGTTCAACTCAGGCTGAGTAGCTTCAGTTGTAGCCACTGCTTCAGGGTTTACTTCTGTAGTTGCTTCGACTTCAGTGCTTACTGTTGCAGACGTTTCTACCGTAGAACTTGCTTCTACAGATCCTTCTGTAGCTGCCACAACTTCAGTCGTTGGCTCTGCTGCAGGTGTGCTTTCCGCTTCAGCTTTTTCTACTGCCTGTGCTTGCTTGGCTTGTTCCAATGCTTGCTCAGCAGCTTGTTTGGCTAAACGACGACGCTCACGCGGATCGTTGGCAACACGCTTATCTGACACTGGTTTTGGTGGTGTTAGGTCTAACACAGGTGCAGGCTCAGCTTCAGGAGCAGCTTTGGCAACTTCCACATCACGAGTGACAGGTTTTTTCTCTGCCACAGGCGCAGCTGTTGCAAGCGTTGCCGCATATTCATCGGTGAACTTTTGCAAAGCACGATTGAACGTTGGAATTAAACCAAACTGTTCAATCAGGACTGAGCAATCTTCACCATAGACGTGGCGAATCAGACTACCAATGCTGTATTGCGCTAAAGTTGGCACCTGTGAAGGCGTTAACTTTGGTGCAGCTGCTTGCTGTGCTTGAGCTTCACGTTGCTGACGACGACGCTGACGCGGATCGTTGCTGGCACGTTTTGCAGGCGCAGTCGGTTGTGCTTGTACTTCCGCAGGTGCAGCTGTTTCTTCTGCAACAACTGGAGCAGCTTCTACCGCAGCAACAGCTTGAGTTGGTTCAGCAACCGTTTCAGGCACAGTTGCTTCTACTGCTGTGACTGGTTCAGCCGCTAATGGCGCAGCATTCAATGCCACAATTTCAGTTTGAGCCTGATCGACATTCACCACCAAAGCCGTCGTGTTGAACTCTTGACGCGGTGCATCAATTAAGTCCACTTTCGGCTGATTAGAAGTCACTGCGGTAGGTGCTTGCTCATTCAATACGCTTGGGTCGCGGTGACGATTTGGGCGTTCTGGACGAGGTTGGTTACGACGGTCACGACGTGGTACGGCATTTTGCTGCTGCTCATTGTTGTTTTGAGCTTCTTGCTGCTGCGGTGCTTGGTCATTGTTGTGCTGACGACGAGAGTTGCGTTTGTTTTCACGCGCTTCTTGACGTTGCTCCTGACGCGACATTTGAACCACTTCTTCATGCACTTGATGTTGTTGATTATCGTGCTGAGTTTGCGGCTCACGTTGCTCTTTGTGCTTGTTATTGTTGTTGCTGTGACGCGGCTTTTTGTTGTTGTGACGCGGAGCAGGTTTGTCTTCACGTTCAGCAGATTTATCTGCAGAGTCACGTTCAGTTTTTTGTGCCACTGTTGATGGTGCAAGGTACACATTTTGACTGCTTGCAGCAGGGGCAGTAGACGCAGTTGCAATTTGACCAAACTGACCACGGCTCACAGCACCGCTATTTACCATTTGCTCAATGGCTGCTGCAGCATTGTTGGCACTACGTGCTTGATCAATAGTGCTGGCTTGCTTTTGAACAAACAGGTTTTCTAACCATGCACATGGGCTTGCAGCTGTTGTAGCTGCCGCAGGTGCAAGCTGCTGTTGTGCAGATGCTTTATTTTGCTGTGCTGCTTGTGGTTTTCTTGCAGAGGTTTTTTCTGCCGCAGGTGCAGCAGCGTGGCTGTGCGCTTGATCGGCTTCTTCTAAATGCCATTCAGAAGATTCATAACCCAACTCTTTTTCGCTTGAACGAGTTGCTTCAGTACGTTCATAGCTGGTTGGTGCAAAGCCTTCAGGATTATACGAAATTTCGTAATGCGGGGTTTCTAAGTGTGGGTGAGGTAATACAGTCACACGCACATTTGAGGTTTGCTCAAGGTAAACCAGACTGTGACGTTTTTCATTCAGTAAGAATGCTGCAATTTCAACAGGTACTTCGACTTGAACTTCACCATGACGTTCACGCAGGGCAATTTCTTCCACTTTACGCATAATTGAAAGTGAAAGAGAGCGTAGGTCACGTACCATGCCTGTACCGTGACAGCGTGGGCAAACGTAACCAGTCGCTTCTTCAAGTGATGGACGTAAGCGCTGACGGCTCATTTCCATTAAACCAAAACGTGATAATTGACCAAATTGAATACGTGCGCGGTCACTTTGTGTTGCTTCACGAAGTTTGGCTTCAACCATACGTTGGTTGCGGTCTTTGGTCATGTCGATAAAGTCGATGACCACCAAACCACCGATGTCGCGTAAACGCAATTGACGCGCAATTTCTTCGGCAGCTTCAAGGTTGGTATTAAGCGCAGTATCTTCAACATCTTGACCACGGGTAGACTTAGCCGAGTTGATGTCAATTGAAACTAATGCTTCAGTTTGGTCAATGACAATTGAGCCGCCTGAAGGCAATTTCACTTCACGCTCATAAGCTGTTTGAATTTGGCTTTCGATGCCAAAATGCGCGAATAGCGGCTCATTTAAAGTATAGGTTTTTAGCTTGTCTAATTGACGTGGCATCACGGCTTTTACGAAGTTATAGGCTTCGTTATAAGCTTGTTCTGAGTCAATTAAAATTTCGGCAACATCATCACGTAAGTAGTCACGAATCGCACGTGTCACCACACCTGCTTCTTGGTGTACCAACATTGGCGATGGGCCAGAGCTTGCGGTGTTTTGAATTTGCGCCCAAAGGTCAAGCAAGTGTTGTAAATCAAGCTGTAATTCTTCTTGTGAACGACCAATGCCCGCAGTACGTACAATCACGCTCATGCCGCGTGGCACGTTTAAAGATGCCAACATTTCTTTTAGTTCTTCACGCACAGAACCTGAAATTTGACGACTGATACCGCCACCTTTCGGGTTATTTGGCATAAGCACTAAATAACGACCAGCCAAAGAAATGAAGGTAGAGAGCGCAGCACCTTTGTTGCCACGTTCTTCTTTTTCTACCTGTACCAAAAGCTCAGTGCCTTCAGTGATCAGTTCACGAATATTAGAAGTTTGGCGAGGGTCGGCTTTGTAATAAGAGTTTGCGATTTCACGCATCGACAGGAAGCCTTGGCGACCTGCACCGTATTCAACAAATACGGCTTCTAAAGAAGGTTCTACACGGGTCACATGACCTTTGTAGATATTCGATTTTTTTTGTTCACGGGTACGATTTTCTAAATCGAAATCGTAAAGACGCTGACCAGTGACAAGTGCAACGCGAATTTCTTCGGCATGTGTTGCATTAATCAACATACGTTTCATGGGTGTAACACCTAATAGTGATACACAGCAAAAAATCGCTAGACACGTAGCGAACATCAAGCATCACGGATCAACTGCTCAGATCTCAAAAAAACCAATTGTGGTCTGAGCTTTTTTTACCGGCCTTTTTGTGTGGGGCTGCGGTGTATGATTCACGTATTGATGATGGCAATACGGCTTTAACCTTTAAACGGATAAAGTCACCTGATCGCTTCACTGGCGGACGAGCGGTGTATTGGATGTGTGTAACTTTCACTGTCACATTGCTCGAAGATCATCTCTTCTTTCATAGATAGAGTGTCTTGATACGGAATTATCGTCGTATCTTTACAAATTGTGCAGATCCAATACATCAAACGCTTTAGCCTGAAGTGGTTTTCAGGGTGCGACTAATCTGATGTGTATCAGTTTACGTTTAAAAACCAACTGGAGTTGGCGACATATTTTTTCAGGCAAACTGATTTATGTACCTGAGGTACAATTAAACGCAACAGTTTGCTTTTTTGCCGATATAATAAGCCTTCGGCGTCGGCATAATTCTTTTGGGACCTGCTCGTATGTAGTGGGATGTTGGTTGATTGCTCTATTTCAGAAAAACCTGAAAAGATTCAACGTGAACCCACTGACGATGGTTTCCGTGCGCTGACTATATCAAACCTTGCATCATCTGCCTATGGGCTAAGCTTATGTTTCTTGTGTAAAGCATAGCCTAAATGATCAGTTTTTAATCAATTTTAGTATTTTATTAGGTCTCTTAACTGTATGAATTCTACCCAACAATGGCAAAGTGTCACTTGGTTTGAAGTGGATGAGCATCAAGCGGGTCAACGCATCGATAATTTTTTGTTTAGTCGTTTAAAAGGGGTGCCTAAAAGTCGCATCTATCGTTTGATTCGTGAAGGGCAGGTGCGGGTCAATAAAAAGCGCATTAAAGCAGAAACCAAACTGAATATTGGCGATCAAATTCGTGTGGCGCCGATTCGCTATGAACAAAAAGACGACAGTGCTGCTCCAATTTCAGACAAGGTGGCACAGGGTTTATTGAGCCGTGTGGTTTATGAAGATGAAGGCTTGATGGTGGTGAATAAACCTTCGGGCATTGCAGTCCATGGCGGCAGTGGCGTTGCCTACGGGTTGATTGAAGGCTTACGTGCTGCGACAGGTAAAAAATATTTGGAATTGATTCACCGTATTGACCGTGATACTTCAGGTTTGGTGATGGTATCTAAAAAGCGTAGCACCTTAAAAACGCTGCAGGACTTATTGCGCGAACATAAAATTCAAAAAACTTATGCGGCCATTGTCAAAGGGCAGGTGAGTTTAGATCAGCAATTGATTGATGCACCATTGCATCGTTATGAATTGGCCAATGGTGAACGTCGAGTACGTGTATCTAAAGAGGGTAAAGAATCCAAAACCCTGTGGAAGGTCGCAGAGCGTTTTATGCATGCCAGTTTGGTGTATGCATCGCCACTGTCTGGGCGTACCCATCAAATTCGTGTGCATGGTTTAAGTATTGGGCATCCTTTGGTGGGTGATGATAAATACGGACATCAAACTGAATACCGTGGTCCTGCACCACGTCGTTTGTGCTTACATGCTATGCGTTTGGAAATTCCGGGCTATCCTGTGATTGAAGCTCCTTTACCTGAAGATATGCAGAGTCTGGTGGCGCAGTTGAGAGCGCAAAAGGCGGATAAGCCGACAGCACCACCTGAGTTTTAATTTTTGTCATTCTCTATTGTGTGATAGCAGTTCCCTTCTTTTTAAAGATGAGGAACATTGTTTCTCAAGACGGAGATTGGGCTTTCAGGGGTAATTCACAGCCACATTTTATAGTTTTTAATTTAAATTCTTGTTGTATAGGCTATGCCTTACTTTTCAAAGATGAAAAGTAACAAAAAACTTTTGTTTCGCTGATGGAACATCCCTGTGCCACAGCGAAACGGCGACATCCATGTCGCCCTTCGCGTATCGAATATTTGTTGTGATATATGTGCTGATTCTTGGTCGTTTATCCTTTTGAGTTAAGGTAAAGCGAGGGAATTTAAAAGCCGAATCAAATCTAGGAATCTAATATGAACAAACCTGTAGAACTCATCATTTTTGATTGGGATGGCACCTTATTTAATTCCGTCGGTCAAATTGTGGCGAGTTTGCAGTTCGCAGCACAACAATTTCAGCAACCCCTGACCGATGCTGCGGCTAAAAGTATTATTGGTTTGGGTTTGCCTGAAGTGGCACAGCGTTTATTTCCTGAAGTGCCAGAGCTGCATCAAGCGATTTTGCAGTGCTATTCAGAACACTATGTCGAACACTCAAAAACCGATGCTTGGTTTGAGGGTGTGGCAGATATGCTCGATGAGTTGTCAGGTTTGGGACTGAAATTGGCAGTGGCAACAGGCAAAAGCCGTAAAGGTTTAGACCGAGTGTTGGCGCAAACCCAAAGTCAGGATTTGTTTGTGGCGACACGTGCTGCAAGTGAAACCAAATCTAAACCTGATCCTTTAATGCTGCAGGAAATTTTGAGCAGTACCGATGTGCAGGTCGGGCAAGCGATTATGGTGGGTGACACTTCTTACGATTTAGAAATGGCACAAAATATTGCTATGCCGCGTGTAGGCGTGAGTTATGGCGTGCATAGTGTAGAGGTGTTGCAGCGTTATCAGCCTTTAACCATTGCAGATGATGTGCCGAGTTTGCATGATTTTTTAGTGCAGCAATATCGTTTACGTCAGGCGAGTTAAACCCAGTAAAACAATTTAGATGAATTTGAAATTAGAGTAACTTGAAAAATTTCAGGTTGCTCTTTTTTTATGTACTTTTGGGAGCGTCATAAAAAGGCTTAGCTTTTAGTCTAAAGTTAGGATTAAGACATTTTAAGATTGCTGCGAATTGCCGAGTCAATGACTCGGAAAATAATGTCATAGCCTACAGACAACTGTTTTGCTTGCTTTTTATAAAAACAGACTAATAGCTAATAGCTATTGAAAAAAAGAAAATAAGTATTGGCATAAAAACGCCATTTTTCAGATGCTAAATCAGTTTATACATACCTCTGAGATGGACAGCTTATCACGCTGACGGTCAAGATCAGGGTCATGGTGCCTTTTCTTCTTTTATCACCTTTCCAACACCTCAGGGTATAAGCCCAATTTTTGCAGTTTAAGGAAACATTGATGTCGAATTCTGCTGTTGTTGAATCAGTTGCGCAAGTATTACGTACTGCCGAACTCTCTCAAACTGCGATCGCGCCAATCCGCCCAGAGCTTGGTGGTGAAAGTGCTGACGTAGATATTGCCTATGCCGTTCAAGAAGTGAATACCGAACGTGCCTTAAAAGAAGGCCGTCGTTTGGTGGGGCGTAAAATTGGTTTGACCTCTAAAGTGGTTCAAGCACAACTGGGTGTAGATCAGCCTGACTTTGGCATGTTGTTTGCCGATATGGCTTATGGTGATGGTGAAGCGATTCCTGCAGGTTTGCTGATTCAGCCAAAAGTAGAAGCAGAAATTGCATTGGTGATTAACCAAGATCTAACCAAAGAAAAACACACGTATGCGGATATTATCAGCGCGACTGAATATGCCTTGCCAGCCATTGAAGTGGTCGATAGCCGTATTGAAAACTGGAAAATTAGTTTGATTGATACCGTGGCCGATAACGCATCTTCTGCTGCATTCGTTCTAGGTTCAAAACCAGTCAAGCTAGAAAATCTGGATTTGGTGAACTGCAAAATGGTGATGACCCGTGGTGAAGAAGTAGTTTCTCAAGGCGTGGGTAAAGCTTGTTTAGCAAATCCATTAAACGCTGCCGTGTGGTTAGCCGATGAAATGGTGCGCCGTGGTCGTCCATTGTTAAAAGGCGACATCATCTTAACTGGTGCTTTAGGTCCTATGGTTGTTGCACAGCCAGGTGAAGAATTTAAAGTCGAAATTGAAGGCTTTGGTTCAGTGACAGCTGCGTTTGCTGCGGAATAAATCGAGATTCTAAGAGAGTACATGCATGAAAAAGATTAAATGTGCAATGATTGGTCCAGGTAATATTGGTACAGATTTGCTTTATAAATTACAACGCAGTGAATGGTTAGAGCCTGTGTGGATGGTGGGAATTGACCCAACATCTGAAGGTCTAGCTCGTGCGGCAAAAATGGGTTTAAAAACCACAAGTGACGGTGTAGATGGTCTTCTTCCTCACGTACTTGAAGATGACATTAAAATTGCTTTTGATGCAACTTCCGCTTATGTGCATGCAGAAAACAGTCGCAAACTGAATGAACTTGGCGTGTTGATGATTGACTTAACGCCTGCAGCAATTGGCCCATTCTGCGTACCACCAGTGAACCTTGAAGCGTTGCTACAAGCGGGCGAAGTGCCAAACGTCAACATGGTGACTTGTGGTGGTCAGGCAACAATTCCTATGGTGGCTGCAGTTTCTCGTGTTCAACCTGTGGAATACGGTGAAATTATTGCAACGGTATCGACTAAATCTGTGGGGCCGGGTACACGTAAAAACATTGATGAATTTACCCGTACAACTGCAGGCGCGATTGAAGAAGTTGGCGGTGCAAAACAAGGTAAAGCCATCATCATCATTAACCCAGCTGAGCCACCATTAATGATGCGTGATACCGTTCACTGCTTGGTGGAAGGTGAGCCAGATCAGGCAGCGATTACAGCATCTGTGCATGCCATGATCAAAGAAGTGCAAAAATATGTACCGGGTTACAAACTTGTAAACGGCCCTGTTTTTGATGGCAACCGTGTTTCAATTTTCTTGGAAGTTGAAGGTTTGGGTGATTACTTGCCTAAATATGCAGGTAACCTAGACATTATGACTGCAGCGGCTGCACGTACTGCAGAAATGTTTGCAGAACACGTTTTCAAAACTGCTGAAGCTTAAGGAATACCAAAATGTCTAAGATTATTATTAATGATATGACTTTACGTGATGGTATGCACCCAATGCGCCATCAAACCACGCCAGAGCAAATGGTTGCGATTGCCACTGCTTTGGATGATGCAGGTGTGCCTTTAATTGAAGTCACACACGGTGATGGCTTAGGTGGTAACTCTGTGAACTATGGTTTTGCAGCAGCTACTGATGAAGAATATCTGAAAGCAGTGATTCCAAACCTGAAACAGGCAAAAGTTTCTGCACTATTACTGCCAGGTATTGGAACAGTTGATCATCTGAAAATGGCGCATGATGTAGGCGTGGCAACCATTCGTGTGGCGACACATTCGACTGAAGCAGACGTTTCTGAACAGCACATTACTGCAGCACGTAAACTGGGTATGGACACTGTGGGCTTCTTGATGATGGCGCACATGGCTTCTCCTGAAAAATTGCTCGAAGAAGCACAAAAAATGGTGTCTTACGGTGCAAACTGTATCTATGTAACAGATTCTGCAGGCTATATGTTGCCTCAAGATGTGACTGATCGCGTAGGTATTTTACGTGCCAACCTCGCCTCAGACATCGAAATTGGTTTCCATGGTCACCATAACTTGGGCATGGGCGTTGCGAACTCTGTATCGGCTGTGACCGCAGGTGCAACCCGTGTTGACTTGGCTTCGGCTGGTTTAGGTGCAGGCGCAGGTAATACACCACTTGAATTGTTTGTAGCGGTCGCAAACCGTATGCAAATGGAAACAGGTGTGGACTTGTTTAAAGTGCAGGATATTGCTGAAGACTTGATCATTCCAATGATGACGCATCAAATTCGTGCAGACCGTGATGCAGCAACTTTAGGTTATGCAGGTGTTTACTCATCGTTCCTATTGTTCGCAAAACGTGCCGAAGCAAAATATGGAGTATCTGCGCGTGAAATTCTACTTGAGCTTGGTCGTCGCGGTACGGTGGGCGGTCAGGAAGATATGATTGAAGACTTGGCATTGACTATGTCTAAAGCACGTGAAATGCAAGCCTAAGTTTTTAATATAAAGCAGGCTTGAATTAAGCACTCCAAATGCGTTTGGGGTGCTTTTTTTATGCTGTGAAAGATGTAAAACGTGCTGAATTTTGTGCTAATTAAAATGTTTTTCTTATAAGTTAGGTTTATAGAAAATAACGCTAACACATGGGTTTAAAGTTAAAAAAGATTAATCCTTCACATGATGCAAAAAATAACAGCGTTTTTAACCTAAATTAAGTAGTGAATTCAAATAAAAATTCATTTAGTGAGGATTTTGAGCTTAATTTTTTATCGTTAAAAAGAATTAAAAAACTTGGAAAAAAGCTGCTCGATACAGAAAGTGCTGAATTTGTAGAAAAGCTTAATACTGTGGTCGGATTTTTTTCATGACAAGAGTTTTGCATGATGCCCAGATTCGCTTATTGGATGAATAGGAAAAACGCATGCATCGTCACAATTTATGGATAGTACTTTTTGCTGCGACAGCAACTTTAGGGACAACTGCAACTCAGGCAGATTTTATTGACGACAGCAATATTCAACTTAAATTTAAGAATTTTTATTTAGATCGTGAATATGCTCATGAAGCAGGACGCTCAGTTACTCCGGGTTATGGAAACTGGACTCAAGCTGTAACTTTAGATGCCAAATCTGGCTATCAAGATATTGGTGCAGGCATTCAAGTCGGTGCAGATTTATTAGCTCAATATGCGATAGGTTTAAAATCACGTGGTGAAGTGAATGATATTCACATGCCTTTTAACTATACCGAGAAGCGTACTGAGCGTGATAATGCAAAAGTTGGTGCAACTCTAAAAGTTAAATTTTCTGAAACTGAATTAAAAGTAGGTGACTTATTACCAATGTCACCTGTGGTGTTTTTTGACCCATCGCGTCAATTGTTAACGACTTATAGCGGTGCATGGTTAGAATCAAAGGATTTAAAAGATACTAAATTAACTTTGGCTTATTTAGACGGTATTAATGCACGTTATGATAACCAATACCAAGATTTTACGTTGTTCCCTCAAAATAATTTTTCTGCTGCTGAAGCGAATAAATTAAGCACAGACGATGGCATGTATCTTGTGGGAGTAGATCATCAATTTACCCCTAAAGTAGGTGGAAGTTATTGGTATGCGGATGTAACCAACATCTATCAACAACATTATGTCGCTGCAAACTATAAAACGACTTTGGCTGAAAAAACTAAGCTGGATACCCATGTACGCTATTTTGACAACAGCGAATCGGGTGACAAGCTGTATGGCAATATTGACAGCCAGGCCGTGTCTGCGGGTGCAAAAATCAACAATGGGATGCACACTGTACAGTTAGGTTATCAACAAATGTTTGGTGAGCACGGTACAAAAGCCCCAATGTTCCCGACCTTGGGCGGGTGGGTGCCGCAGCCTTACTTAGACAACTGGTCTGTGGCGAGCTTCATTCGTAAAGATGAGCGTTCTTGGAGTTTGGGTTATACCTATAATTTTGCCGATGTGGGTGTATCTGGTTTAACAGCGACAGTACGTCATTTTCGCGGTGATAATATAGATGGTACTTACCATAAGTTAACCAACAATGCTGGTCAGTCGCTTAAAGAGGGTAAAGAAAACGAAACGAATGTAATCGTAAATTATGTTGTGCCTGAAGGTAAACTTAAAGGACTTGGTTTTCAGTACATGTTCATCGATACCAACTTTAACTTTGCGAATGACTTAGAAGAACACCGTATCGCCACGACTTACACTTATAAATTCTAAAGCTAGATAAAAATCAGAGCGGCTTTTTATAGTCGCTCTTTTTTTAATATTTACTGAATAAATACCTTATATAAATTAAGACTTTTATTTTATTAAAGTTATAAAATTCAAAGAGTTGTTTAATCGTTTTTTTATGGGTTGTGATCGTAAATTTGTATCAGTTGATGCTGTGTGAACAGGTAATATAAGCCTGTAAAAAGTAATGTTGAATGAGTCCACTTGACGTCAAATTCTATACCTAGAGCCAAACGCAAGCTAAAGACTGTACGAGGAGTATATATGAGCACTGTTCAAATCCCTGACTATACAACAGATCCATTCTTTGGCTTAGAAGATAAATGGATTGAAACTGCCGAAGGCGAATTAACGCACTATCACGAAGTGGGTGAAGGTACACCTATTCTATTTTTACACGGTTCAGGCACAGGTGTATCTGCTGCGGCAAACTGGTGGTTAAACTTGCCACAAATTGGTGAGCAAGCACGTTGTATCGCAATTGATACCATTGGTTATGGTCAGACTGTGGTTGCTCCAAACACTGCTTATGGTATTCGTGCTTGGGTAGATCATGCAGTGCGTACATTAGATGCATTGGGCATTGAAAAAACATGGTTAGTGGGTAACTCGCTCGGTGGTTGGTTGGCATTCCAATTGGCATTGGACTACCCAGAGCGTGTACTTGGTATTGTGTCTATGGGTACAGGTGGTGCAAAACAGACTGCAGCGCTTAAAGCACATGCGAATCCTGTCTTGACCGAAGAAGGCATCAAAAAAACATTGTCGATGTTTGTAGTGAACAAAGACCTGATTACAGATGAGTTGGTTAAGGTTCGTTTTGCTTCTGCAAAAAATGACTATGCGTCAGACCGTTTAATGGATGTGGTTGGCGCACGTGACCGTGACCGTTTTGAGTTCCCACTCGATTTTGACAAAATGAAAGACATCACAGTACCTGTTTTACTGATTCACGGTACGCAGGATGTAGTGATTCCAGTATCGCGTACATGGGACATTTTAAATGTTGTGCCACATGCCGATGCACACATTTTCAGCCAATGTGGTCACTGGTCACAGGTTGAAAAAGCGGAAGAATTTAACACTGTGATTAAAAACTACTTAACTGCACGTGGCGTAAATTAAGCGCAGTGAGGTAAAAAAGGATGGCAATTTGCCATCCTTTTTTATGGATGTTTTATGTACCCAATTTAGTGCTGAATAAAGCTCGCGACCAAGTTAATGCAAATTGCCAAAATAGTGGTATTAAAGCTATAAGCCAAAATAATATGTAGCGTGTTCAGTACCCGCATGGGTTGTGAGCTAATCGAGACATCGGCGGTTTGTGCAGATGTACCAATCACATAGCTGAAATATAAAAAGTCAGGATAGGTTGGATGCGACGTCTTGGGAAAATCCAAACCACCTTCTTGCTGCTGTTGCAGTGCCAAATAATAGTCATGCGCATAGTGAATCGCAAAAATGGTGTGCATAAAAAACCAAGCACATAAAATAGTGGTAATGGATAAAATAAAATGTCCCATGCGCACAAACTCACTTTGTGCAAATAAATTCACCTCGACAATGATCGCAATAAAGCACATCACTAAGGTTAGAAATACCAAGAATAAAATCAGCCATTTGCTGGCATCTTGTTGTTGGGCACGTTGTAAAATATGTGCATGATCGCTGTGCCACAAACTGCGCATGGTTAAAACCAAATAGCAGGAAATCGCGATATTCCAGCTAATCAATAAACAGCTTGACCATGACCATGCAGTGAGGGTCTGAAAAATAGCATACAGCACAATGGTAATCACAAAACTGATAAAAAAATAAGGACGATATTGAATCCCTGTTTTCATTCTGCTGAAGGGTGTTTTTATCATTCTTGATCCTTTCTGGATGTGCAATCTAAAGGTGTTACTGCCTGTTATCATCGGCTTAATTTTAGAAAATAGCGATGGGGTGCCTATTTTAACTTATTAGACTTAAGTTGTAATTTGCAGGAAATGTGGTAGCGAAGCGAGGAAAAAGCAGACTGCAAAAATGCGAATGTTTGAGTGTAAGAATGAGCAGTAGTTCAGAAAAAGATTAAAAAAATAAGTTTAGACTTAAGTCTAAAGCTTTGTTTTAGCATTTAGGATGCACAAAAAAGTGCTTACTACATCAAGCAGCAAGCACTTTTGAAAGGTTGAAAAACGCGAGTGGTTTTAGAATTATTGTTCGCGGTTGATGTCCAAATAGAACACACGTGTGAGCAGTTCCATAAATTTCTGTACCGCAGCGGAATGGCTGTTTTTGCCATAGCTGACGTATAAATCTAAATGTGGAAGTTCTACATCAAGTGGACGGATGACGGTATTTTCCATGGTTAGCGGAGCAACATAGCCCGGTAAAATGGTGCAACCCAAGCCCATACCAATCGAGTTGATATTAAATAAAATGTTGTCAGCTTTTTGCACAATGTTTAGTTCAATGTTGTGCTGTTTGGCAAAATCGACAATCAGGTGATGCAGATTATACGAAGCTTCTGCCGAAGGAATAATAAAATCAATACCATTCAATGCTTTGACAGGAATGCGTTCGTATTTTGCTAACGGATGATCTTTGGGCAAAATAAAAATTAACGGTTCACGCAGTACAAACTGGCTCTCAATTTCATCACTGTTGATATTGTGGCGGGTAAAGGTGATATCGAGTTCACCTTTTTTAATCATTTTCATTTGCTCAGTGTTGTTCAAACTTAGCAATTCAATTTTTAATTCTGGGTTTTGTACTCGTAAATTAGGCAGTACAAAAGGGAAAATTTTCATTTCTGCCACAGGAACAAAGCCAATACGCAGCATTTTCTGTTTGGCTTGTGACACCTGACGTGCCATGGCAACCGCTTTGTCGGCTTGCGCCAAAGTCAGACGCGCCTGTTCTAAAAATACAGCACCTTCTTCGGTTAGCTCGACTTTACGTTTGGTACGGTTGAGTAGCTTAACGCCGACATCTTCTTCTAAATCTTTAATTTGCTGACTCAGCGAAGGTTGAGCCGTATAAAGTTTAAGTGCGGCTTTACTGAAGTTGAGTTCTTCAGCAACGGTAATGAAGTAGCGAAGGTGACGTAATTCCATACAACCATTCCAAAGATTAATTCAAAATATGTCTAATTATAGATTAATAAAAGAATGATCTATAAACAACTATTCGGTGAGAATTATTGTGTCATTCACGAAGTAAATAGGGTTTCATCATTATGCAACGATTTAAATGCAAAATATAATGTTGGATTAATCTATAAAAACTATTAATTGAAACAAAAAAAATATTTCACTAAACGTCCCTAAAAAACCATTATCCATCAAAAGTTGAGTCTATTTACTTTGTGCCGTTGTTGGTCACAGGAGAGCTTTTCATGAGTGGAAAAATTGATGTGCGCGAAATCGACGCTTTGGTCGATGCACAAAATGGACGTATCACTCCATCTATTTATACAGATCCAGATATCTACGAATTAGAACTTGAACGTGTGTTCGGCCGTACGTGGTTGTTCCTGTGTCATGAAAGCCAAATTCCTAAAGCTGGCGACTTCTTCAACACCTACATGGGTGAAGATCCAATTATTGTGGCACGTCAAAAAGACGGTTCAATCAAAGCATTTTTAAACCAGTGCCGTCACCGTTCTATGCGTGTGAGCTTTGCAGACTGTGGTAATACCCGTGCATTTACTTGCCCATATCACGGTTGGTCTTACGGTATTGATGGTTCACTCAAAGATATTCCTTTAGAAGAACGTGCGTATCCACAAGGTGCTTGTAAAGAGCAATGGGGCTTGGTGGAAGTCAACCGCGTGAAGTCTTACAAAGGCTTGATCTTTGGTTGCTGGGATGAAACCACTCCAGACCTAGAAGAATATATGGGCGACATCGCTTGGTACTTAGATGGCGTGATTGACCGTCGTCCGGGTGGTACTGAAATTATTGGTGGCGTACACAAGTGGGAAATTGACTGTAACTGGAAATTTGCTGCAGAACAGTTTGCTTCTGACCAATATCACGCTTTGTTCTCACACGCCTCTGCGATTCAGGTACTTGGTGCAAAACCAGATGATGACAGCAGCAAACAATTAGGTGCAGCGCAAACAGCTCGTCCTGTTTGGGAAACTGCCAAAGATGCGATTCAGTATGGTTCACGTGGTCACGGTTCAGGTTTCTTCTTTACAGAAAAACCAGATGCAAACGTATGGGTTGACGGTGAAGTTGCCAACTATTTCCGTGAAACTTACGAAGAAGTGAAAGAGCGTTTAGGCGAAGTACGTGCCTTACGTCTTGCAGGTCACAACACCATGTTCCCAACACTGTCTTGGCTGAACGGTACTGCAACACTGCGCGTATGGCATCCACGTGGGCCAAACAAAACTGAAGTATGGGCATTCTGTATTGCCGATGCTGAAGCACCTCAAGACGTGAAAGAAGCATTTGAGCGTTCTGCAACACGTGCTTTCGGTCCTGCAGGTTTCTTAGAGCAAGATGACTCTGAGAACTGGATTGAAATTCAAAAAGTATTGCGCGGCTATAAAGCACGTCAAAACAAGCTCATTGTAGAAATGGGTAAAGGCAACGAAAAAGTACGTGAAGATGGTATTCCAGGAATCACCAACTACATTTTCTCTGAAACTGCAGCACGTGGTATGTACCGCCGTTGGGCAGACTTGCTGATCCATGAAAAATGGGAAGACGTTGAAAAAGCAGCTGACGAATACGAGAAGGAGCTAATGAAATGAGTCAAATCAGTTTAGAACTTCAACATGAAGTGAGCCAATTCTTGTATCGCGAAGCAAAATTGCTAGACGACTGGAAATTCCGTGAGTGGTTAGACCTCATGGCAGAAGACATTTCTTATACCTTGCGTACTACACCAAATGCGCAAACCCGTGACCGTCGTCGTTCAGTTGAACCGCCAACAACGTGGGTGTTCAACGACAACAAACACTTGCTTGAGCGCCGTGTTGCACGTCTGGAAACTGGTATGGCGTGGGCTGAAGAACCTCCGTCACGTACCACGCACATGGTTAGCAACGTGATTGTTGAAGCGACAGAGGTCGAAGGTGAATACGACGTACACGTGACTTACTTGTTGTACCGTACTCAAAAAGAGAAAGACGTGACTATTTACTGTGGTAAGCGCCATGACAAAATCCGTCGTGTTGAAGGTGGCTTAGGCTTCCAGATCTTCAACCGTAAGATTGTGCTTGACCAAGTAACCTATAACTCACACAACCTGAGTGTATTCTTCTAATGAATAAAATCTTTGTTTGCCAAGTTGACGAATTAGACGAAGGCGAAGCGTTAAAAGTGGACTGCGGTGTGAACGGTATCGAAGCACTGGCAGTATTCAACAACGGTGGTGAGTTCTTTGCTATGAATGACCGTTGTTCACACGGCAATGCCTCAATGTCTGAAGGTTATCTTGAAGATGATGGCACAGTTGAATGCCCACTGCATTCTGCACGTTTCTGTTTAAAGACTGGTCAAGCATTATGCTTGCCAGCTACCGACCCGATTCAAACTTTCCCTGTGGTGGTTGAAGACGGCGCGTTATATGTAGAAATGGCAGGAGAGTAAGCATGGGTTGGCTAAAAGGCGAAGTGGCACTGATTACAGGTGGCGGTTCTGGTTTAGGTTGGGCTTTGGTAGAGCGCTTTCTTGAAGAAGGTGCGCATGTGGGCGTGTTACAGCGTTCACAATCTAAAGTCGATGCCTTAAAAGAGCGTTTTGGTGATCAAATTGTGGCAGTCGCTGGTGATGTTGCCAACTATGCAGACAATGTCCGTGCTGTGCAGGCCACTGTGGAGCGTTTTGGAAAGCTAGATTGCTTTATTGGCAATGCAGGGATTTGGGATCACTACGCAGATATCGTCAATACGTCTGGTGAGCAGCTTGAAAAAGCCTTTGATGAAATCATGGGCATTAATTCCAAGGCGTTAATCTTGGGAGCAAAAGCAGCACTGGATGAGTTGGTGAAATCTGAAGGTTCTATCATCTTAACCTTATCCAATTCTGCGCTGTATTCTTCAGGCGGTGGTCCTGTTTACACTGCATCTAAACATGCAGGTGTTGGCATCATGAAAGAGTTGGCTTATGAATTGGCACCTAAAGTACGTGTTAATGCTGTTGCGCCTTCAGCGATGAATGTCAATATTAAGGGCGCAGCATCTTTAGGTCAGGAAAACCTAGGCTTACTCGATGCACGTGATCCTGAAAAAATTGCACGCGGTATGCCGCTGAATTTCTTGCCTGAGCCAGAAGACATGACTGGTTCGTATGTGCTCTTGGCATCGCGTCAAAATAACCGTGCGCTGACTGGCGTTCTGATCAATGCAGAATGTGGTTTGGGTATTCGTGGTTTGCGTCAACCACGTGCAGGTTTTTTTGACGAATAAAATTGAGTCTAAATTCAATAGACGAATCGGCAGCCTTTCTCTGGGCTGCCTTCCTTATTTAGGAGTCTTTCATGGCCGTTAAACTCATTTGTGCATCGCACAGTCCTTTAATGGAATTTGCAACACCGCAAGATCAATCTAAAGAACAAAAAGTTCGTGCTGCCTTTGAGCAACTTTCTGCCGAAGTCAAAGCATACGATCCAACCCTGATCATTACCTTTGGTCCAGACCATTTCAACGGTTTCTTTTACGATTTGATGCCAAGTTTCTGTGTCGGTATTCGTGCTACGGCTGCGGGTGACTGGGACTACGGCAAAGACAACAACCGTATTGATGTGCCTGAAGACAAAGCCTTGGCAATGGTGCGCCGTGTGTTGGATGAAGGTGTAGATGTTGCATACTCGTATCGCATGCAGGCCGACCATGGGGTGACTCAGCCATTACACTTTTTGTGTGAAGGGCAGCTAGATCGTTATCCAACCATTCCCGTGTTTATTAATGGCGCTGCAGCGCCGATGCCAACCACCAAGCGTACCATTGCTTTGGGGCGTGCTGTGGGTCAATTTATCAAGTCGTTGAATCTTGAAAATGAGCGCGTTTTGGTCTTGGGTACAGGTGGTCTTTCACACGATCCACCAACGCCACAAATGGGTTCAGTACCGCCTGAAGTTGAAGAATTTTTAATTGCAGGTCGTAATCCAAGCCCTGAAGCACGTCATGCACGTCAGGCCAAAGTGATTGCAGTCGGTCAGAAACTTGCTGCAGGCGATACTTCTGTGGCTGTACCGTTAAGCCCTGAGTGGGATATTGCCTTGCTTGAAAAATTCAAACAGGCAGACTTTGCAGCTATGGAAGCCATGACCGAAGCTGAAATTCGTCGAGATGGTGGTCGTGGTGGTCAGGAAGTCCGTTCGTGGATGGCTGCTTTTGCTGCGTTAGATGAACTGGGTGCGTATGAAATGACCACGCATTGCTATGAAGATATTAGTGAGTGGATTGCGGGCTTTGGCATCGTATCTGCCGAGTTAAAAGGTTAAGCCCATGAGTGTAGAAACAATTGTGATTGTGGGGGCAGGTCAGGCAGGGGCAAGTGCCATTCTTGAGCTGCGCGGCAATCAATATGCAGGCAACATCATCTTAATTGGCGATGAAATACATTTGCCTTATGAGCGTCCACCGCTGTCTAAAGATGTGATTTTGCGTCCTGAAGAAACCAAAATCGAGATTCTGTCGGAAGAAAAATTGGCAGAACTAGGTGTGACCACTATTCGTGGCAATGGCGTGAGCAAAATCAATGCCGAAGCACATACGGTTGAATTGCAAAATGGTGAGGTTATTGCCTACGACAAGTTGTTACTTGCCACAGGCGGTGCTGCACGTCGCTTGCCAAATTTTGATGCCTTAGGTAAACACGTTTACACGTTGCGTAATCTTGAAGACTCGCAAGCCTTAGTCCCTGTATTACAAGCGGGTCGTCGCATCATCTTAATTGGTGGTGGTGTGATTGGTTTAGAGTTGGCATCTTCAGCACGCTTTAAAGACTGTCAGGTAACTGTCATTGAAATGGGACCAATGGTGATGGGACGTTCATCACCACTCATCTTGAGTGAGTTTTTACTGCAACAGCAGTTATTGGCAGGAGTTGATGTACGTCTGTCTACGCAAATTGCAGATTGCAAGCTAGATGGTGAAGAAATTGTCGTGACCCTAGAAGGTGGCGAAGAACTACGTGCCGATGCGGTGATTTACGGTATTGGGATTATTCCAAACGCACAACTGGCAGTTGAAGCAGGCTTAGATGCAGACTTTGCTGTGCATGTGAATGAAAACTGTCAAACCTCAAACCCAGACATTTATGCTGCGGGCGATGTCGCATCACAACTGCGTGAATGTGGCAATCATCGTCGTGTAGAAACTTGGGAAAATGCCAACCTGCAAGCAGGCATATTCGCGCGTCATGTGATGGGCGTGGAACATCCTGTAGCCAATCCCGCTTGGTTCTGGACTGATCAACTCGACATTAACTACCAATTTGTAGGAGATATGTCAGCAGCAGAATGGCATGTGCGTGGTGAGATGGATGCTTCCAAACGCAGTGAGTCTTCATTCGTATTGTTTGGTGTGACCGATGGCGTGATTGTCGGCGGAATTACCGTCAACTCAGCCAAAGATATGCGTCACTTGAAAAAGCTGATTGCTAAACAAGCTGCTTTTGAAGCAGACAAATATTTAGATGTGAGCCAAGACCTTCGCAAATTGGTGAAGTAAGCTTGAACTGATGAAAAACAGACCTGAGGCAACTTAGGTCTGTTTTTTATCTGCCGAAGAAAAGTGTCCATTTTATGTTGAGCAAGCGATGAATACGAATACATCTCCTGTTGTGGTAACCGCCAGTATTTATGCCTTATTGGTATTAATCTGGGCGACCACGCCATTGGCGATTGTCTGGAGTGTGCAGGAAATTCATCCAATGTGGGTTTTGATTATCCGCTACTTTGGGGCTTCCGTGATTGCGCTGTGCGTGCTTAAACTCATGCGCGATCCACTGCCTTTTGATCACACCTCAATGAAAAGCTATTTGGCGGGTAGTCTGAATTTAATTGGTGCACAGCTATTTATTTACTTGGCCGCCAATTATTTAACTTCAGGCTTAATGGCACTGATTTTTGGTTTTTCTCCTTTAATCGCAGGCTTGATTGGTCATGTGATTTTACGCACGCAAAAATTGATTGCCTTACAGTGGACAGGGATGGCAATTGCGATTGCAGGGCTCAGCTTTGTCTTTGCAGACTCTGCTGACAGCAAAGTGAATCCATGGGGCGTGGTGCTGATGTTTATTAGCATGCTGTCCTATATCAGCTCAATTTTTTGGGTCAAACAAATCAATGCTCCTTTAAAGCCGATGTCACAAGCCACAGGCTCTTTATTGGTGTCATCGGCAGGGTCATTGTTATTAATTCCCTTTATTTGGTCGCATTTCCCGACCCAAATGCCAAGTAGCCAAGCCATGATTGGTTTTGTATTTACCATGATCATGTCGTCTATTGTCGCCATGCTGTGTTATTTCTGGCTGATTCGTCGTTTAAATGCCTCAACCGTATCTTTAAGTAATGTGATGACTCCCATCATCGCGTTAATTTTAGGTGCGACCTTAAATAATGAACACATCAGCATGAATGCGTTTATTGGCATTGCCGTGGTGATGTTCGGGATTGTGATGTATTTCTGGAAAGAATGGCGCGAACAATATTTTGCTAAACGCTAAGCCCGCATTGCTATACCCGTGTTTAGGTTTTTCTAAAGCCTCGTTTATCTGAGGTGTAAATTTCCGATCATTAACCCGCTGTCGATACGACTTTTTTCTCAAAACAACAAAAACATAAAGGAAATTGCCTGCTTGATTTCGCTACTATGCGTGATAGAGTCAACACATGAACCAAAGCTGTGTTTTTTTCTGAACAGATCAGGATAAAAAGCATCATGGTAGATGCGCTATATATTATTGGGCTTACATGAACAACGTGGAACAAAAGCATTTTCAACTGCCAACGGAAGCCTGTTGGTCGCATACTTGGCGTAAACCCAAGCTGCAGTTTTTGCCTTCAAATCATTATGATGGAGCGCAGTTTTTTAATCCGATTGCGTGTCCTGAGGGGCGCAGCCAAACTGATTTATTGAAATGGTTGCTAAAACGCAAATCGAACAGTTGGAATGTCAATCCGCAACAAGAAGCACAGCAATTTTTTACAGCGCCAAGTGCTTTGCCACAATTACGTCCACACGCCAGTTTGGATGATTGGCAAGTTTGGTTTGTGGGGCATGCAACGGTGCTGATTCAAATTGGACCGTATAACTTTTTAACCGATCCAGTCTGGGCAGAGCATGCCAGTCCGAAACAGGGGCGAGGGCCTAAACGTGCCTGTCCTGCAGGGATTGCACTGGAAGATTTACCGACCATTCATGCCGTCTTCTTGAGCCATAACCATTATGACCACATGGATTTAGCCACCTTAAAATGGCTGAATCATCAATTTGCCATGCCTATTTATACAGGTTTGGGCAATGCTTGGTATTTGCCGCCTGATTTGCATGTGATTGAAATGGACTGGTGGCAATCGGCTTTGTTTAAAGAGTTGAAAATTGTGTACACTCCTGCACAACATGGTTCTGGACGTGGCGCACGCGATCAGAACATGGCGTTATGGGGTGGTTTTTCTATTTTACATGGGCAAGATCATTGCTTCTTTGCGGGTGATACGGGTTATTCGCCACACTTTAAAGAAATTCAAACCCGTATGGGCGCACCACGTGTGGCACTTTTACCTATAGGTTCTTACGAGCCACGGAATCTGATGCGTTATATGCATATGAACCCTGAAGATGCCTTTCAGGCCCATAAAGATTTACATTCCAAATGTTCTTTGGCCATTCATTACCGCACTTTTGAGCTGACCGATGAAGGGCGTGAGCAACCAGAGGCAGACTTGCATCATGCCATGAAGCGTTCATCTAAATTAATGAATCCGTTTTATTGTATTCGTGAAGGTAAGAAATTAATTGTTTAATCTTTTAAAAACTTGACCTTAAATAAAAGTGACACGCTACTTTTCACGCTACTGAAAAGTGGCAATGATAGATATAGAACACAAAGCCCCTATCGAAATAGGGGCTTTGTTTTGGTGTTTAAAGTCTTGCTGTTCAGACTGACTTGATCTTTAACTACAAAGATTACAGTACGCCAGGCTGACCAAGTGCAGGGTCACTGGCACGTGCTGCTTGCGCATCGGCAACGGTCATGCCTAAAGCCGCTGCAACGCCTTCGCCATAAGCAGGGTCACATGCATAACAGTTACGAATATGACGATACTTAATAAAGTCTAAAGCATCACCCATTGCACGTGCCGTGTTATCAAACAGTGCTTGTTTTTGCTCAGGGTTCATTAAATTGAACAAGGCACGCGGCTGGCTAAAATAGTTGCTATCATCTTCACGATAATCCCAGAAATCTGCATCGCCACGAATTTTTAGCGGTGGTTCGCGGTATTGTGGTTGCTCTTGCCATTGATGGAAGCTGTTTGGCTCATAGTGTGGCAAGCTGCCATAGTTGCCATCCATACGACCCTGACCATCACGACGGTTTGAGTGCACAGGGCAGCGTGCAGCATTCACTGGAATTTGTGAATGGTTCACACCAACACGGTAACGTGCAGCATCGGCATAGTTGACCAAACGCGCTTGTAACATGCGATCTGGCGAGTAGCTAATTCCTGGTACAAGGTTGCTTGGTGCAAAGGCAGCCTGTTCAACATCTTGGAAGTAGTTTTCAGGGTTACGGTTCAGTTCAAATTCACCCACTTCAATCAGTGGATAATCACCTTTCGGCCAAACTTTGGTGAGGTCAAATGGGTGATAAGGGACTTTTTCTGCATCCAGTTCAGGCATGATTTGCACGAACAGCGTCCATTTCGGGAAATCACCGCGTTCAATGGCATTGTAAAGGTCAGTCTGGCTGCTTTCACGGTCACGACCAATCAATTCTGCTGCTTCTGCATCGGTCAGGTTTTGAATGCCTTGTTGAGTGCGGAAGTGGAATTTCACCCAGAAACGCTCATTATTGGCATTAATAAAACTATAGGTGTGGCTACCAAAACCATGCATGTGACGATAACCCACAGGAATACCACGATCCGACATCACAATGGTGACTTGGTGCAGTGCTTCTGGCAGCAAAGTCCAGAAATCCCAGTTATTGGTCGCATTACGCAGGTTGGTGCGTGGGTCACGCTTTACCGCTTTATTCAGGTCAGGGAATTGACGTGGGTCGCGGAAAAAGAACACTGGTGTGTTGTTACCGACTAAATCCCAGTTGCCTTCTTCAGTATAGAATTTTAAAGCAAAACCACGAATGTCACGTTCTGCATCGGCAGCGCCACGCTCACCTGCAACGGTAGAGAAACGAGCAAACATTTCAGTTTTTTTGCCAACTTCAGAGAAAATTTTGGCACGGGTATATTGGCTGATGTCGTGCGTGACCGTAAACGTACCAAACGCACCTGAACCTTTGGCATGCATACGACGCTCAGGAATTACTTCACGTACAAAGTTTGCCAACTTTTCATTGAGCCATAAATCTTGAGTAAGGAGTGGGCCACGTGCGCCCGCAGTCATACTATTTTGGTTATCTACAACAGGTGCGCCTGCATCGGTGGTTAAATGCGTTACAGGGCATTTTTTTATCTCTTGGCTCATCGTTGTTCTCCATTATTGTGATCATCATGTGGTGGGCTGTATTAGAAATTTAGCTTCTAAAACAAGCGGCCATGAACCGTTTTGTTTGTTTAAAAAATCAACTACAACACCACAATACCATGCAGATCGGGCTTTGTAGATGAAAGCTTTTCAAATCTCACCATTTTAATGTAAAACGATTTTTATAATTTTACAAATAGATAAATTTATTGTTTATGATTGGTGTATTCGATAAATCTTTGTAAACTAAATAATCAGTTTTGCTGCACTAAATGTCTGAAACTGCTGCTAAAAACGGTTGAATCGCCAATGAAATATCGGTGTGCAAGGCATCCCAATCTTGATAATGTGGATTGATTAATAAACTTTGCGAAATAAAACCATAACTGATGCGATGCAGATTCAAAGCAAGGCGCAGTTGTTGTTCGGCATTGTGTATGACAGGTGCGAAAATCTGTTGCCACATCTGTAGCATCATGCTGTAACTTTTTTGGTAAGTTTCAATGTGTGATACCTGCCGTTCCAGTAAAAAAGTCTGCGCCCAAAGCCATTGTTGTGCCTGAATTTGCTGAAGCTGAAACTGAATGATGGTTGCAATATAGCGGTTTATTTCAACAACTGTGGATAACTCAAGTTGCTGTTGGGCATAACTTTTTAAGTGTTCTGCATGCTGTTTGACTTGCAGGTGAATCGTCAATGCCAGTAAATCTTCTTTCTTGGCAAAGTATTCATAAAAAGTGCCTAAACCGACACCTGCCAAATTAGTAATTTCACGAATGGTAATTTCAGCTGCCGAGCGTTCATGCAAAAGCCGAACAAAACTTTCCAGTAAAGCCTCTTGAGTCAGTTTAGCCCGCGATTGGCGCGGCTTACGGCGCACTTGAACCTCAGAATTTTTCATAAATAAAGCCGAACACCTGAGCGCATATTTTTCTCTATACTGAATGCAATGATAGCACCGCGTTTATCTAGGAGTGACACAATGCAGACATGGATGACCCATCAAATTCAAAATCAGTTTGATGAATTACAAGACTATAACTTATTTGAAACCGATACGGTTTTACAAGAAATTTTAACCCGTTATGGCAGTCAAGATCAGACCCGACTGAGTGAATTGGGGCACATTGCAGCATCGGCAGAATATTATCATTATGCCGATTTAGCCAATCGGCATACGCCTATTTTACATGCCTTCGATGCACGTGGACGTCGTAAAGATGTAGTGGAGTTTCATCCTGCGTGGCATCACTGGATGGCGCTGAATCGTAAGTTTGACACGCATGCACATCCATTTAAGCAACCGCAATCTACGGCAAAATGGGTCGATTGGGCCAGTCGTTTTTATTTGGCAGGACAGGTTGAGTGCGGTAATTTATGCCCAAATTCTATGACTTTAGGCAGCATTCCGCTCATTCAGCGTGAACCTGAGTTGTGGGCAAGCATGGGTGAGAAACTGTTATCGCATGAATATGACCCGCGTGATGTGCCGATTTCACAAAAGAAATCTATTTGGCTGGGCATGGGTATGACCGAAAAGCAGGGTGGTTCAGATGTGCGGGCCAACCAAACGCTCGCCGTTCCAGTCGCAGCAACAGGGCGTGGGCAAGCCTATTTGCTCACAGGTCATAAATGGTTTTTCTCTGCACCAATGTGTGATGCACATTTGGTGGTCGCCAATACCGAACAAGATGGTTTGGCTTGTTTCTTTGTACCGCGTTGGTTAGAAGATGGCAGAAAAAATAATATTCAGGTACAGCGTTTAAAAGACAAAGTGGGAAATCGGAGTAACTCCAGTTCTGAAGTCGAATTTCAGCAGGCGTGGGGCATCATGATTGGCGAAGCAGGGCGCGGTATTCCCACCATTATTGAAATGGCGAACTACACTCGTTTAACCTGTGCTGTGGGCAGTAGTGCCATGCTGCGTCAAGCCTTGGTGCAATGCCTTGCCTATACTCGACAACGTCAAGCATTTGGACAGACTTTGGCGAATCAGCCATTAATGCAGGCAGTCTTGGCAGATTTGGCTTTGGAAACTGAAGCTGCGGTACAGCTCAGTTTTCATTTGGCACATTGTTATGAAAGCGATGATGCTGTGTCTTTGGCATGGAAGCGTTTAATGACCCCTGCTGCAAAGTTCTGGATTTGCAAACGCGCGGTGGAACTTACAGGTGAGATGATGGAAGTTTTTGGTGGCAATGGTTATGTCGATAACAGCATCATGGCACGTATTTTCAAAGAAGCACCTGTAAATACCATTTGGGAAGGTTCAGGCAATGTCATGTGTCTGGATGTACTACGCGCTATGCAGCGAGAACCTGAGCTGATTCAGGTGTTATTGCAGGATTTTGCTCGCACTGCCGTTACTCATCCTATTTTGGGCAGTGAATTAGATGGTTTGCAGCAGTTATTGCAGACCACGAACAGCAACGATTTACAATTTATGGCACGTGCTTTGGTGAGCCGTTTGGTGATTTTGGCACAAGCGGTTTTGTTGTTGCGTTATGCGCCAAGTTTTGTGGCAGAAGGTTTTATTCAGTCGCGTTATAGTGCATTGCATGGGCAAGTGGTGGGTATGCTTAAACCTAAACAGGTCGATGTTGCATCCATCTTGCAGCGTGCATTTTCAGCATAGCATCCCTTGCTACTTGATTCTGCACAAAAAATTCACCCGCTTGGTAAAACCAAACGGGTGAATTGAACCGTATATTGCAGTCGAGTCGTGATCAATCACGCTCGCTTGTAGCAAAGCTGATTGCTTCAGCGAAACTTATTTCGCAGGCTCTTCAGCTTTTACACCTTTTTGATATAGAGTGTAGATGTAAATTGGAATATCCAAATCTTCTAAGTGTTTGTAGATGAGTGGACGTACATCTTCCCAATCTAAACCGCCTACACCTGTTGCAAGACGCGGTAACGCCAAGCTTTCAATTTTCTCTTCTTCAATCAACTGTTTTAAGTTTTTCAAAGTGCGGTTGACGTATTCTGTCGATGCTTTACCTGGTTTTGAACCGTTGTCATAAGCCGCTTCCTGAGTCATCAGGTTGACGATGCGTTGACCTTCGGCATTGACCCAAGTCCATTGCTCACCCGCTTTAGGATGGTAAATATGGCAATAGTTGCGGAAGTCTTTATATAGCGCAGGCCAGTGCTCACGCAGACTTAAAGCCAAACCTGTGGCAAAGTTATCGTTAGGGGCAACACCGTGAGCAATCGCACGTGCTTCGCTCAGTAAAATATCTCCAGAAACTTCATAAATCATGAATTTGACTCCTGTTTTTAATGGTCTTGTTAAACTGATCTTCTATATTCATATTAGCCAATCATTGCAGTTTTTCTAGCGGATTTTATAACTACTAAGTCTTTGCAAAGTAATAAAATTTTTTAGAATTTCATGCTATAATTGTATGGGTAAAGCCGCTGAGTATTCTTTAAAATAGCCTTCAAAATTAACCGTCAGAAAAACTCCAATAAAACGGCGGCAAAAAAGTTTATTTACCCTTCTTTTTATCTTAGCACTATTGAGTGAAAATCGCTTGTAAAATGTACAAAAAAGCGTATGATCGGCTTCCCAATTTAATATGGGACATTGGTGAGAGAATAGTCAGGTTGTGCAGAAGCAATTGGCTTGAATTTTCCCTCAACATCTCCATCTATAAAAAGTAGCGACACTGCTCATTTCAATGATCAACCGAAAGGAACAGCGCAATGGCAAAGAAAAAACAGCCTGAGCTTATTCAGCATAACTTTGTGGCCAAGCACATGCACGAGGTCAACAAAAGTCAGGTTTTTGTAGACCGCAAGAAAAATGCCAAACGAGGCTATAGCAAACATAAACAAGGGCGATATTCCGATGATTATCGCCCTTGTTGTTTTTGGAATGAATTGTGCGTTGCTTGAGGCTTAAACTAAGTTTTATGGAGATACGATACGTGTCGCTAGTTTCACCATATCGCCCAAGCCATGGGTTTTAAAATAATATTCCATCAGACTTTTCACCATCAGCGGATTATTCATTTTTAACGCCTGATCTAATAAATGTTGCGCATCGGTCATCGGTACATGACAAATTGCTTTACGCACCCGCAAGATATTACTTGAACTCATCGACAGGGTATTAAAGCCCATTGCCATCAGAATTACCGCAGACAGCGGATCTCCTGCCATTTCGCCACAAACGCTCACAGGCTTGTCATATTTATGACATTCTTTCACCAAGCGGGTTAAGGCGCGCAGTACTGCAGGATGAAAGTGTGAATAGACGTTGGCCACACGCGGATTGTTACGATCCACTGCCAATAAATACTGGGTTAAATCGTTTGATCCTACCGAGAAAAAATCC
This sequence comes from Acinetobacter sp. YH1901141, assembly GCF_013416935.1. Taxonomy (NCBI): domain Bacteria; kingdom Pseudomonadati; phylum Pseudomonadota; class Gammaproteobacteria; order Moraxellales; family Moraxellaceae; genus Acinetobacter; species Acinetobacter sp. YH1901141. Next base: position 64,709 of record NZ_VPEY01000001.1, on the reverse strand, counting down.
ACCAACGGGGCAAATTCATCAATTTGCAGCAGCACACTCGGTACTTCTACCATAATGCCAATTTTCGGTTTGGTGATTTTAACCTGTTCTTCTTCCTGCACTGCTTGCAAGTCACGATCTAGCAAATACAAGGCTTCTTCAACCTCGCTGACACTGGTGATCATTGGCAGCAAAATATGCAGATTATTCAAACCAATACTGGCTTTGAGCATGGCACGAATTTGCGAAGAAAAAATTTCAGGATGATCTAGCGTGAAGCGAATCCCGCGCCAACCTAAGGCTGAGTTTTCTTCTTCAATTGAGAAGTATGGTAAGTCCTTGTCTGCGCCAATATCTAGCGTACGCATCACCACAGGTTTGTTGGCAAAGTGACTGAGCTGTTGGCGGTAAATGGCACGCTGTTCTTCTTCGCCAGGGAAACGGTCACGCAGCATAAATGGAATTTCAGAACGATATAAACCAACACCTTTAGCACCGCGTTGTACGCCACGCACCACGTCAATCATCAAGCCTGTATTGACATACAATTTTACCGCTACGCCGTCAGGGGTAATGGCATCTTTGGTTTCATATTGCTTGAGGTCTTTGGCAATCTGTTCTTCTTCTTTTTGAATTTCTTTATAGCGTGTCCGCATGCGACGTGGCGGGTTGATAAACACCCGACCTTGGTGCGCATCTACAATCATTTCCACATCGTCTAGGCTGTTGATCGGCAATTCAGTTACGCCAACTACGGTTGGAATACCCAAAGCACGTGCCACAATGACCATGTGAGAATTCATTGCGCCTTCGGTGGTGACAATTGCTGCAATTTTATCGACAGGCAGTTCTACCAAAGCTGCTGTGGAAATTTCTTCGCCAATTAAAATACTTTCATCGGTCAGTTCACGGTGACTGGCATCGGCTTCTTGTAAAGAGGCGAGAATACGACGCCCTAAATCTTTCAGGTCAGAAACACGTTCGCGTAAATAGTCATCTTCCATTTGTGAAAATAGGGCAATGTGATTGTCAATCACAATACGCACCGCACCTTGCGCCCAGTTACCTTCACGAATCAGTTCTTTAATTTCTGCAGGCAGGGCATTTTCATCTAGCATGCGTAGGAACACACTGAATAAAGCGCGTTCTTCAGCCATTAAGGCATCCTGCATTTTGTCATCTAGTGCCTGAATTTCTTGACGCACTGCATCTAGTGCGTTGTCTAGTAATTCTAACTCTTCACTAATGTCTTCAGCTTCACGATCAGGCACAGCCGCCAAATCTGCAGGGGGATACAGAATTACCGCACGACCCAGTGCAATCCCACCTGAACCCGACACGCCCTGAAAGGTTTTGTAGGCAGGCAGGTTGTTGGGTTTGCGGAATACATCAATATTGCCCACGGCATGCGCATGCGCAATGACACCTGAGAGCTGGGCGCAAAGTGTGACTAGAAAGGATTCTGCAGCTTCAGAAAAGTCTTGTTTGTCCTTGTTTTGCACCACAAGAACGCCCATAACTTTACGGCGATACATGACAGGCACGCCAAGGAAAGAATTATAAATTTCCTCGCCTGTTTCAGCCAAATACATGAAGCGTTCGTGTTTAGGTGCGTCGTCTAGGTTGACAATTTCTTCACGTTGTCCGACTAAACCGACCAAACCTTCACTGGTATGTAATGACACATGCCCCACGGACTCAGGATTTAAACCCTTTGATGCCATGAGCAAGTAGCGTTGATTGCGTTCATCTAACAGGTAAATAGAGCAGACATCCACATGCATGGCTTCTGCGACCTGATTGACCATAATATCGAGTGATTCATGCAAACTGGTGGACGCATTGATTTCTTGTACAATGCGTCTAAGGGTATCCAGTTGCATGTTCGACATACGCGCTACTCCATATTCCAATCAATGATTTGAGGTCAGTTTTACACCACAGATGACCCTATAACAATAAGCTAAAAAATCTACATCTTCATGCAAATTTTAAGGTTTTTTCAGGGGCAATTGATTGCACAATTCCACCATCGCTTTACGGTAGACGTCACGTTTAAAATTGACGACCTGACCAAGCGGATACCAGTAACTGACCCATTGCCATTGATCAAATTCGGGTGGGTCTGACAAATTCAGCCGAATATGATGCGCTGACGCTGTCAGTTGCAATAAAAACCACTTCTGTTTTTGACCAATACATACGGGATCTGAATCCGTGCGTATATACCGATGTGGCAAACGATAACGCAGCCAACCCTTAGTTTGCGCGATAACTTGGACGTGTTCGGGCAGTAAGCCAACTTCTTCTCTCAGCTCACGATAAAGTGCCTGTTCAGGGGTTTCTCCATATTGGATACCTCCTTGCGGAAATTGCCATGCATTGTGACCAATGCGTTTTGCCCATAAAACTTGTCCAAACTCGTTTGCCAAAATGATCCCGACATTGGGTCGGAAACCTTCTGAGTCGATCATTTGGCTACCTAAATATTGTTTAATTTATGACTTTGCACTCGGGGATGATGATTTCTTTTCTCCAACTCGAAAACGCAAAGTGTAAATAATGTTAAAATTGCTATGATCTTAACGAATTTCTATCGACTAGCGGAGATAGATTTACAATTTTTTTCTTAAATTTCAGTTTTTACGAGTATTTTCATGAAATTGGCGCTATTTGATCTCGATCACACCTTGTTAAATACTGATTCAGATCATTCTTGGGGTGAGTTTTTGGTAAATGAAGGTTTGGTCGATCCAGTCCGTCATCGCGCCATGAACGACAAGTTTTATGAAGACTATAAGGCAGGGCAGCTCGACCCAATTGCATATAACGAATTTGTATTTGAATTTTTAACTCAGCACAACAATCAATACCTGACCGAATTGCATGAATTATTTATGCAAAAGGTGATTCGTCCGCAAATGCGTCCTGAAGGTTTTAAAGCAATTCAGCGTCATCAAGAATTAGGGCATGAATTGGTGGGCATCACCGCAACTTCTGACTTTATTACAGCACCTATTTTTCGTGAATTTGGCATTACTGAAATTATTGCCACCAATGCGGAAGTAGTCGATGGTAAATATACAGGCAAAGTGATTAACACCGCATGTTACCAAAAAGGCAAATTAGTGCGTTTGGAGCAATGGCTAGAAGGCCGCGATGTGACTGAGTCTTGGGCGTATTCAGATTCCATTAACGACCGTTTCTTGCTGGAATATGCCGATCATGCCATTGCGGTAAACCCAGATGCACGTTTACAGGCTTTGGCGGAAGAGCAAGGGTGGGATGTGCAGGACTGGTCAATTTAAAGCTTAGATTAGTGCAATTGTTGCTGTATCAGGTGTAACTAGTCGCTTGTTTCTGTTTTGTTTTTATTTGCTGCAATGTTGGATTATGTCATTCATTTTTAGAATAGGCATGCTAAGGTAAGACAAGAATTAAAAATGATCAGGAGTGAAAAAATGAGTGGTGTACGCCCAAGAATGACACATTTATTTGAACAACTGGGTTTGGATGCCAGTGAAGCTGCGATTCAGCAATTTATTGAAACGCATCAATTGAATGCAGAAACAACAATTGCCGAGGCAGAATTTTGGACGGAAGCACAGCGTCAGTTTATCGTCGAAAAAATGAAATCGGATGGTTCATGGGCAATTGTGGTAGACCAATTGAATGAATCTTTGCATGAAGATTCGGTGAGTCGTTAAGACTTCACTTGTGTCCAAGTTGAGCCAATAAAAAAACACCCTCAGTACAATCGTGTCTGAGGGTGTTTTTCATTCAAAAGAAACCATTAATCTTTTAGTGTTTCATCATCTCAATCAATTCTAAAACAGCGCGTGATTGCGTCCGTCCCGGATGCCATACCATGCCCAATTGACGGTTCATTTCTAAGTCAATATCTAACTGTTGTAAGTCCTGATTGACCAACGTTTTAGGTAAAACAGACCATCCCAAACCAATTGACACTAACATCCGAATTGATTCTAACGGATTGTTGCTCATGGTAACTTTGGGTTTGACGCCTTGCTTTTCAAATTCTGCCAAAGTGATTTGACTGGTATAAGTTTGCGCGGCAGGCAACAAACTTGGGTAGGCGAGTAAATCGGTCAATTGCAGGTTTTTCTGATGTGCAAGCGGATGAAAAGGCGCAACCACAAACACCAATGGATCATTCCAAATGGTGACATAAGACAGACGTTCATCTAATTTAGGCGGTAAGGTCAGAAAAGCCAGTTCTAAATCGCCCGCCAAAACTTGTTCATGTGCCTGTTCAGAATCGACAAAATGCACATCTAGCGTGACGTTGGGAAATTCTTGCACATATTCACGCAAATGATTGGGTAAATGGTGTAAACCAATATGATGACTGGTACCAATTTTCAGTTTGCCTTGAACCTGTCCTTGCTCATGACTGAGGGTGTGGTGAATATCGCCCAGTTCATTCAGCCAGTTTTTGACTTTGGGCAATAGTGAGTGTGCTGCATGCGTGGCTTGCACTCCACGACCTGCCGATTCAAAGAGTTTCACGCCAAAATAGTCTTCTAGGCTGTGAATGCGTTTGGTCACCGCAGGTTGGGTAATAAATAACTGATCTGCTGCCAAAGAAATAGAACCTGTTTCCATGACTTTTACAAAGGCTTCAAAGGCTGCAAGATTCATTTGAACCATCCATAAAGATTTTTTATTACTGTGCTTATTATTTAGAAAAAATTAGAATTAATCAAAACAAATTCTACTTATTTTGAAACTATGTGTTTGGGATGATCTTGTGGAGATACAGTAGAGATAAAAAAAAGATCATCGTGGGCTGCAACCAAGATGATCTCAAACTGAAATGGAATATTCACAAGCAGAATCTATAAAACCATTAAGCGATAATTTTAGAATCTTGCGTTTGTGCTTTCTTTTCCCAAATCCGCTCGTGAATGAAATACGCAACAGCTTGTACTGTCGGTTCGACCAAACTTAAGGTAATGGCCATCCAAATATTGCCTGTGACTATATAACCGACCACCATCGCCACGGTGATGTGCATGATGTAGTAGCTTAAAGTTTTTTTGAACATGCGTTGATTGTTGGCGACAAATTTTTGAATATAGCTCATGTGAATACTCCTTCTGCTGCTTTGACCGTTTTCTGTGTGGATAGCTAAAGGATAATTATTCTTATTTAATTTGTAAAAACGAATAATTTTGTAATTTTGATTGGAAAATTAGATTTTAATAGAAAGATTATAAGGTCAAAATTTTAAGCATCTATTTGTTTTTGCTTATAGGTAGGTCGTGATGAATCAATAAAAATTATTTTGCTAGAAATTCCTAAAAGTTTTTAAATTAATAAAAATGATAAATTAGATTTATACAAATTCGCGGTTATAATCAAATTAATGAAAAAATTACCCAGTCCAGTGGAGTAGATCTGACATGGCAGGCGAAAACCAACAAGCACAAAATCCAGCTGCAAAAACTTTGTACGACAAATTGTGGGATGATCACTTGGTCACTCAACGTGATGATGGCTCGGCTTTATTGTATATCGACCGTCATTTATTGCATGAAGTGACTTCTCCACAAGCCTTTGAAGGTTTGCAACTTGCAGGACGTAAGCCGTGGCGTTTAAGTGCCAACGTGGCAACGCCTGACCATAACGTACCAACGTCTAAAAAAGAACGTGCGGACGGTATTGCAGGTATTGAAGATGATACTTCACGTATTCAGGTACAAACTTTAGATGACAACTGCAAAACCTTTAATGTGGTGCAGTTTGACATCAACGACATCCGTCAGGGGATTGCACACGTGGTTGGGCCTGAGCAGGGCTTAACTTTGCCAGGTATGACCGTGGTTTGTGGTGACTCACATACAGCGACTCACGGTGCATTTGGTTGTTTGGCACATGGTATTGGTACGTCTGAAGTTGAACACGTATTGGCAACCCAATGCTTAGTTCAAAAGAAAATGAAAAACATGCTAGTGCGTGTAGATGGCAAATTAGGTCAGGGTGTTACACCGAAAGATGTCGTTTTGGCGATCATTGGTAAAATTGGTACTGCAGGCGGTACAGGTCACGCGATTGAGTTCGGTGGTCAAGTGTTCCGCGATATGTCGATTGAAGGCCGTATGACAGTATGTAACATGGCGATTGAAGCAGGCGCGCGCGTGGGTATGGTTGCTGTGGATGACAAAACCATTGAATACGTGAAAGGTCGTAACTATGCACCAAAAGGCGAGCAATGGGATGCTGCAGTTGCTTACTGGAATACTTTACATTCAGACGAAGGTGCACACTTTGACACCGTAGTGGTATTACAAGGTGAAGAAATTGAGCCGCAAGTGTCTTGGGGAACTTCACCTGAAATGGTGATTCCAGTGTCACAAGCCGTACCAACTTTAGAACAGGCGAAAGATGACGTACAGCGCAATGACTGGACGCGTGCTTATCAATATATGGGCTTAACTGCAGGTCAGTCTTTGGCAGATATTCAATTAGACCGCGTATTTATTGGCTCATGCACCAACTCGCGTATTGAAGATATTCGTGCAGCCGCTGAAGTGATTAAAGGTCGTAAAGTTGCAGCAAGCATTAAACAGGCGATGGTGGTTCCGGGTTCTGGTTTAGTTAAGCAACAAGCGGAACAAGAAGGCTTAGACAAAGTGTTTGTAGAAGCAGGCTTTGAATGGCGTGAACCAGGTTGTTCAATGTGCTTGGCAATGAACGCAGACAAATTGCAACCGGGTGAACACTGTGCATCGACTTCAAACCGTAACTTTGAAGGTCGTCAAGGTAACGGTGGTCGTACCCATTTGGTGAGTCCAGCAATGGCAGCTGCGGCAGCAATCGCAGGTCATTTTGTAGACGTACGTTCATTCTAAGTTATGCCTTCATCCCAGCCTTCTCTCAGAGAGATGGCGTTCCCTCTCGCTATAGCAGAGGGCAAGGGAGAGGTTACGGATTCAGTGAGAATTAAACATGAAAAAATATACCGTTGAACAAGGTATCGTTGCACCATTAGACCGTGCCAATGTCGATACAGACTTAATCATTCCAAAACAGTTTTTGAAATCTATCAAACGTACAGGTTTTGGCGATAACTTATTTGATGAATTGCGTTATTTAGATGAAGGTTATCCGGGTCAGGACAACTCAAAACGTCCGATTAATACTGAGTTTGTATTGAATCAGCCGCGTTATCAGGGTGCTTCAATCTTAATTTCACGTGCCAACTTTGGTTGTGGTTCAAGCCGTGAGCACGCACCTTGGGCATTGAATGAATATGGTTTCCGTACCGTTATTGCACCAAGCTTTGCCGACATTTTCTTCAATAACTGCTTTAAAAACGGCATGTTGCCTGTGATCTTGTCTGAAGAGCAGGTCGAGCAATTATTTAAAGAATGTGCGGCGACTGAAGGCTATCAATTAACCATCGACTTAGACGCGCAAGAAGTACGCACACCAAGCGGTACGGCATTTAAATTTGAAGTAGATCCATTCCGTAAGCACTGTTTATTGAATGGTTTGGATGATATTGGCTTAACATTACAAGCAGCCGATGACATTCGTGCTTATGAAGAGAAAACCAAGCAGTCGCGTCCGTGGGTTTTTGCCGAAATTCAGGCATAAATTCGCTGAAATTTGTCATAGCATCGCTGCCTAACTCTTGCTAACATCGGCACATAATAATTTTTATATTTTGTATCTAACAGGTGAGGTTGGGCGCGAACAATGACTAAAATTTTCGGTCGGCTTGCTGTCATTGGATTATGTATCACCACGCTAAGCGCATGCCAAACGTGGAATACAGCACGCATTAAACAGGTGAAAGAAACTGAACAAAGCAAATCCAATGCACTGATTTACTGTGCGGGTACAGATGATTGTGAGTTTGAGCGTTTAAATACGGTCACAATTTTCGATGCAGAAAAACATCGTGTTACACGTGCTGCCATTCAGGAGGGTTTGGTACGTTTACAGGAATCATCCTTAAATAAATCCAATGCCTTGTATTTATCTGTACCGCCTAAACAACATGAATTGGTGATTCGCTTTTATCCCATTTCTAAAGATCGTGCAGAAAAACTGCATGTAATTCATAAGTTTAATGCCAAGCAAAAATATACCTTTAGAATGTATCGTGATCGAAGTCGTACTAAAGGCAGCTTATTAAATGTGTCTGCGCCAGATCCTTTATGTGTAGATTTGGTGCAAAACAACAAAACCATTCGACGTTTTTGCAAACCCTACAATGTCTTAAATGGCTTGGGTGAGTTTGTAGAACAAAAAATTTAATCCCACAGTCTTTGACTGTCATGAACAATGGAAACTCTCATGTCAAAACATATTTTGATTTTAGCTGGTGACGGCATTGGTCCAGAAATTGTGAAAGCTGCTGAACAAGTGCTGACACGTGTCAATGAAAAATTCAATTTGGGTTTGACTTGGGAACAAGGTTTATTGGGTGGTTCTGCAATTGATGCACATGGCGAACCGTACCCAGCAGTGACATCTGAGCAAGCGAAAAAAGCCGATGCAATTTTATTGGGTGCAGTTGGTGGTCCAAAATGGGACAACATTGAGCGTTCAATCCGTCCAGAGCGTGGCTTATTAAAATTGCGTTCAGAACTCAATTTATTTGCTAACTTACGTCCTGCAATTTTGTATCCACAATTGGCAGATGCTTCAAGCTTAAAACCTGAAATCGTATCAGGCTTAGATATCTTAATCGTGCGTGAATTGACAGGTGGTATCTATTTCGGTCAGCCACGTGGTATCCGTGAATTAGAAAATGGTGAAAAACAAGGTTTTAATACCGACGTATATGCTGAGTCAGAAATCAAACGCATTGCAAAAGTAGCGTTTGAAATGGCGAAATTGCGTGGCGGTAAAGTATGTTCGGTGGATAAAGCCAACGTACTGGAAGTGACTGAATTGTGGAAGCAAACCGTGACTCAGTTACATGCAGAACAGTACCCAGAAATCAACTTGTCGCACATGTATGTCGATAACGCAGCGATGCAATTGGTACGCGCGCCAAAACAATTTGACGTATTGGTGACAGGTAACTTGTTTGGTGACATCTTGTCTGATGAAGCTGCGATGTTGACAGGTTCTATTGGTATGTTGCCATCTGCGTCTTTAGACGAAAACGGTAAAGGGATGTATGAGCCTTGCCATGGTTCAGCGCCAGATATCGCAGGTCAAAACTTGGCAAACCCATTGGCAACCATTCTTTCTGTGGCAATGATGTTACGTTACACCTTCCGCGAAGAAGCGGCAGCAAAAGCCATTGAAGATGCAGTAGGCAATGTATTAGATCAAGGTTTACGTACTGCCGATATTATGTCTGAAGGCATGAATAAAGTTGGTACTGTTGAAATGGGTCAAGCAGTCGTTACGGCACTCAACTAAAAATTTAAGCGATTTAACCTATCGCTTACAGCTCAAAATCAAATCATTAAACGCAGTCTTCGGGCTGCGTTTTTTTATTGGTTTTGTACTTTCAGAGTGTTTTAGCTAGGAGACTTAACAGCGTTGTCCCGAAACATACACTGCGGTAGCAATACCCTGCTGTAGGCGAAAATACAAATCACAAGTCAGTGCAACATCGTAACTTTCATGACTCGGGATACCGATATTTAACGGAACAGCACCAATACCTGTAGTGGGATGCTGCGCCATAGGGATCGGAACACGTACAGGACGAATGATACGGTAATGTAGCAATTGAGGGGTAGCTTGAGCTGTACCAAGCTGTTGATAGCCAATTTGGCTTAATTGCAAATGGGTCAGGATATATTGGCTAGATTGACCAATAAATTGCTGTAAATACGCATCGCGGTTTAAAGTGGAATGCGGTGGATTACTACTACACGCCACTAAACTGAGCGCAAAAAGACCTGTTATACAAGCAACGCAGGATCGAAATAACATGCTTTTTCTCCCTTGCTCAAAACTTTATTGTAGAAGGCAATGCAAGAAAAGAATGTGGTGATTCGATAAGCGGCGGGGACGAATTAAAGGCTAAACAGAATTTTTTTAAGTGAACGTAAAAAAGCCACTCCGAAAGTGGCTTTAGCTTACTCTAAAACTTAGCGTGCGCGGTAAGTGATGCGACCCTTGGTTAAGTCGTAAGGTGTCATTTCAACTTTCACACTGTCGCCTGTTAAAATACGAATATAGTGTTTACGCATTTTACCAGAAATGTGAGCAATCACTTCATGACCGTTTTCTAAACGTACACGAAACATAGTATTAGGAAGCGTTTCGGTGACAACGCCTTCGAACTCGATGAGTTCCTCTTTATTGGCCATAGCCTACCTGAGTATCAAATTGGAAAGGCGCAAATTATAGGCAATTTTTCTGAAAAAAACAAGATGCTTTACCCTATACACAGCGCATCTGTTAGTAAAATAAGCGAATCATCGGTTTATACTTTTTCTGTAAAAATGGGCTTGGGTAGGTTGTCAGTTCGGTCAATCGCAGTTAATCTAATTTCAATCTTTTTAAGTATAAATGAAGTACATACAAGGAAGGTTTTTGCGTGGGTCAGCTAACTGATGCATCGGTTGTATTGCGTTTAGGCTACCAAGCGATTCGTCGTGCGGGGTTGCCAACCGAAGATATTTTAACAAAAGCAGGTGTGGCCTTAAATCAGGTCGAAGCCAATGAACGTACGCCTTTAAATGCACAATATGCGTTTTGGGTTGCGGCTGAGGAAGTCAGTAAAGACCCTGATATTGGTTTACATCTGGGGGAGCATTTGCCACTTTATCGCGGGCAAGTGATTGAACATTTGTTTATTTCTTCAGAAAACTTTGGTGAAGGCCTAAAACGTGCTTTGGCTTATCAACGCCTGATTAGTGATGCTTTTGATGCCAAATTGGTGGTGGAAGATGGACGCTGCTATTTAACCAATGGCGTGCAGCCGTGGTCAGAAAATATCGTCAATCGTCATTTTTCTGAATGCGCCATGTCGGGTGTTTTACGCTTCTTTAAATTCATTACCGAAGGTCGTTTTCAGCCTATTTATATTGACTTTAACTTTAGTGATGGTGCTGCAGATGATGAATATTTCCGTGTCTTTGAATGTCCTGTGAGTTTGGGGCAGAAAGAAACGCGTTTGTATTTTGATCCGAGTATTTTGGATTATCCACTGTGGCAGGCAGAACCTGAGTTATTGCAATTACACGAACAGTTGGCATTGGAAAAGCTGCAGGAGCTGGCGCGTTATGACTTGGTTGGTGAAGTACGCCGTGCCATTGGTTCAACTTTAGAAAGCGGTGAAACGACATTGGAAACAGTAGCGGCGCAATTGAATATCACGCCACGCCGTTTGCGTACCCAATTGAGCGAAGCCAATACCAGTTTTCAGCAAATTCTGTCCGATTATCGCTGTCGTCTGGCTAAACGATTATTATCGAATACCAATGAAAGCGTGGAGCGGATTGTGTACTTAACGGGTTTTTCAGAGCCAAGTACGTTCTATCGTGCCTTTAAACGCTGGACCAATGAAACCCCAGTGGAATATAGAAAGCGCAAGCAGCGTTAAGTTTGAAAATTTAAAACCTTTCCTAAACAGAATCCCCCTAAATCCCCCTTTTTCAAAGGGGGACTTTCGTTTTAAAGCCTCGAAATGGAGCTCCTCTCTTTGGAAAAGGGAGGTCGGAAGGGATTAAATTATTCCGGCATATTTAACCAATGTGGCCCTAAGGGAACTTTCGGTAAATCAAACTGTTCAGGATAGTGTGCCTGAATAAAATACAAGCCATCGGGTGGGGCGGTAATTCCTGCTGCTTTACGGTCTTGAGCTGCAAAAATTTGGTCAATATGTGCAATGTCATATAAACCTTGTCCAATCTCCAATAGACAACCCATGATATTGCGAACCATGTGATGCAAAAAACCATCGGCTTGAATATCTAACACTAAATAATTGCCGTGACGAATTAAGCGGCAATGGCTGACATGACGGATAGGCTGATTGGACTGACACGCTGCGGCACGAAAGCTTTCAAAATTATGTGTCCCTTCAAATTTCTGCGCAGCCGCAATCATTTTATCGACATCTAAGGGATAATAAGCGTGAGTGACTTGTTTGTGCAGCAAGGCAGGGCGTTGTGGATTGTTATACACGACATAGCGATAACGCCGTGCCTGAGCCTTAAAACGAGCATGGAAGTCCATATCCATCGTTTTAATCCATTGAATTGCAATGTCTTTGGGTAGTTGGCTGTTGGCACCCATCAACCAACCGCGTTCAGGGCGAATGGCATGCGTATCAAAATGTGCCACCATATTGGTTGCATGCACGCCTGCATCGGTACGTCCTGCACCATGTAAAATAATGGGTTCATCGGCAATTTTGCTCAGAACTTTTTCAATGGTTTCCTGCACACTAGGTACGCCTGCTTGCTGGGTTTGCCAACCCCGATACCGAATGCCACAAAACTCAATTCCGATTGCAAAACGCTGCATAATCACCTCAAATCACACTGAAGACTGCCAATGCGCATACCACTGTGCAAGGCTGTCGTATTGTAAATACATTTTTAAGGCTTTGGCATAAAGATCTGCGTGACTTTGGCAATCACTGATTAAAATTTTACTGTCCTGTAACCACTGGCTGATCGCATAGCGTTGTTGCATGCCACCAAAAGTGACTTGGGTGGTGAGAATCACGGCACATTGTTGAGCTTGTAAGGCCTGAATTAACTCAATCACTTCGGCATTGACGGCCATATTGCCTGTACCATAACTCTGTAAAATGAGGCAGTGTGGTGGCTGTTGCTGTAAGGCTTTTAAATTATCGACCAAAGCGGAAATGGCAATTGGCTGTAACATCCAGTTCAGGCAGTTAAAGTGCTGGGCTTTTTCAATATGTTGAGTGCTAATGTTGAATGCTGGCTCATTCTGCGATTTGTTCTCCGTGTAAACCAAAGCAGACTGACCTGTAAATGCATTTAACTCGGTGGTGTGTTGTTTCAGTGCCGTTGCGGCATGAATCAGTTGCTGATGGAAGGCCAGATATACTCCCTGAGTCACTTGATGAATCTGTTGTAAAGCAAAATTTAGGTTGTCCAAGGCATCACTAAATTCACGGGTATCTGTGCCTTGTGCATTGAGTAAGGGATATTGGCTACCCGTGAGAATGACATGGGTACTTTGCGCTAAAAAACGTGCCAAGACTGCGCTGGCATAGCTGAGGGTGTCGGTGCCATGTAAAATAACGAAATGTTGAAAATCATCGTGTTGTAATTTTTGAATATATTGAATGAGCTGTAACCAGTCTGCGGCTGTGCAGGCACTACTGTCTTTAATGACAGGGGCAACAAAGCATTCAATCTCTAAATTTAGGGGTAAGACCTGTGCCAAGCGTGGCAGAAATTGCTCCGCAGGCATTGGGCTTAGTGGTTCACCGACACAGCCAAAAGTGCCGCCCATATAGATTAACGCAATTTTTTTCATCATAAAAAAAGCAGCCAAGAATGACTGCTTTATCTTAATCTGATTTGAATTAAGAAGCGATTTGATTCAGTAACTGATCGGCACGTTGGCGTTGTTCAGCAGAATAATTTGCGCCTTGTTCGCTAAGTAAAGCTTTCGCAGCATCATAAGCGCCCAATTCCACATATTGGCTCGCTAAGTCTAAGTTCAACTGAATTTCATCCACTTGAGATAAGTCTGGGAATGATTTCACCAATGGATCATTCAGATCAACATCTGTGCTGACAACGGTTGCAGCAGGTTCAAGTGCAATACTTGGTGCAGCAATGATTTCTGGTTCAGTTGTAGGTTGAAGATTGGTTTCCGCAGCAGGCGTATTGTCAAATGTGAAATTAAAATCAGGTGTTGCAGGTTCAGTTTTTGCTTCAACAGTCGCAGGGGTTTCTGTTGTTGAAAAGTCAAAGTCTAAACTTGGGGCTTCAGTTGTAGCAGGTGCATTTGCTGGTGTTTCAGATGCTACTATTTCAGTTTTATTCGGTTCTAAATCAAAAGAAAACTCAAGCGGTTGGGCTGCTTCTGTAGCACTTGTACTTGGCTCAGGAGTAATTGCGGGTGTTTCAGTTTTCTCTGTTGCTGGTGCAGTATCTACAGAAAAATTAAAGTCTAAAGCAGCAGGTTCTGCTTTTACTTCAGGCTCAGCTGCTTTTTCTACAGGTGCAGCAGCAGGGCTGAAATTTAACGATGAGGTATCAAATTCTAAAGCTGCTTCAGGTGCTGCTGTTTTATTTGAAGTTAGTTCGTGCTGTAACTGGTCAAAAGAAGAGCTATCAGAAGAGATATCATCTTTTGATTGTATGAGGGCATCAAAATCAGCAGTTGATTTTTGTTCAACAGGAGCCGATTCTAAATCCGCTGGAGTCGTTGGTTGAAAATCAATCCCATCAATTGCTTTGTTGTTTTGCTCATCAAATACTTGTTTTTGAGCTTCTGCTTGAACCAAAATATCATCAAGGCCCAAAGCGCGTATATGATTGAGTAATTGATCAATCGCAAACTCATCTTTTTGCTGTAAATGAATGTCGAGCAAGAATAAATACAGACCGTGTAAAGAATTATCACGTTTTAAGGCCTGGTTGATCTGTGCTTCCGCAGCAAAGAAATTGCGTTCCTTAATCAGATTTTCAATATTTGTCTGAATTTTAACAGGTACAGGGGTAGAGTGTTGTGGAGTTGGAACAACCTCTTCAACCACCACCGATTTCTGGGCAACTTTTTTGGTAGTTGTGGTTTTCTTGGCACTGGTTTTGGCTGGCGCTGCTGTTTTCTTGTTGCTTGGTTCGGCTTCTTTACTTGCTTCACGCTTTTTCAAGAAAATTGCGATCACCAGTAATAAAATAAACGGAATCACATAAATCAGCATGTTTATACCCCTTGAGGATGTGGTCCCTGTTTGACCTTATCCCAAAAAAATCATTGTGTGTAACATTTAGTGTTTTGGCTTATTTGCGGCTTGTTGTTTTTGCAATTGTTGTTGCAGTTCAGCAAGGCGCGCGTTGAGTAATTGAATTCTGTGATCCTTCTGACGTAATGCCAATTCTAATTCTGTTACGTTTCTCTGTAATTTAACGGTTTTCTCACGGGATGTCATAACTTTTAATGACAAGTCACCCGAAGTTTGTGTGGATTGTGTGTTCTTCTTGGCAGAACCGTGGGTGGAGTCCTGTTGATTCTCTGCCACGAGGCTCATTTCTGCTTGATTTAAACGATATTTGGCTTTGCCTGATTGTGGTGTACTGGCCGTTTCTGGTTTTGGAATTGCGGCTTTTTTCTCTGTTTTAGAGTTAGCTTGTGCATGTAAATTTAAGGTCGCACCACGACGCAAACGATTGGCATCGCCTTGAATAAAAGCATGCTCATTATTGGCTTTAATTTGCTGCATCACTTCAGCAACAGGGCGGTTATTTTCACCCGCAATGCGTGAGGCAATTGCCCATAATGATTCATTCGATTGCACCACGTGTTGGGTATTGACTGCAGGCATGGCTGTGGCAGGGCTTGGTTTAGCCTGTGCAGCCGCTGTTTGTGCAGGCTTTTTCACGGCAGCAGCAGGCTGAGTTTGTGCCAGTTGCTTCGTGCGTTGCTGTTCAGCAAATTTTTGTACCAATGGATCAGCCGATTGTTGTGCAGTGACTGACGTAGTCGCTGTAGATGCTGTCGGTGTTGGGTTGTTATTTGTTTTTGCTGGCGCTGCTTTTGGAGCAGCAACAGTCGTATTTTCACTCGCTGCGCTACGGCTTGGCGCAGTTTGAATCACTGTTACTGCTTGATGGTTTAACGCAGGCGGTGTATTGCGTTTAATGGTTAGCGGTGCTTCAAAAGCCTGTTGTTCAATTGCTTTGGGTGTTTCAACCTGATAGGCCGTACTTACAGGTAAATTTAAAGCAATATCTTGCTCATTGACAATCATAACAGGCATTAAAGCTTGTTCATTGCTACGTTGCATAGCGGCCAATGGCGCAGGTGCACTGCGTTTTAATGGGGTGCGAATATGTTGCAGGCGGGTTGCATTGCCTTCTTTAATTTTGACCACAATATTCAACTCAGACTCGGTTAACGGTCGAGATGAGGTAATGGTGATAACCCCTGTACCATTGCTGTTACGACGTGTAAAAAAGTTAAGATGACCAGGCGGACGGTGACTCGCACCAATCGACATCAGATCTTCTGCCGTAGCTAAACTGACATCAATCGCTTCATTCACATTCGATTGACGAAAGTTGATTTCGGCATAGAGCAATTCCCCAGTTGTTGACTGAATTTGAATCGGGTCAACATTCATTGCATACATTTGCTGTGAAGCCAAAATAGATAAAATGGCGATCTTTAATTTGTTATATACAGTCATCTTAATTGTTAGCTCGGTCATTTATCGCAAGGCGAAAAGGATAGAGTAGCGAGTTGTATGTCGATTGTAAAATATTAACACGTTGATTACATAAAAAAGCCAGTCAAATTTGACTGGCTTGTTGAGTTTGATCACAGAATCCAAAATGATTCAGTGCTCAAGACGAGGCTTAAGCATTTTTGTAATCAATTAAGATGCGTAACATGCGACGTAATGGCTCTGCTGCACCCCAAAGTAATTGGTCACCTACAGTGAATGCACCAAGGTACTCTTTACCCATGTTCATTTTGCGTAAACGACCAACAGGTACTGTTAAAGTCCCTGTAACTGCAACTGGGGTAAGATCGGTCATTGATGCTTCGCGTGTATTTGGTACCACTTTTGCCCATTGGCTTGATTGACGAATCATATCTTCAATTTCGTTCAATGGAACGTCTTTTTTCAGCTTCAATGTGATTGCCTGAGAGTGACAACGCATTGCACCAATACGTACACAGTGACCATCAATAGGAACAATCTGCTGATTGCCTAAAATCTTGTTGGTTTCAACCTGACCTTTCCATTCTTCTTTTGACTGACCGCTTTCAAGCTGTTTGTCGATATATGGAATGAGAGAACCCGCTAAAGGCACACCAAAGTTTGCCGATGGGAAACCTTCGCCACGTTGTAATTCGGCAATTTTAGAGTCGATGTCTAAAATTGGTGAACGTGGGTCATCCAACAAGTCTTTGGTGTTGTTATACAAGTAGCCCATGCCTGTGATCAGCTCACGCATGTTTTGCGCACCTGCACCAGAAGCTGCTTGATAGGTCATTGAAGTTGCCCATTCCACCAAATTGTTTTGGAATAATGAACCCAAGCCCATCAACATGAGTGAAACAGTACAGTTACCGCCCACAAATGTTTTGGTGCCATTCACCAAGCCATCTTTAATGACATTCATGTTGACTGGATCAAGTACGATAATCGCTTCATCATCCATACGCAGGGTAGATGCAGCATCAATCCAGTAACCATTCCAACCTTCAGCTTTAAGCTTCGGGAAAACGGCAGAAGTGTAATCACCACCTTGACAGGTAATAATGACATCCATTTGCTTCAGACTTTCAATATCTGTTGCATCCATAAGTGCTGGGGCAGTCTTACCACCAAACGCTGGTGCTTCACCGCCAGCATTACTGGTAGAGAAATAGAATGGCTCAAAATGAGCAAAATCATTTTCTTCAACCATACGTTGCATAAGGACGGAACCCACCATCCCGCGCCAACCGACCAGACCTACTTTCATGTCACTTTGCCTCGGTGCGTTAAAAAACAATAAAGGAATATAAGTCTATCAAAAGGGGACGCAACTGCAAGCATTACATGAACAAAACATGAGTATTATTGAGTGAAATCTCTTGTTTGTGTTACATACAAAATTGATAACTTTGGTTTTCATGTAAAAACGACAAAAAATACAAAAGAGTAAAGCAAGATGATTTGGGTAGAAGGGCTTGCAATATTAGTCATTTGGTTAAGTTTTTGGTCACTGATTCCGCGTGATGAATGGTGGATTCGGGGCGCAGATTTTCCACGTTTACAGATCTTGGTTTTGGGCATCATTGCCTTTGTTTTGCTACTGATTTGGGAGCAGGCGTGGGATGTGTCTAGCCAAGTGATTTTAATTGGGCTGATTGCGGCTTTGGCTTATCAGCTCAAAATGGTCTTGCCCTATACCTTGCTGTGGAAAAAACAGGTCAAACAAGTCCGTCCAGAACAACTAAATCCTGAAAAACAAATCTCATTAATCGTGTCCAATGTTCTGACACCGAATCAGAAATATCATCTGTTGATTGAACATATTCAAGCTTTAAAACCAGATTTAGTGTTGACCTTAGAATCTGACTTGGCATGGCAGCAAGCCTTGTCTGTGATTGAAGTCGATTATCCTTATCGGGTTGCTGCACCTTTAGATAATTTATATGGCATGCATTTATATAGCCGTTTGCCATTACAAGACACTGAGATCAAATTTATTCTCAGTGATGAAATTCCATCCATTCATACCAGTGTGATTTTGCCTTCGGGGCAGCCTGTACAGTTGTATTGTTTGCATCCCAAACCACCAAGTCCTACCGAGGCCAAAGATTCAACTTTGCGTGATGCGGAGTTACTCATCGTGGGCGATCAAATTAAAGATTTAGATGAAAGCTGTATCGTAATGGGCGATTTAAACGATGTGGCATGGTCACGTACGACACGATTGTTTCAGCGGATTAGTGGCCTGCTTGATCCACGCGTTGGGCGGCACTATATCAATACCTTTCATGCCGATTATCCTTTACTGCGTTGGTCGTTAGACCATGTTTTTCATAGTACAGACTTTGCATTGGTGGATATGCAGCGTTTGGCGCATATCGGTTCAGACCATTTTCCTGTGTATGTGGTATTGCAAACTGGGCGGGTGTTTGATCGAATTCAGGAAGAGCTGCCCCAAACTGATGCCGATGAGCAGGAAGCACAACAGGCGATTCAGGACGGGATTGAAAAAGCAGAGCAAGAAGAAAAACTGGTGACCGATGAAATTGCACAACCGTATAAAGCACAGGATAAATCGGTTTAGAAATTAAACGAAAAGTGTACGAAATGGCTTACACGGATTTAGGCACATGACGCATGGTTTATTCTGACTGATCTAGTTAAGATTAATTCATCAGCACAAGGACTCGGGAACGGAATATCCCATTAAGGAAGACGACGCTGATGGGTGAACATCAAGGATATGATGTAGGTAAGGAACGCCACACAATAAAATAACAATAAGTTTTGAAAGCACAACCTCATGAGCCCGAGTTTTACAGGATGTAGAACTCGGGCGATGATTTTTTAGGGGGTTAATTTATTACTTTGGATGCTATTTTTATTACTGTACCACCACCTGGGACAACAGTACTTGCCAGTTCTGCACTTAACTCAACCAGATTATCTCGAGTAAATGCTTGATCAAAAGTATTTTTGAACCAGTTCCCGTTTTCAATAATTTCACCCGTTAGTCCATCAACCTCAATGACTCCAATTTTATCTGCAGCTGACCAATGATATTCAAAAGCATACACTGGTCTGAAGTAGAGATGTAAGGACGTAATTTCTTCAAAGTCATCTTCAATATTTGAAGCATTAACGACTTGATTTTGTAACTCTGAGCGAACTAAGCCAGTCAGTGAATCTAGGGATAGTAGGGGTTGTAAAACATTTTCTACAGTGACGGAGTCGACTTCTTCATGGGCAAATTTTTTTATATAATCTATAAAAACATTTGATTTTAACTCTCGTTTTAAACCATCTAAATGGGTAGAGTATTCAATCACTCTATGGCATTTTTCAATCACTTGAACATCTATTTTGGCTTTATCTTGTTGGCGCATGACAGGATAAAGCTGTTCACTTTGCCCATTGTTTATGACGATAGTTACAGCGTTTGGGTTGTGTACGGGAACTGGATAGGTAACAGAGCAATTATAATTTATAGTTCTTTTACTCGCTACAAACCAAAATGGTTCGTAGCGTAAGATTTGATTACTGAGCAGTACAGTTTCTTCTGTTGGGCGTTTCAGAGGATTAAACTTAGCAAACATTCCAAAAGCATTTAGTTTCTTTTTCTCCGCTTGTTGTTTTGCTGCCTCAAACTCAAAAATTTTCTTAAAGACAAAAATTTTATGATTTTCTTGTCGTACTTCTAATTTGGACATTTGAACCCTCTAGAATAAAAACTAAAACTGGAGGTTAATAGATATAGTCTAAAAAATAACTAAATAATTATTTTATAACAAAATATTTTTAGTTCTACTTAAGGATGTAAGAATATTTAATACAAGCTTAAAGATCTACATGATTAGTAGATCTTAGGATAACCTTCAGGACGCGTTTTAAACCGACGATGAAACCACATATATTGGGTAGGAGCGATCCGTAATTGCTGCTCAATAATGAAATTGGTGCGCGTTGCATCTGCAACTTCATCTGCGCTTGGGAAATCCAGCAGTTCAGGTTCAATCAAGACTTTATATTGAGGGTTGGAAAGCTCACCTGTACGGTAAAAATATAACGGAATTGCTGCGGCTTTGGTCATTTTAAGTAAACGACGATGCGCTGTAACTGTCGCAGCAGGCACGCCAAAAAATGGCGCCATAACACCTTGTTTTAAACCAAAGTCCTGATCTGGGCTATACCAAATGGCACGACCATTTTTTAAGTGGCGGATTAAACCACGCATGTCATCGTGGTCAATTTGATGACCGTAAATGGTGGCGCGACAACGGTAAATCAGCATGTCCAGTAAGGGATTGTTTTGTGGACGATAGACCACATCGGGGTCAAAATATTGCGCACAGACATAGCCGCCTGCATCTAGCAGAGTAGAATGTGTACCTAACAATAAAACCCCGCGACCATCTGCTTGGGCTTGCTGAATATGTTCTAAACCTTCAACCTGAGTACGTCCTTTAAACCACTGTGGACAGTACCACGCATTTAAGGTTTCAAATACGCCCAGCATTTGATCAACAAAGACTTGGCGAGCATTTTCTTGTACTTCAGCCTCGCTCCATTCAGGAAAACACACTTCCAAATTGCGTAACGTAGTTACGCGACGTGACTTCATGCTGTTAAAGGCAAGATTGCCTAAAAGCTGCGCCAAACGATACTGAATCGCCCACGGCAAAATGGCTAAAATCATCAGGAAGACAATGCCAATCCAGATGCCCCAATATTTTGGCAACAAGAAAGACCATTGAAATTCGCCTGGTTGATATTCAGTGTGTTGACTCATAATGACCGTGTAAAGTGTTGTATCGTTGCAGTTTAGCACGAACCGATTTTAAAATTTAAAAGCATCCGTCCAATGGGAAAGATGCTTAAAACGGTTTTGCGAAGTCTTTCAGGACAAGCGTAGACGAAGTGTCAATAGACCCTAGTTACCATTCGCCAAGTTTTCCAGTTCGTCCCAACGCTCCAGTTTTTCCAGCAGTTCTTCATCAATTTCAGCCAAACGCTGTGAGGCTTTGGTGGCTGCATTGGCATCTGTTACAAACCAAGAACCATCCGCCAGTTTTTCAGCCAATTCGGTTTGTTCCTGTTCCAGTGCTTCAATTTCACCTGGCAACTGCTCTAAAGCACGTTGATCTTTGTAGCTCAATTTTACTTTTTTAGCCGTTGGTGCTGCTGCAGCCGCTTCGGCTTTGGCAACGGCTTTTTTAACATCACTTTTTTGATCAACCACAGTTTGGTCTGGGCGTTGCTGTAAATAGTCCTGATAGCCGCCAATATATTCATCAATATTGCCTTTGCCATCAAATACCCAAGTTGAAGTCACCACGTTGTCCATAAAGGCACGGTCGTGTGAAATCAGCAATAAGGTGCCTTTATAGTCGCTGAGCATTTCCTCAAGCAATTCTAAAGTGACCATATCCAAGTCGTTGGTCGGCTCATCCATCACTATCAGGTTAGATGGTTTGAGTAATAATTTTGCCAGTAAAATACGGTTGCGTTCACCGCCAGACAAGGCTTTAACAGGCGTGCGCGCACGTTCTGGTGAGAATAAAAAGTCTTGTAAATAACTATAGATATGACGACGTTGTCCGTTCACATCAACAAAATCTGAACCTTCAGACACGTTATCTTTGACCGACTTTTCCAAATCCAAGACGTTACGCAATTGGTCAAAATAGGCAATTTCCAGTTGTGTTCCTGTTTTGACAGAGCCGCCATGCTCAATTTCACCTAAAATGGCTTTAATCAGAGTGGTTTTACCGACACCGTTATCACCAACTAAACCAATACGGTCGCCACGTAATACCAATGTTGAAAAGTCTTTGATAATTGGAGCTTGATTGCCAAAGGCCACTTGTAAATGTTCAATATCAAAGACCAGTTTGCCTGAGCGATTGGCTTCCTGCGCTGCCATATTGACTTTGCCTTGTTGGAAGCGACGTGCTTTTGATTCTTCACGTAAGGCTTTTAAGGCACGCACACGTCCTTCGTTGCGGGTACGACGTGCTTTAATGCCTTGACGAATCCATGCTTCTTCTTCGGCCAGTTTTTTATCAAACAGCGCATTTTGTTTTTCTTCGGCTTCTAGTTGCTGCGCCTTTAAATCTAAATAACGTGAATAGTTACCTTCGTAGCTGCGTAATACACCACGATCTAACTCGACAATGCGGGTGGCGATACTATCGACAAAAGCACGGTCATGCGAAATAAACAGTAGAGTTAAATTATTTTGATCGAGTAGGAATTTTTCTAGCCATTCAATACTTTCCACATCTAAGTGGTTGGTCGGCTCATCTAGCAACAATACGTCAGGTTGGGTGAGTAGGGCACGTGCCAACAACACACGACGTTTACGTCCACCCGATAAATCGGCCAAGTCGGCATTTGGATCAAGTCCCATTTTACTTAAAATGGCATTGACCTTATTTTCTAGCGCCCAGCCATCAAGCTGATCTAGCTTGTGTTGCAAGTTCCCCATACGGTCACAGGCATCCATATCGCCCAATACACAGGCATCACTGGCTTCGTGATAGGCTTTTAATACTGCAGCAGCTTCACCTGCACCATCGGCCACAATATCGGCGACTTTGCCTGAATCCATGGGTACATCTTGCGCCAACATGGCAATGGTGATGCCATTTTGAATGGACACTTCACCTGCATCGGGCAGTAAACTTCCTTCAATCAGTTTAAGTAGAGTAGACTTACCTTCTCCATTACGGCCAATCAAACACACTCGTTCGCCACGTTCTAGGTTAAAATTCGCGCCGTCGAGCAAGGCAGGTCCACCAAATGCAAGTTGGACATCCCTTAAAGTAATATAGGCCATAGTGTTTCCTAAAAAATCTCAAATGAGGATTTGAAATGACTAAACAAAGTATAGATGATCAGGCGTCATTTTCCGCACCCATTGAAGATTTGCAAGTGCGAATTGCATTTTTGGACGATTTAGTTGAGCAATTGAATGAACAAGTGGTTCATCAAAGTCTGGAAATTGCTGATTTAAAGAAACAAATGCAGTTGTTATATCAGCGGGTAGAGTCGGCAGATTTGTCGGATGGGATTGCACCATTTGACCCGATGACCAATCGCCCACCACACTATTAATCAATCGTACTTAATCAACGGTATTGGTTTCCGTGCTGATTTTAATTTGACCTTTGCTGTACTTCCCGCTGTAATGCTCGGCTGCTGTGCCTGAATCTTTTAAACCCTATTGTGTCCGCTAAAGTTTATGTCCTCTAAAGTTGTATTACTTGACCTTGAAAACAACCTGCCTACCGCGACTTTGTTGCGAGAAATTATTGAGCATCATCCGAGTGTGTATCTGTTTAATTGTGCAGGAAAATTTGAATATAACTTGCAGGATTTAACTGAACTCGCTGGCTGGATCAGTACGGGTCAACTTATGATTTTAGACAGCCCGCGCGCAGAGTTTAAAGAGTTTGAATATGCAGTGGTAGTTGGGCAACTGATGGCACTGCTAGAGCCAGAAACACAAGTTGAAGTGATTTCTGCGGCTGACAGTATTCAGATTTTAATGGAAATGTTGCAAGCATCTGAAATTGCCTGTCACCTGATTCATATTCAGCCTGAAATGCAGTCTGGGAAAAGCAAAAATCGTTTACCAAGCCCAATGGCAATTCGCAGCAAACCTGAATTGCTGTTGGTAAAAAAGTACTGTGATGCGCTGGCAAAAATGTCAGGCAAGCCAACCAACTTAGAAGCTTTAAAACACTCAATTGCCAATATTTTGCAACTTGAGGCCGACAAAGTGCAGCATGTGGTTGGTATGTTGATGAGCCTGAAAATTGTAAAGCGGGTGGATGAACAAATTAGCTTTCGTAAAAAAGTTCTGAAACAATGGGCTCAACTTGACCTAGATGTCGTGGAAGAATCTACGCAAGAGGCGACAGTCACTTCTACAATCGTGGCGCAAACTGAAGCCGTAGAGCCACATCCTCAGCACAGTTTATTTAAAAACTTTAGCCAAATTGACCCTGTGCAATGGGAAGTTGCCAAAAAGTTACGTGAGCTAAAGGGTGAAAAACCGAAAGATATTTATGAGTTGCGTGATTTACTAGAGCGGTTATTTCCAAAGTCTGATATTCGTTTATTGCTCAAAGAACTGATTGAAAAAGGCTATATTTATTGGAATGGACATGAAGTGCTATATAGTCATGAGATGTTCTTGAGTTAAAAGATTGTGAGAGTGTATGAAAAAAGTCTTGTTGTTGGATATTGAAAATTTACATAAATCAGAAAAAGAACTTCTAAAATATTTATCTGAATATCAATTCGTGTATTTGGTATATGCAAAATCACCTATAAATTTAAGCTTAGATGGTTTGCAGATGCTTTCTGATTTTGTGAGCAAGAAAAAGCTTGTTCTTATTAAAATGCCTAAGATTGGCCCAGATGCTGCAGATTTTGGATTAGCTTTCTTAGCTGGTCAGTTATCTATTCAAATGGATAAATCAAATGTTGAATTTGATGTAATGTCTAATGACAAGAAAATTGAATATATTGTTGATTTATTGACAGTAATGGGTTTTAAGTCTCAACAGTTAAAAAGGGATCTCTTATCTTCACCTAGCAAAGAGTTCAAATTAATAAATCAAGAAACTGATTTAAGTTCTGATGAACTGAAACCTTTACTGTTTGCAATCCAATTACTTTTAAAAAATCAACCCAAACAATTTAATTCATTAAACAATGCTCTAAAGTCTTGGTTAAAAGGATATACAAGCAATACCAGAAAGATTATTGAGCAGTTAAAAGATTATCAATTGATCCAAATTAAAGATCAGACTGTAAGTTATGAGCTATCTCGGATGAAAGATGCTCTTAAATTTAGAGAAAAAGGTGAGGTACAGGCTTTGAGTAAAGCTTTACCGTCAGTTGATGAAATTCAGATTAAGCCGCACTTGCAAAGAGTGAAACAGTATTGTGATTATCTAAGTAAAATTAGCAATAATAAACCTGCAAAATTAAATAGTTTACTGAATTCGATTCAATCTGTATTAAAGTTAAACGCTCAGCAATTGGCTCAAGACTTTATCAATATTTTAATAAAGCAAAATATTGTTAAGCAAGAAAGTACTAAACTAATATATAACGATTCCTTGATTGAGGCTTGGGCAAGTCTAGACAAAACTTGTTTGAATACAACAATAATTCAGACAAGTTTGATGGAACAACCTAATACGGAAGTTTTGTCATAAACAGTATAAGCTTCTGATAAAGCCAGTTGATTTTAGTCGGTGGTACTTGCGTTTTATATTGTGCTTATGCAACTCTAATATAAGAATAGAAAGGTTGTACTATGGAAAATACTGGAATTTGGGTTGCCGTTGCCATCATTATATTTGTGATGGGCTCTATTTTTGGTCTGCGTGTCAGCCCAAGAGAAAAAGCTTTAGGATTGATGCGTGAAAAAGCCCGAAAAATGGGACTACACCCTCGTTTGGTGGTTGCACCTGATTGGACAAAAATCCCCAAAGCTACGGAATCACGTGCCAGTATGGTGGCGTATTACAGCGTACTCATTGCCGATGCACGTTTACCGTTAATGCGTGCTTTAGTGACAGATCAAAAGCTAGAGCTGTTGCATGGCGATGAGAAATTCCAAGGCTTACCCATTGCATTAAAGGGCATTTATGCTATTGATATGCAGGCAAACTGTGTAGGAATCTATTGGGATGAAGAAGCCGATCTTCGCGCAACTCAATTAGATGAGATGAAAGCCTTTTTACATAGCTTGGCTGAACGTTAATTTTTAAACCATTAAATAGGAAATACGGTTACTTATGGCGAACGCTCCTCGGTCCACATCCAAAAGCACTGCAGCCAAATCTGAAGCTGGTCACAAACGTGCTTTAGTGATTGTGGAGTCGCCTGCAAAAGCGAAAACAATCAATAAATATCTTGGTTCGGACTACATTGTGAAGTCTTCGGTCGGTCACGTGCGTGATTTGCCAACCAGTGGTGGCGCAAAAACCACAGAAAAGAAAACCACCACCCGAACCAAACTGACCGAGGCTCAGAAAGCTGAAAAAGCTCAACAAGCATTAGTCAACCGTATGGGGGTTGATCCTGAACATGACTGGAAAGCACACTATGAAGTGCTGCCAGGCAAAGAAAATGTAGTCGCTGAATTAAAAAAACTGGCATCGCAGGTCGATGAAGTCTATCTCGCAACGGACTTGGACCGTGAAGGGGAAGCGATTGCGTGGCACTTAAAAGAAGTCATTGGTGGAGATGACTCACGTTATCAACGTGTCGTGTTTAACGAAATTACCAAAAATGCGATTCAAGAAGCCTTTAAGCATCCTGCGCGTTTAGATACCAACAAAGTCAATGCCCAACAGGCACGTCGTTTCTTAGATCGCGTGGTGGGTTTTATGATTTCGCCACTGCTCTGGGAAAAAATTGCCCGTGGTTTATCGGCAGGACGAGTGCAGTCAGTTGCGGTGAAGCTGGTTGTGGAGCGCGAGCGTGAAATTCGCGCCTTTGTACCCGAAGAATATTGGCAAGTCTTTGCAGATACTAAATCTGAAAAAGATGACATTCGTCTAGAAGCGGTTAAGCAAGCGGGTAAAACCCTCAAGTTACGCAACAAAGCTGAAACCGATGCTTTACTGAACTTGATTAAAGATGCGCAATACACCGTATCTGCACGTGAAGATAAGCCGACCAAAGTCAACCCAAGTGCGCCATATATCACGTCAACGCTGCAACAGGCTGCGAGTACCCGTCTTGGTTTTTCAGTCAAGAAAACCATGATGCTGGCACAGCGTTTGTATGAAGCAGGTTTTATCACCTATATGCGTACAGACTCGACCTTCCTGAGTGATGATGCGGTCAATATGGTGCGTACGCATATTGAAGCGGAGTTTGGTCAAAAATATCTGCCTGCTAAACCAAATCGTTATGGCAATAAAGCAGGTGCACAAGAAGCGCACGAAGCGATTCGTCCATCTAATGTTGCGCTTAAAGGCGACAATTTAGTGGGTGTAGAACGCGATGCACAGCGTTTATATGATCTGATTTGGCGTCAGTTCGTCGCTTGCCAAATGACACCAGCCGAATATTTATCATCGACCATTTTAGTGGATGCCAATGGTGTCGAGTTAAAAGCCAAAGGTCGTACGCTGGTTTTTGATGGTTTTACTAAAGTGCGTGGGCAAAACAAATCGGATGATGATGTGTTACTGCCTGCAGTTAAAGTCGGTGAAATTCTTAAATTAGAGAAGCTTGATCCATCACAACATTTTACCAAACCACCTGCGCGTTTTACCGAAGCCTCTTTGGTGAAAGAGCTTGAGAAAAAAGGTATTGGACGTCCATCGACCTATGCTGCGATTATTTCAACTATTCAAGACCGTGGTTATGTCAAACTGGAAAACCGTCGTCTTTATGCCGAAAAAATGGGTGAGATTGTTACAGACCGCCTGGATGAAAGTTTTAATAATCTGATGAACTACGACTTTACAGCAGACTTGGAAGGTCAGCTAGATAAGGTTGCAGATGGTGAACGTGACTGGAAAGATTTACTCAACAGTTTTTATGGTGACTTCAAACAGCGTTTGACCAATGCACAGGGCGAACAAGGCATGCGCCGTAACTTGCCTGTAGAGGTCGATGCAGTACATTGTAAAGAATGCTCACGACCAATGCAGATTCGTACAGGTACGACAGGCGTATTCTTAGGCTGCTCAGGCTATAACTTGCCGCCAAAAGAGCGTTGTAAGGGAACGCTGAACCTGACACCTGTAGAATCACTTGCCGCCTTATCCGATGATGATGCCGCTGAAACCGCAGATTTGATGTCTAAAAAGCGCTGTCCAATTTGTGAAACAGCCATGGACAGTTATGTAATTGATGGCGGTCGTAAACTGCACATTTGTGGGAATAACCCAGACTGTTCAGGTTTTGAGCTTGAAGAAGGCGAGTTCAAAATTAAAGGCTATGATGGTCCAACCATTCCTTGTGACAAGTGTGATGGCGAAATGCAGCTGAAAACAGGTCGTTTTGGCCCTTATTTTGCCTGCACCAGTTGTGAAAATACGCGTAAAGTGCTCAAGAATGGTCAACCTGCGCCACCGCGCGTTGATCCAATTAAAA
The DNA here is from genome assembly GCF_013416935.1 of Acinetobacter sp. YH1901141. NCBI lineage: Bacteria > Pseudomonadati > Pseudomonadota > Gammaproteobacteria > Moraxellales > Moraxellaceae > Acinetobacter > Acinetobacter sp. YH1901141. Next base: position 36,226 of record NZ_VPEY01000001.1, on the reverse strand, counting down.
TGGAGCATTTACGCTCGACCAAACACGATGACTTTTTTGTACTACGTGATGGTGCAGCAGGTTTATTCTTGGCAGCTAGCAAGTTCCCGAAAGTGCGTGAAACCCGTGCCCCGAAAGTGGCTGAGTTGCGTACGGTGGCAGAACAGCTTGATCCAAAATATCAGTTTATTTTGCAAGCACCTGATGCAGACCCAGAAGGTAATCCAACCTTGGTGAAATTCAGCCGTAAGAATCAAGCGCAATATATTGGTTCGGAAACGCCTGAAGGCAAACAAACCAAATGGTCATTGGTTTACCAAGATGGTAAGTGGGTTGAGGCTTAACACGATCTGTTATGGAGTTGAAGCCAAAAAAATTCGCCATTTTAATCGATGCAGATAACTCATCGGTCAACTCGATTGAGTCTGTATTGGAAGAAGTGGCGAAGTATGGCATCGCCAGTGTAAAGCGCGTGTATGGTGACTGGAGCAGCGAAAGTCTAAAAAATTGGCGTGATGTACTTTTACCGCACGCCATTACGCCTGTACAGCAATTTGCTTATACCAAAAGCAAAGATGCCACCGATATGATTTTAATTATCGATGCCATGGATTTGTTGTATAGCGGTGCTTTAGATGGTTTTTGTATTGTATCTAGCGACAGTGATTTCACGCCTTTAGCCTCTCGCATTCGTGAAAGTGGTTTAATCGTTTATGGTTTTGGGCGTAGTAATACGCCTGAAGCTTTTCGTAAAGCCTGCGATAAATTTATTTATGTAGAAAACTTGGTGTCCGAAGCTGAAAAAGCTGCGGTAGCAGAAGAATCTGATCAGAAAGGGAAAAATAATAAAGTTACCGATGTTGCACTCAGCATAGATAAATACACCTTGAACCTGATTTATAAAGCGGTCAAAGAAAATGCCGATGATAGTGGTTGGGCTTATTTAGGGGCAATTGGTACGTATATCAGCTCGGTCAAGCCCGACTTTGACACCCGAAACTATGGTTACGATAAACTCTCTGGTTTAATTAAAGCCTTGGGTTTATTTGAAACCAAATTACAGGGCAGTCAGATGTATTTGAGAAAGCGTAGTTTTAGTACGTTTGTCAAACTTGTCCAAAAAACCATTCAGCAACTTGCAGATCAGGCAGGTTGGGCAAAAATTTCCGAGATTATTCAACATATCGAACAAAATGATCCCTACTTTAATATTCAAAATCAGGGATTTGAAAATACACAGTCAGCTATACTTTCAATACACAGTGGTTGGTTGGAATTTTCCAGTGATCACAATCGTGTTAAAGTCGGCAAGCTGATGTCTTAATGTTGTCCTAATTCATGTGGAAAAAAATCCGAATTTTATGCTTATTGCTGGTTTTGCTGGTCGTTGCAGTCAATGCTTGGCGTGATCAGAGCCAAGACTGGAATAAGCCCATCATCGTATTGTTACACCCAATCAATGCCGATGGACGATCAAACACCCAAAACTATATCAATACATTAAATATCAATAATTTAAATTCTGCTCAAGACTATCTAAAACAAGCTTCTTTGCAGTATCGTGGGCAACCGATTGCGCTTTATTTCAAACAGGGGCGAGAATTAAAGGAGTTGCCACCAAAAGTGCCTGAGCAGGCATCACTACTTAATACTGTACTTTGGAGTTTAAAGTTCCGTTTTTACGCTTGGCAGCAACGACAAAGCAGTGATGGTACGGCAACCGTGACGCTGTACCTGAATTATTATGATCCGAGTCAAACTCAAATTTTGAAACATTCCACCGCTTTACAAAAAGGTAAAATTGGCTCGGTGAATTTATTTGCTTCTGCTGCACACAGTGAGCGCAATACCATGGTGATGGTGCATGAATTACTGCATACCTTTGGTGCCACAGATAAATATGATTTGAGCACAGGTCAACCGATTTATCCGATTGGTTATGCAGACCCAAATCAGCAACCATTGTACCCACAACGACAGGCTGAACTGATGGCGGGTTATGTGCCACTTTCGCAAAGCAAAAGTAAGATGCCTGAATCGTTACAGCAGACGCGTATTAACGAAATTACTGCCATAGAATTGGGTTGGAAATAATGTGGATAAGCATGCACTTATCCATATCTCTACAATAAAACCTGTGTAAAAGTATGTGCTTGAGCATGACTTGAGTATGAATTGAGCCATTTATATTCATGGGTTTATTCCTAAACCGATCTGTTAAACTATTCATCCACCCAGTACGATGAGTCACTATGAGTTTAGCCAGCCTAATTGATGAATTGAATCCCCAGCAAAAACAAGCAGCCACGACAGCACATCAACATAGTCTGGTCTTGGCTGGCGCAGGCTGTGGCAAAACCAAAACCATTGTGGCGCGTGCAGCGTACTTGATTGATCAAGGTATTCCAGCCAATCAAATTCAAATTTTGACTTTTACTCGTCGTGCGGCGAGTGAAATTGTCGCGCGGGTGGAGTTGGCACTGGGTGAGCAAGCCAAAGGCTTACGTGCTTCGACCTTTCATACTTTTTGTATGTACCTGTTACGACGTATTCCTAAAGCTTTTGGCTTGGAACAATTTTCTATTATTGATCGTGATGATCAGTTGATGATGTTTCGCCTCATTCGCGGAAAAGATGATAAGAAAAATCCAAGTCAGTTGCCTAAGCCTCAAGAATTATGTGATTTGTATTCTTTTGCGCGGAATACCCGTCAAAAACTGAGTGTGGCTTTAGAAAAGCAACAGCCTGAATATTTGGCATTAAAAGATCAAATTGCTGAAATTATGCAGGAATACGAAAGCCGTAAACGTGCACGTGGCTTTCTCGATTATGACGATATTTTGGCTGTGGTGGCATCGGCATTGGCGCAGTCGGAAGGTCTGGTCGATTATGTCGCGTCAATTTGTCAGCATCTTCTGGTCGATGAAATGCAGGACACCAATCCTTTGCAATGGGCTTTGCTTGAGCCTTTAAAAGATCGGGTCAGTTTGTTTTGTGTGGGCGATGATGCACAATCGATTTATGGTTTCCGTGGTGCAGATTTTGAAAATATTCATCATTTCACAGAGCGCGTACCGAATGCTCAAATTTTCAAATTAGAGCAAAATTACCGTTCTACGCAGGAAATTTTAGACCTGTCCAATTGGTTGTTAGATCAAAGTGAGATTTGCTATAACAAACGGTTGCAGGCGCATCGTGGTGATGGCATCAAACCCAAAATGCATATTTTCCCGAATGAATTTGATGAAGCCAAATGGATTGCGATTGATATTAAAGAGCGACATTTCTTGCAAGGCGCGCCGTGGTCAGATCACATGGTCTTGGTGCGTTCGAGTTTTGCAGCGCGACATATTGAAGCTGCCTGTATTGCGGCAAGTGTGCCGTATCGTTTTATTGGCGGCATGAAGCTCTTGGAAACTGCGCATGTAAAAGACTTGCTTAGTTTATTGCGCGTTATTGCCAATCCTTTAGATGATATTGCGTGGATGCGTTTTCTCACTTTATGGAATGGCGTGGGCGATGTCGGTGCGAGTAAGTTGGCACAGCAATTGTTGCTTGAACCGACAATGGATCAGGTGATTGAAAAGCTGGAAAAATTTGGACGCTTGCCAGAAAAAACTTTATTGATCATGAAGCAAATGGATGTCTTACGACATGAAGTTGCAGCTTGCGTCGGTTTAGGCATTGAAGCTATTCAGGAACAATTGGCAGATAACTATAAAAAAGACTGGAATCGTCGTCAGGGTGATTTTCAGTTGGTGCAACAACTGGCGGGTAAGCATGCGCAGTTAAGTGAGTTTTTAGAAGAATATGTGCTCGATCCTGTGTCTATTTCTGAAATTGAACGCCAGTCCGATACCGATGTGGTCACTTTAATCACCATCCATTCTGCCAAAGGTACGGAGCAAAAAGTCTGTTATGTGGCGAATGTGACTGCAGGGCAGTACCCGCATGCACGGGCGCAGGGCAGTTTTGATGATATTGAAGAAGAACGTCGAGTGCTGTACGTGGCTTTGACCCGTGCCCAAAATGAACTGATTTTAACCAAGCAAAATTTTAATTTATGGGCGCGTGATACGGTAGATGAACAAGGGCGCAAACTGGACAGTTATTTTTTGAATGATCTGACACGGCAGTTGTGTACGATGGAAACTCATCACCGTACCCGTCAGCAAACTGTGAAAAGTGCCTTGGTGGAACGCCAAGCGATTAATTTAGATTTTGGCATTGATCTCGATTAAACTATGCCACATGGTTTCCTGCAAAAAGTAGAGTAGGCGAGTGCTTTTTGATGTTTTTTGCCTATTTTAAGGTTGTAAGATGAAAATTTTAGTTCGTAGTTTAGAGCGTACTGTTACTGAAGAAGAATTGTTAAAACTTTTTCAGGAATATGGCACTGTAGAATCTTGTAATTTGGTGTTGGATGCTGCAACAGGAAAATCTAAAGGTTTTGCATTTGTAGAAATGCCACATGCACGTGAGGCAGTAAAAGCCATTAAAGCGCTGAATACTTTGCGTCTGCATGGTCATGGAATACGTGTCAAAGCAGCAGAAGATAAGCCTGCATCAAAATAGTTCAAAGGGAGCAAAAAATGCTCCTTTTTTATGCGTGATTTTTAGTAAAAATACGAGATTGGCACTGCATTGGTGCGCGATTTTATCGCAGTAAAAATAGTGTATTTTTTATTGGGTGTTGCAGGAAAATCGGTTTAATCTAAGCTTCTTAGAACGCTAAATTGAGGAAATGCTCATGTCCCGTGTTGCTCGTTTTCATGCAGATCGTACCAATCAGAAATTATATTTCGCCCGTCTTTCATGTCAGCAGGCCGAGCAAACCGAGCATGTTCAGCAAGCGCAGGCACATCGTGAAGCTGCGGTGTTTCATTTAAATGGCGCGGTGCTGGCTTTTTTGCAGGAATTGGTGCGGTATTATCGTTTAAATGACAGTAATCCAACCCTTAAATCAATTGAAGAATTGATGGCAGCCAAAGGGCAGATTTCCCCTGAAGTGGCAATTTTGGAGCAACTGAGCAAATCGGGTTTTATTGCAGAGTTAAAGCGCGCTTATCGTTTATGTCAGTACACGCCCGAGCCAAGTGCACCAGAACCTGAACAGGAAACGTCATCCAATTTGATTATTAAAGTCACGCAATCTCCGCAAGCATGGCTACCAGATACGAAAATTTTGCGCGAATGGCATCGTGACTTAACCCAGTTGATTGATGGTTTTCGTAATGAAATGGTGGAATTTTAAGCCGACCAAACGCCCTTGAAAAAAATCTGATCAGCCCGATATAAATATTCTGAACGATGCAAAGTGCAAGCGCCTTTGCCGCCATGTCGAGCATGGAGGATATATGTCTATAGAGCAATTGAAAGAATTATTTGGTAATCAGGAAGCAATTTTAGAGCTGGTTCAGCTTGAAGGTGGCGAGTTGGCATTGCGTAATGCAGGCTCAGAGAAAGAGCCATTGGTCAAAATCCAGTTCAATGACGAAGTCAAAGCCATATTGGGCGATCAGACGGCTGTTGTGGCACAGCACATGATTCAGGCGGCATTATTTGGCTTGTTGGAAAAGCAGGTCAATGAATGGCATGCCGAAATTGTGGATGAACAGCCGCAATTTATGAGTTAATCCCAAAAGGTCTTTCGGTGATGAGCTATCTTTAATGAATAGATTGTCTATCTGCTTTGGTTAAAATCATGGACATTATTAGATAGTTTTTCATCAACACAATGAAAGCCAATCTATACGTCAACAAAAAAAGCGCAGCTTAAACGGTGCGCTTTTTGTGATTTTGGCTATGGGTTTTAGATGAATGATGCTCAATGCGTTGGTGGCTGATGATGGGCAATTTCAATTTGATTTAAAATATAATTGCTCATATTTTTCGCCATTTCTTCTTTGGCAAAATACACTTCACCAATGTTGTCTTTACGAATTACTTCCGCTTCGGCTTTGCTTTCTGCACACACCAAAACCTGAATTTCAGGGTTTAGGGTTTTGGCAATATCCACAATTTTATGAATATCCAAAATGTCCATAGGCGAGAGAACGAGTAGTCGTGCATGTTGAATATGTGCCTGAATCAGTACACCCGCTTCTGTGGCAATGCCGCTGACTGCAGCAATGCCTTTTTCGCGTAAGTCTTCGACAATTTCACGGTTTTCTTCCGCAATCACGACCTTAATATTTTCAGCCATTAAATTTTGAGTAATGCGGCGTCCGACTTCACCATGTCCAACAATCACCACCTGATCACGTAAATAATCTTGAGAAACTTCATCGGGCAGCATGGCTAAAGGGTCATTGCTGCGTTCAAGCAAACGCGCCAAATAAGAGCGTTCCCGAATCCAGTTTTGCACAGGCTCAATCGCAGAAAAAACAAAGGAATTGAGGGTAATTGAAATGAGTGCGCCTGCTAAAATCAGGTTTTGTCCTTCTAGTGACAGCAGTTGTAAAGATACACCTAGCGTTGCCAAAATAAAGGAAAACTCACCAATTTGTGCCAAGCTCGCGCCTACGGTCAAGGCTGTATTGAGTGGATAGCGGAAGAACAAGACCAATGCCATGGCTGCAATGGTTTTACCCACCATGATAATGCCGACGACCGCTAAAACGTGCAGTGGTTCTTCTATCAGAATACGCGGGTCAAACAGCATGCCCACAGCAACGAAAAATAGAATGGAGAAAATTTCACGTAAGGGTAAAGTTTCTTCTTCGGCGCGATGACTGAAATCAGATTCTTTGACCACCATCCCCGCAAAGAACGCCCCAAGTGCCATCGACACGCCAAAGATTTTATAAGCACCAAAGGCAATTGATACCGCAGCAGCGACCACAGTCAGGGTAAACAGTTCCCGCGAGCCTAAGCGAGCCACAATTTGCATAATGAAGGGCACAAGGCGTTTGCCAACAATCAGCATAAAGGCAATAAAGCCTGAAACTTTTAATAAAGTCAGTCCGAGTGTTAGCCAAATATTTTCATCACTGGCATTGTCGATAGCTTGTCCACCCAGTAATACAGCTGTGGCAGGCAAAAGCACCAATGCTAAGACCATCACTAAGTCTTCAACTAACAACCAGCCTACGGCAATTTTACCGTTCACGGAGTCGAGCAGGCCACGATCACCCAATGCTTTTAAGAGCACAACGGTACTGGCACAAGACAGACTCAAGCCAAAAATTAAGGCAGAACCAAAACTCCAACCCCACATCATCGACACGCCTACACCGAGCAGGGTCGCCACGGCGATCTGCAATACTGCACCAGGCAAAGCAATGCGTCGTACCTGCATTAAATCATTTAGCGAGAAATGCATGCCAACACCGAACATGAGGAACATGACCCCAAGTTCTGCCAATTGGTTGGCAAGATGAATATCTGCCACAATGCCCGGTGTGTTGGGACTAATGATGACACCTGCAATCAGATAGCCTATAAGCGGTGGAAGGCGTAAGCGCGCAGCGATATAGCCAAATACCAGTGCCAAGCTAAAACCAACGGCAAGTAAGATGATGAGTTCTACATCATGAGGCACGAGAAACTCCTAAGCCATGGTGAAGGTGCGGTCAAAAGACTGAAATAAGACAAGCACAAATAGTGCCAAAAAAGAAAACGAGGAAATTTTAACAAGTGAGGCAAAAAAAGTGCAAAAAAAACGACCTGAATAAGGTCGTTTTTTAAAAAAGCTAAAATTATTTGATTTTAGCTTCTTTGAAAACTACGTGTTGACGGATTTTTGGATCAAATTTTTTGATTTCCATTTTTTCCGGCATAGTACGTTTGTTTTTAGTAGTGGTATAGAAATAACCTGTACCAGCTGTAGAAACTAAGCGAATCTTATCACGCATTGTCCTGACTCCTTACTTAGATCTTTTGACCTTGAGCACGAAGGTCAGCAACAACCTTTTCAATGCCCAATTTGTCGATAATACGCATACCTTTAGTGGTTAAACGAAGACGTACGAAACGTTTTTCGCTTTCTAACCAGAAACGGTGGTTGTGCAGGTTCGGCTCGAACCGGCGCTTAGTTTTGTTGTTGGCGTGTGAGACGTTGTTACCAACGACTGGACGCTTGCCGGTAACTTGGCAAACCTTAGACATGGTGTAACTCCATTGATTTAGCCAACAGCAAATCTGTATGGCCAGTCAAAAATAAACGGATGAATTCATTCAAGGGGCGTTTTATATCAAAAATACGCTTAAAAGACAAGCGATTTTCTTCAAAAACAGCATGAGCGTGTTTGATAGCTCATGCCTTGATCAGTTAACGAAGAAGCGTCTTCGAAATCAATCGATGAATCGGCTTATCAAATGGGGGGAGAATGAACTTCAAGCTGTAAAGCTTCGGATTAGACATTACCGACCGTTCATGTGACAAGCTGAAAAAACCTTCTGGACCGTGATATTTCCCCATGCCCGATGCACCAACACCACCAAATGGTAAGTCATCTTGTGCAACGTGGGTCAATACAGTATTGAGTCCGAAATGCCCTGAATGGGTTCGCTGTGCGACATAGTCGGCACGCGCCTGATCAAAGTCGAAATAGTATAAAGCAAGAGGACGCGGTCGGCTATTAATAAACTCGATTACATCATCAATTTGTTCATATTCTAAGATTGGCAGGACTGGACCAAAGATCTCATTTTGCATAATTTGCATGTCTGGACTGACATTGGTCAGTACCGTTGGTGCCATTTTACGGGTTGCAGCCACATTTTCACTTTGCGGATTAATTTCAATAATATTTGCACCTCGCTCACGTGCATCTTCTAAATAGCCCTGTAAGCGACGATATTGTTTGTCATTAATAATAGAAGTGTAGTCTTGGTTATCACGAATATGCGGATACATTTCGGTCACAAATTGCTCGAAATGCTCCATAAATTCGGCAGTTTTGCCTTTAGGCAAGAACATATAGTCGGGTGCAACACAGGTTTGTCCAGCATTCCAGAGTTTACCTACCGCAATACGCTGCGCTACATCGACCATATCGCTAGATGGATGCACCAAAACAGGGGATTTTCCACCTAGTTCTAAAATGACAGGCACAAGGTTTTGTGACGCGGCAGCCATTACAGTTTTGCCGACTTCGGTAGAGCCTGTGAAAATAATTTTGTCAAAAGGCAAATGACAGAACGCATCGGAAATAATACCGCCGCCATTAATTACTGCCACCAATTCCTGTGGAAATGCTTCGCTCATGGCGTTTTCCAGTACTTTACCAAAATGCGCAGAAGCACTGGAAATTTTGATCATGGCATGGTTGCCTGCAGCCAAAGCACAGATCAGTGGGCCTAAAGACAACAGCAGCGGATAGTTCCAAGGTGCAATAATGCCAATTACCCCTAAAGGTTGATACTGTACCCATGCTTTTGCAGGTTGGTGGATAATACCAACCTGACGTTTAGATGGCTTCATCCAGTCGGTCAGGTTTTTGCTGTAATATTTGATATGTTCCAAGCAGGTAAGTAATTCACCAATTTTGGTTTCTGCAATGGCGCGGTTGCCATAGTCACGGTTAATGGCTTCGGCAAATTGATCCTGATATTTCACAATCACACGTTTTAAGCGGGCTAAGCGTTCAATGCGTTCTTTGGCACTTGGGACAGGATGACGCTGATAGGCATATTTCTGCAATGCCAAAATATCATCCAGACGTTGTAAATCGGGTGAATGTGGGGTCATTGAAGTTGTTTTTGTTTGACTGTTCATGGCATGTTACCATTCAATAAAAGCAATATAAGTTAATTTTTAGAGTATTTACTCTAATCAGTCAAGTGACTTTATGTTTTCATGCCCCCAAATTTTAAAGAATGGTTGTTTTTAGGATGTCTCAAACCAAAACGTTGAAAACCAAAGAACGTATTTTGCAATTGAGTTTGCAATTGTTTAACGAGCGTGGTGAGCGTTCGGTAACAACCAATCATATTGCGGCAGAACTGGGCATGAGCCCAGGAAACTTGTATTACCACTTCCGCAATAAGAACGAAATTATTAAAGAGCTGATGGAACAATATCAGCAAGAAACTTTAGAAATGCTGGCTTTGCCTGAAAATCGTGGCTTAGATGCCAATGACAAAATTCGTTATTTTCAGGTTCTCAGTAGTCAGCTGTGGGCTTATCGTTTTTTGCATCGTGATGTCTATCATTTGGTCGAAACCAATGAAGATTTCCGCAAAATGTATCCACGTTTTGCAGGACAGGTCATGCAGCAGGGACAAAAAATTTATCAGGCCTTTGTGGATGCGGGTCTGATGCAAATGACTGAGTCAGAAATTGAAGCCTTGATTATCAATATTTGGATTGTGCTGACCAACTGGACGAACTTCTTATATATGTCGGGTCACATTACCGATTCAAACCATTTGGAAGAAAAATGGATTTGGCAGGCTTTACGTCAAATGCTGTTCCTTGAAGGGGCATATTTACGGGGTGAAAGTCGTGCAACCTATGAGCGTTTACTAGAAACACTAGGCACATCTGAACTGTTTGAGAGTTTATCATCCAGTAAAAATACTCAAGCCGACTAAGAGACTGAGAATGGCTATTTAGAATGTCTGAGAAACGCGCTAGAATACTCGGCTTGTTTTTCAATTTAACCAAGTAGTGACTAAAAACAACATGAATATGACGACTGCGAATACTGCACGTTTACTGATTACCTGTGAAGATAAGCCAGGTATTGTGCAGGCTGTATCGAGCTTTTTGTATCATCAAGGAGCCAACATTACCGCGCTTGATCAATACGCAACAGAAGCTCAGGGCGGGCGTTATTTCATGCGGGTTGAGTTTGAACTGGATCACTTGCAAAGCCGTAAAGAAAGCTTATTGCAAACCTTTGCTTCTAACGTGGCAGAGCGTTATGAAATGCAATGGCGTTTGGCTTTGGTCAGCGATGTGAAAAAAGTCGGCATTTTGGTGTCTAAAGTTGATCATGCTTTGCTCGAACTATTATGGCGTCATTCACGTGGTGGTTTACCATGTGAAATTACCAAAGTGGTGTCGAACCATGACACCTTGCGTGAAGCGGTAGAAAACTTTGGTATTCCGTTTGAAGTAGTGCCTGTTAATAAAGAAAATAAACGTGAAGCTTACGCTAAAATTGATGAATTGATGCAAGGCAATGATTTGTTGGTATTGGCGCGTTATATGCAAATTTTGGATGAAGAGTTTGTCTCTAAGTGGGAAATGAAAGTGATCAATATTCACCATTCATTCCTGCCTGCTTTCGTGGGCGCAAATCCATATAAACAAGCTTATGAAAAAGGCGTAAAACTGATTGGTGCAACTGCACACTATGTAACAGCAGACCTAGATCAAGGTCCGATCATTGAGCAAGATGTAGAGCGTGTAAACCACGACTTTACGGTAGATCAACTGCGTGAATTGGGTCAGGATGTGGAACGTAATGTACTGGCACGTGCAGTTAAATGGCATTTGGAAGACCGTATTATTGTAGATGGCAACAAAACTGTTGTATTTCAATAGGGTAAAAGCTATCTAAAAATCGAATTAAAACATGCCGACATGGCATGTTTTTTTATGCTAAAATTGTAATGTTATAACATTTATTTAAACTGTTTTTAAAATAGCAAATTTATTGGATGATTCACGTTTGTTATTAAAAAATAGTTGCAAATGAAAACACTTCTCATTTATTATTGCGTTACTTTAATTGTGCTAACCGATCAGTTTGATCGTTCGGAACTGTGATGGTTTGGCAATTGCTTTTGAAGGTCGCTGACTTTAATGAACCAATCTCCCAACGCTATGCTACAAATGCCCAATGCCATGAAAAAGAAAGTTGTGACGGCTTTAGCTGTTGTTGCATTAGGTCATGTCGGTGTGTTGTGGGCATTGGGGCAAATGCAAACTCCGACCTTAAAGCCCATAGAAAAAGAACCTTTAAAAGTACGCTTTGTAAAAATTCAAGAACAGCCTAAACCGTTGCCACCGCAACCTAAGGCTGAACCACAGCCTGAAAAACCCAAGCCTCAGCCTGTAAAAGAAGTGCCTGTGGTAGAAAAACCGTTGCCACCGCCACCGAAAAAAGTAGAAAAAGTACAGCAAGTTAAAAAAGCAGAAGCCCCTAAACCCGTGGCGAAGCCCGTAGAAAAACCAGTCGAACGTGTGGTGCAACCTGCACCTGTAGCAACGGTGACTGAAACTAAAGTGGTACAGCCTGCACCGAAACCGACAGTTGCACCTGTTGCGCCAGCACCTGCTCCTCCAAAAACAGTGTCGATTGGCGGCTCAGGCGTGCAATGGAGTCGTTCTCCAAAACCTTCTTATACCAATCGTGATTTACAGGGAGAAACCCGTAACGTGGTGGTTCGGATTGAAGCCAATGAAAAAGGCGTGATCACCGATGCTCAAATTACGCGTTCTAGTGGTGTACCTGCTTTAGATCAAAAGATTTTACGCGCAGTGCGTAGTGCAAAATTCAAACCGTACAAAGAAAATGGCGTGGCTTATCCAATTCGTGCTGAGCAGCCTTTTGAATTGACATTGAACCCTAACGGCTAACCTTCAACAGGAGTTCGAGTATGAACTTTTCCGTCTATTGGCAACACGCAGATGCAGTCAGCAAAACGCTGTATTTCGTGTTATTGGCGATGTCGATTGCGACATGGACCATCTTCGCATTACGTTTGATAGGCACGCGCCAATTGAAGCAACAAGCTTATGCTCAACTGTCACAGGCTTTAAATCAGCTTAAAGCAAAACTGGTGCCCTTAAATTTTGAGCAGCGTAAAGCGGTTGCTGAGCAAGCCTTATTGCGTCAAATTTCGGTAGAAAAAGCATCGGCAGAAAAAGGCGTATCGGTACTGGGTACAATTGCGTCATTAGCACCGTTTGTGGGTTTGTTTGGTACAGTTTGGGGTATTTTCCATGCACTCGTTGCGGTTGGAAAAAGCGGTCAGGCGGGATTGGCTCAAGTGGCAACGCCTGTTGGTGAAGCGTTGATTATGACGGGCTTCGGTTTGGCGGTGGCGATTCCTGCCGTGATTGCTTACAACATTTGTTCGCGTGTGAACCGTACCTTATCTACAAATTTGCAAGATCATGCACATAGTTTGTTGATTGACACCATGTTGCAACAAGATTCTTCTGTTCAAAGAACTGAAGTGAATGCAACACAACAAAGTTTAGTGGGAGGTCAGGTTTAATGGCTTTTCAATTGGGTGAAGACAACGATTCAGGCATGAATGAGATGAACCTTATTCCCCTGATCGACATTATGTTGGTATTGATGATCATCTTTTTGGTGACAGCGACCGTTGCCAACCCATCTATACCATTAACCTTACCGCAAACCAGCGCAGAAATTGTTGATTTACCGCCTGAGCAAATTCAGGTCAGTATCAATGCCAATGGTGAAGTGGCGTGGGATGATCAAATCATTAGTTTAGATGAGTTGCAAACCCGCTTTAATGATGCTAGTCAGCAAGCTCAACAGCCAACCGTGGTGTTAAGAGCAGATAAAGATGCGCGTTATGATACTGTGGCGCAAGTGATGTCACGTGCGAGTGAAGCCGGACTCAGTGATATTGCTTTCGCAACAGATGATTAAGTTAATCCTTAAAAATTAGCGATCTATTTAGGTCGCTTTTTTTATGCAAAGTCGCGCATAATGCCAAAACTCCTCAAGTACTCAATGATGTTGAATATCCAAAAGATTTAGGTTGAGTCCGCTGCTTACTTTAAAGTCTATTTTTTATCTCAGATCAGGTTCAGCCATGAGTTCACGCCAAGCACTTGATGCAAAAGCCAGCAGTATGATGCTAATTTTGTGTGTTTTTTGGGGTTTGCAACAAGTGGTGCTAAAAGTTGCTGCGGCAGATATTTCACCCTTGATGCAATTGGCACTGCGTTCAGGCTTGTCTGCTGTGATGGTGTTGCCTTTGTTATTGCTTGCAAGAAATACTCAATGGGCTTCGACTGAATATCTGCCTGCAGGCATATTGGTGGGTATTTTATTTGCCGCAGAATTTTTTATGTTAGGGCAGGCGATTCAATATACTTCTGCGTCGCATGTGGTGGTTTTACTATATACCGCGCCTATTTTTGTGGCTTTAGCGTTGCATTGGAAACTACCTGCAGAGCGTTTATCTCGCTTGCAATGGGGCGGGATTCTGTTGTCTTTTGCTGGCATAGCGGTGACTTTTTTATGGCGTGATACTGTGCAACAAGAGAGCCACCAAAACTTCAGCCAGATGCTTTTTGGCGATTTACTTGCGCTGAGTGCAGGCATACTTTGGGCAGCCACAACTGTTGCGGTACGTCTAAGTCGTTTATCGGAAGCCCCTGCAACACAAACTTTGTTTTACCAATTGATGGGTGGTTTTTTGATTTTACTGCCGATGGCATGGTGGATGGGACAGGCTGAAATTCATTGGACAGCCTTAGCCATAGGCAGTTTGATTTTTCATGCGGTATTGATTTCGTTTATTAGCTATCTCGCTTGGTTTTGGTTGCTGAAACAATATTTAGCATCCAGTTTAGGCGTGTTTTCATTTTTAACGCCATTATTTGGCGTATTGTTTGGTGTATGGTTGTTGAATGAAAGCTTGAGCCAAAGTTTTATGATTGGGGCTGTTTTGGTCATGCTGGGGGTGTTGATGGTGAATGCTCAATGTTGGTTTAAACATAAAACCCAAGTACTAAAAAGAAAATAAGTATTTGCAGCTTTTCCATGAACTTGAGCAAGACTCAACATCAGCAATGTTGTCATGTAAAAATCATCTTCAAATAACCTAGTAGCTCAATACGGGTTTAAATTTGAAGATGGGTGATATTTAAAATCTAGCGAGCGCGTACAAGATTATTTTTCTTCAAAAATCTTAGAGAGCGGAATCGACAATTTGGCAGCCAAATAGTCATCGGTTTCACTGAGTACGGGGCCAAGTTTTTGCATCCATTCATCATCAGGATAGACATTGGCCAAGTCCTGACGACGTGGCAATGAATACGGTAGCTGTGAATAAAAACTCCAAAAATCTACCTGAGATAAATTGCGCACCAAAACAAATTCATCATTTTCAGTACGTTTAATTAAATTTTGTTGTTCTAGCATCAGCACATAAGACGGCCAGCGCCCAATTTCATTACGTCCCAATACATCTAAGGCTTCAGTTTCAGTGACACTTTCTCCGCGCATTTGTTTTTTGTAAAACAATTCCAGTAAGTCCAATAGCATGAGCAGCGGATGGCATTTTTTTTCGCGACTGGCTTCAAAAGCGGTCAAGGCATAACTAATTTCAACACCTAACAGCACAATATTCCAAGACAGGAAAATCCACAGTAAGAAAATAGGTACGGCAGCAAAAGCACCATAAATAATTTCATAACTGGTGAAGTTGGACATAATAAAACCAAACAGGTTTTTCAAAAATTCAAATACAACAGCACTGAAAACCCCCGCAATTAATGCGGCTTTAATAGGTACACTGCGGTTGGGAATGGTCCAATTCAGAATAAAAAAACCTAAAATGGTTAGGGCAAATGAAATCAGCCATAAAATAAATGCGCCATTGAGTTCATAACCTGCAAAGTTATTACTCAGCACATTCATAGATGCCAAAGTTGAGGAAATGACAAAAGCACTGCCCAGTAAAATAGGGCCTAATGAGATAATGGTCCAGTAACGCATAAAACCCATAATGCCGCCACGGGTTTCCTTAACCCGCCAAATTCGGTTAAACACAGTTTCAATACTGGTCAGCATCATCACCGTGGTCACGAATAAAAACAAAATCCCGATGACGGTTAAGTTGCTAGATTTGTCGGTAAAGGCATTTAAGGCTTTATCAAAGGCGATGGTGGTTTTAGGTAAAAAGTTGCTGTAAATCAGTTGTTGTAATTGTTGCCGTGCAGGTTCGAGTGCCTTAATGGATGAGATGATCACCAAAAATACGGTGAGCATAGGTACAACGGCAAACAGGGTAGTGTAGGTTAAAGAGCCTGCTTGTTCACGGCAGCGATCTGCTTCAAAGCGACGCAGCACAAATAAGACAAATTGAAACCATTGTTTGTCATAAAAAGGCAGTTTCTTTAAATACTCAACGATCATACAGTGGCTGTCTCAACTTTTTTAATCATCTTTATCTGTTTTCATGGTTAAGCTTAACCAAAAAAGCAGCAAAATACCGTATAGTTTTCATTTTTAGTCTGATTTCTTAGCATGATGCAAGCATATATTCTGGTTTTGTACTTTAGTAAATATGGTTCTACCAAAGAAATGGCACATTTAATTGCCAACGGGGTAGAGGCTAGTGGCATGCCCGTTAAAATTAGAACTGTGCCAAATATCTCGACCGTGGTGCAACAAGCCGAGCCAAGTATTCCTGCCGAAGGTGATATTTATTGTACTTTGGATGACTTGGCCAATTGTGCAGGTTTGGCTTTAGGTTCACCTACACGTTTTGGCAATATGGCATCTGAAATGAAATATTTCTGGGATCAAACCACTAGTCTGTGGCTGAATGGCGCATTGCACAATAAACCTGCCTGCGTTTTTACCTCATCGGGTTCGATGCATGGTGGACAGGAAAGTACCTTATTGACCATGTTGCCGCCATTGTTTCACCACGGAATGATGATTATGGGATTGCATAATGCGCATCCTGCTTTATCAAATACCAAAACGGGCGGTACGCCGTATGGTGCAACGCATGTGAGCGGCCCGCGCCACGATCAGGCTTTGAGTCAGGATGAAAAAATCCTTTGTGAAGCGCAAGGACAACGCCTAGGTGAAATGGTAAAAAAATTACAGGGCATGTGAGATTCTTTCTTTAATTAAGATGAAGCGTAAAATGTGGATATCGTTTTACGCTTTTATCTTTTGTACTTGAATTCGATTGGCTTATGTAGCATTGAGCGTGCTAAAAAATAAGTTCACTTTTCACCTAAAATCACCATTTGCAGTGATATTCAGTTTTTCTCTTTTCACGTCTAATAACCGCTTTAAAAGCAGAGTTTTCTGTCACGGTTCACGCAGCATATTTTTTGCTGCTATTGCGTTATGTGCCAGTCATTTAGAATGACTAAATTTCCTGTCCCATGCCTTATATCAGCTAAAAAACCTTGCGAGATATATCTCTCATGCCGCAAACATAGACGAATTGTCAACAGACCCTAATGTATTGAGCACAACGGACTGCTGTAAAAATGAGAGATTGAGGAAAGTGAAAATGAATAAGTGGATGCTGATTGGGTTAGGTCTAATGAGTTTAGGGTGTTCATGGTCGAGTGTTGCAGCGACTGAAATTGTGCATAGTCTGAGTTTTTCAGAAGAACAACGTATTGAAAAACAACCTGCGGAAGCACAGTATTTAGCGGCACAAAAAACTGTGATGACTTCTGCAAGCAGCACTGCAAAATAAAAAGATGCAATCAAAAAGTGCTGCAATGTGCAGCACTTTTTTTGAAATTGATTTAGGGTTACTTAGAGTTGCTTGGCTGTTTCAACTTTTCTTTAAAGCGGTGTTTACATTTGAGGCATTGAAAATCTAGAAAAATATTCTGATCAACAATTACACCTGCTTTTTTACCAAAGCGATGCCCAAGAAAACCACCTGTGATTCCCACGCTAATTGCCCCGACAAATGTTCCAATGGTGCCGCCCATAATCACGCCCAATGGCCCTGCGGCTGTACCAATTGCCGCACCAATAGAAGCTCCCGAAGCTGCGCCGCCCACAGTACCTGCTGCTGTACCTGCAGAGCCTAATAACACGCCACCAATTTTTTGTAAGTTTTGTTGATGGTTGCGTTTTTCAACTTGAGTTGAACCACATTTCGGACAGGTGATACTGTGTTGCATCAACGGATTGTCTTGTGTCATGACTGTAAATTGCCTTATGCTCATGCCGCATGCATCAATGCACGCAGACGATCTAAAAAGTGCTGTCTAGAGCTGCAATCAGAAAAACTAGACTGCTGAATCACTGTTATTTCAAGTGCAGAATGGCGTAGCGCGGCTATTTTGTAAATTCAATATATGTAAATGAGTTGTTTAAGTTTAAAAAAAGCATAAAAAAAAGAGCGCCTAAGCACTCTTTGATCATCGGGTTTAAATGATGAACCAACATCAGTTTTAATCGACCTTAATCGCGTACAAATTCAACTGTACCGTTTGCCAAAGACTTTACTCGTGCCAATGATTCAACGCGATAGCCTTTTTCAAGCAATAATTCACGACCCGGCTGGAATGACTTTTCAATCACAATCCCAATACCCACGACTTCTGCATTGGCTTGATGGATTAAATCTGCTAAACCGAGTGCAGCTTGACCATTTGCCAAAAAGTCATCAATCACCAAGACTTTGTCGCTAGCGCTAATATGTTTGTTTGAAATGGCAATCGTGCTTTCAGTTTGCTTGGTAAATGAAAATACTTTAGAGCGGTATAAATCATCTTTTAAGGTTAAAGATTGATATTTACGTGCAAAAATTACAGGTACACCAAGCTCTAAACCTGCCATCACAGCTGGTGCAATGCCAGAAGCTTCGATGGTAATAATTTTGGTGATGCCTGCATCTTTAAACAAACGCGCAAATTCTTGACCAATTTGCTGCATCATCACAGGGTCAATTTGATGGTTTAAGAAAGAGTCGACTTTTAGAACCGCTTCAGATAGAACGATACCTTCGGCTAAAATTTTCTGTTCTAGTGCATGCACGGGAGAATCCTCAAGAGCAGGTGCTTTTCAAAGCAAAAGCGTATTTTAAAAAGCACTTGAAAAAATGCAAGAACAATTTACCAAATGGTGAATAACTGCCAAGCTTTGCTCAGTAGTTATATTCTAAATTAGTTGGTCGGGCCTTTATAGCCTGTGAGTAATAATCCATAAGACTTGTCTTTGTCTTGGTGGGTAACTTTGACAGGCAAGTAGTCAAGTTTTGGTGCCAACCAGAAAATCGTATCACGGTTTGGTTTGTTGTGTTTCAGCACCACTTTAATGGTATCAAAAGTACCATAACTGGTTTTGATTTTTTCTGAACCTTGCTTAATAAAGCGACGTGATTCCACCTCTTTATTATCGGCAATATAGTAGCTCGATTTTAAACCGCCACTTTTTAAGTCTTCACGGATTTGCAGTTCCGCATTCAACTCATCCAACACGCCCGCTTTCCACGCAAAAGAACGGGTGTCGCTGTCCTTTTTGGTGTTAATGGTTTTCGCCGAAGGATTGAAGTTAATACTCATGGTGTTGTTATGCACCAAAATCTTACTGCTGCGGCTAAAGCTAGATGAGCCAATTTTGCCATTATTAAAACTAAAACGGCTAGTTTCTGTAGCAGAGGCAATCACGCCTGCTTTGGCAGCAAACACATAACTCCATTGGTTACCTGTTTGGCTTAAAGTACGTGTTGCAGAACCTAAGTTTTTACCATTGTAGTTAAATTGATAACTGGCTTGGAAAGGACTCATGGCAAATGTTTGGCTAGAGAAACCAGCCAAAAACAGTGCTGTAGACACACCGGCTGCCATACCCATTTTTTTCAATACATGATTTGCCATTGCTGAGATATTTCCTCTGTATGTAGGGAGATGCAATTTGCTTGCTTGTTGCCATTATACGCGTTGAATATGAAGAGAAAATTAGGAATTATGCGGCTTGTGTAGTTTTCCTGTATGTATTCTCTTCTAAAGTTTCAGCTTAGCTTTATTTTTGTTTCAGCGGTGTGACTTGCGTATCTGCAAGAGATTCTTCCACATCTTCTAGTCTTTCTTCAGACATTTTGCGGAACAACGCCGTTAAATTGACGTTGCCAGTGAGCACCAATTCCGCTTCACGTAATACCGCATGATTCACATGAACTTTGCTGAGTGTGTCAATGATAGAGCGGCTTTTGCCCAACCAGCGATTTAAATCTAAATGCAGCAAATCATCTTTGACTTTAATGACTTTGAGTTTTTCTAAAATCATGCCTAAAGGGTCATCATTGCGTATTTTTTGATAGTAAAATAAAGCGCACTTCACAGCGATTTTATGCAAAAAACTTGGATAACTTGCTTCAATCACCTGCGTGTCACTAATTTGTTCAAACACAATCAGCTGAGTATCTTTATTCAATTCCATCTGTACTAATTTTAAATCGACAGACAGAGTGATGTTCAAGCCGTTGTAATCTAGGGTTGCATAAAGACGTAACCAGTCGTCGTGTAAGTCTGCGTGCAGATCTTGCAACATTTTCACATTATCGGTCACAAAGCGCTGAAAAGTCGCATTTAAGAAGACCTGAGATAATGGAAATTCACGTTCATCCTCAATAAATCCTTCCGCTTTTTGGTACACTTGACGGATACGTTGAGAGATATTGGTGATCAGGGTTTGCATACGGCCGTCCAAGTCGTTCATTCATTCTTTACAGATACAAATATTTTGTCGAATTGTATTAAAAATACAGGCATAGAAGCTTGCAGTTTAGCAAAATAAGTTGCACCATTTTTAAGATTTTAAGGCTCAGTAGTCAGCTTTTTGATGAACTTCGCAGTTTTGCAGAAAAGCAAAAACTGAGCAAAGTAATATGCTCTTTAGTTTATACCGCATTTGGCGGCTTGGGGAATCAGACGTTTTGTCGGATTAATGTGATGCTAAAAAAAATTCAATTGATGCCTTCTACGCAAGATTGGTGGAAAGATCCTATTTTTGCTGCAGCGTTGCTGGTGGCTGCTGTATTGCACGCATTAATTTTGGCCGTGCAGTTTGCTGCACCGCAACAAAGCGATGCTGCGGTCAAAGAGATTGCGGTATCGGTACGCATGAGCGATGCAAAAGTTGAAGATGCAGATTTCTTAGCCCAAGCCGATCAGCAAGGTTCAGGTACGTTCCGTGAAGAACATCGCATGTCGAGTGATATGCCTGCACCCATGACTGAACAAAGTGCAGGGGAGCAGCAATTGGAAAGTTTAGAGCGTATGCAGCAACAGCGTGAATTAAACTTTGAAGAAAAAGTATTGATGACCACGCTCAGTTGGCAAAAACAGGCTGCAGAAAATCAGCGCAAAAAAGCCATGCAGGAGTTGAATAGCCAATTCCAAGCTAAGGCTGCCATGGTCGCCAGTATTGAAGCGCAATATTTACAACGCCAACAAAATTTTAGCCGTCAGCAAAAAATTAAAACCATCGATGGGATTCAGGCCAAGCAAGACAACACCGCTGGTTATATGGAAAAATTCCGTCAAAAAGTCGAATTTTATGGTAACCGTTATTATCCAGAACAAGCCAAAGCACAGAATTTGGCAGGCGAAGTACGTTTAATGGTGATTTTGAACAACAATGGTGGGATTCGTGCCATTCGTTTAATTGAAAGTTCAGGACATGCCATGCTAGATGAAGCAGCCAAAGCTTCGGTGCGTAAAGCCGCACCTTTTGGTGCATTTGATGCCAAAATGAAAGATATTTCTGAATTGCGGATTGTACGGACGTGGCGTTTTGACCCTGCTGAAGCTGAGTTTGAGGTGCGCTAGTTTTTCCCTCTCTCTGGCTCTCTCCCAAAGGGAGAGAGGACTTTGTGGACAAGTAACAAGAATCTACTCTCTGCTTTACGCAGCAATGTTCGTCTGGTATTTAGCAATCATGGGACTCTAATGAATGTTCTCCCTCCCATTGGGAGGGAGTAGTTTTAAACAAAAAAGCGAGCCTTAGCCCGCTATTTTTATGATTTTCTAAAACTTAAAATTCAATCTCTTTCCATGTATGGATTATCCAAACCCAACTTGGCAAGAATCTCAACTTCTAAAGCTTCCATTTCTTCGGCATCCTCATCTGAGGTTTCATGATCATAGCCCATAAGGTGCAGCGTGCCATGTACTAGCATGTGAGTGAAATGCGCTAATGGTGTTTTGGCTTGTTCTGCAGCTTCCTGTAAAACCACAGGAATACAAATTACCAAATCCCCAATAGGGAAGCTCGGCAAAACTTGTGCCATTTCATCGGGTAAATCGCTTGGGAAAGACAAGACGTTGGTAGATTTGTCTTTTTTGCGATATTCCAGATTGAGCTTGTGACTTTCGGCATGATCGACACAGGCAATTCCAATTTCACAATCACTTTGGGTGTCTATATGTCTTAAAGTGGTTTCGACTACTTTTTTCAGATAGGCACGTTTTAACACCAGCTCAGGCGCTTGAATATCCTGTTGCAGGCTGAGACTTAATTTCAAAATGAATCCTTAATACTTCAGTAGGTTGCAGAGCGCACAGCGATTAGTGCTGTGCATCTGCTGCGGCATCATTTTCCGCAATTAATGCTTCCTGGCGCGCTTTACGTTCTGCACGCGCTTCGGCACTTAAACGCTGTTGCTCATTGTCCCAGCCTTCATAGGCTTCAACAATTTTCTGAACCAGCTGGTGACGCACGACATCACGAGAATGGAAACGAGTAATATGAATTTCAGGGATTTTATCAATCACACGTAAGGCATGTGCCAGACCAGACTGCTGACCACGTGGTAAATCCACCTGAGTCACATCACCGGTAATCACTGCACGTGAACCAAACCCTAAACGGGTCAGGAACATCTTCATCTGTTCAGGCGTGGTGTTCTGGGCTTCATCCAAAATCACAAAAGAGTGGTTGAGGGTACGACCACGCATATACGCCAGTGGTGCAACTTCAATCACTTGACGTTCAATCAGCTTAGCAACTTTTTCAAAGCCGAGCATTTCATACAGGGCATCATAAAGGGGACGCAAATACGGGTCAATTTTCTGGGTTAAATCACCCGGTAAGAAGCCCAGTTTTTCACCCGCTTCAACCGCAGGGCGCACCAATAGAATCCGCTGGATTTCATTGCGTTCCAACATATCTACGGCAGCGGCAACAGCCAAATAGGTTTTACCCGTACCTGCAGGGCCAATACCAAATGAAATATCACTTTGCAAAATACGTTGCACATAACGCTTTTGGTTGGCACCGCGTGGATTAATGCGCCCTTTGCGGGTTTGCAACCAAACAGCATCCAATCCAGTATGCTCTTGCCCATCATCCGATTGTAATTCACGGTCAGTCTGACTGCCCTGAATCATCATGTGGAGCGTGTCTGCACTAATTTGTGCAGAGCTTTCCGCTTCTTCATGCAGGCGTTGCAAGAGCGTTTCGGCTCGTTCAACTGCATCAATTTCCCCATCTATAAAAAAGGCGTCACCACGATGGGAAATTTGGACGTCTAGGCGTTGTTCGATTTGTTTCAAATGTCCGTTATAAGCACCGAGCATGCTTTTTAAACGTTCCATTGAAATACCAGGAAAAGTTACTGTACGTCGAATCGCTGCAGTCAAGAGAATTCCTTAATCTGTTATTGGACTTTAGCTCTTACATTACGCCACGTCAGGCTCAAGATTCAAGAGTTCACCATAAACTAAATTCAAAGTTTTAATCTCGGTAATCTCAATCTCCGCAAAGCGTCCGACCCAAGCAGGGTCACCAATAAATGTTACTAAACGTGTATTGTCTGCTGTGCCGACCAAAATGTTCGGATCTTTATCAGAAACATTTTCAATCAGGACACGTTGCACCGTACCCAGCATGGCATCGGTCTTATCAATACTCGATTGTTTGATCCATTGTTGGACTTTGGCCAAACGCTCTTTTTTCACATCTTCAGGTGTGGTGTCTTCAAGTTCAGATGCAGGCGTACCTGGACGTTTTGAATAGATGAAACTGTACGAGTGGTCAAAATCCATCTCTTGAATAAACTGATAAGTTTCTTCAAAGTTTTGATCGGTTTCACCAGGGAAGCCAATAATAAAATCGCTAGATAAATGCATATCTGGGCGCACTTTACGTAATTTGGCAATCTTGTCGATATACACATCAATAGTGTGGTTACGCTTCATGGCTTGTAGCACATCGTTCGAACCACTTTGTACAGGTAAGTGTAAATGCGACACCATTTGCGGTAAATCACGGTAGCATTGAATTAAATCATCATTAAATTCAAGTGGGTGCGATGTAGTGTAACGAATACGGCCAATGCCAGGCACTTCGGCAACCAAACGCAGTAAATCTGCGAAAGTACAAATTTTGCCGTCAAAAGTCTCACCACGGTAACCATTCACGTTTTGACCGAGCAAGCTAATTTCACGCACGCCTTTTTCAGCCAAAGTCGCAATTTCAGCCAATACGTCGTCTAAAGGACGTGAAACTTCTTCACCACGGGTATATGGCACGACACAGAATGAGCAGTATTTTGAACAGCCTTCCATAATCGAGACAAAGGCTTTAAAACCTTCAACACGTGGCTCAGGCAAAAAGTCGAATTTTTCGATGTCTGGGAAAGAAATATCCACCAGTTTGATTTTTTCTTTCTTTGGTTTTTCGACCTGATCGTGGTGTTGATCAAGCATTTGCGGTAAACGGTGTAAGGTTTGTGGACCAAAAATCATATCCACATACGGGGCACGCTTTTGAATGTTGTCGCCTTCCTGAGAAGCGACGCAACCGCCTACGCCAATCACCAAATCAGGATTTTTTTCTTTCAGCTTACGCCAGCGACCTAATTCAGAAAACACCTTTTCCTGCGCTTTTTCACGAATCGAACAGGTATTCATGAGCAGAATATCGGCATCAGCAGGGTTGCTGGTCAGTACATAGCCGTGAGAATCGCCTAAAAGGTCTGCCATACGGTGACTGTCATACTCATTCATCTGACACCCTTGCGTTTCGATATACAGTTTTTTGACTGAACCGTCGGCTGGGGTGTGCTGTGGCTGGGTAACAGTGTTTTCTGAGGCAGCTTGGGCACCATTGGGGATGAAGGTTTGAACCGTCATGTAGGCTCCTAAGAGATAGTTCACTAAATCGTTTATAAAAATAAACGTCATTAGACAAAAGAAAGGCGCATATTTTAGCAGGAATTCACGCTAAACTGACAGCCTTAAATCAGCACAACAGCTGATTGAAATATGAAGAAATTTGTTTGAACATGAGTTGTAAGATTAATAGTGTCTAATCAGAAGGTTACATAACAGAACACAACTGTGGTTCTAGACTAATTAAACTAAACCTAAAGATGAGATGCGGACCTCGAGGCGGAAGTAAATGACCGAAAGCAAGCGAATGCTACAAATGATGAAACAAAATAATAATTTAGCTAAAAAGCTTGCTTTGAGCCTTGTTTCATTTGCAGTCATGGCTAGTACGCATGCGGCAAATGAACAGTTCAATGATGCGTTACGTGCCGCCAATTCAGGTGATGTCGATTTATTGCAGCAGTATCAATACGCCATGCAAAATGATGTTTTGGGCTACTATCCTGAATACTGGGCATTGAACACCAATTTGGGCATGCAACCTGCCAGTGCAATTGTTCAGTTTGCACAGCGCCATCCACAATCAGCGATGGCAGAAAAACTCGCAGCCGATTACATCGAAGAAAAAGTGAAACAGGCCGATTTTAGCAGTGCACAACCTGTGCTTGCCTATGTGAGTAATGCTGATCAGGCCGAAAGCTGTGCCATGGCACAAGTTCGTACCCGTTCGGGTGATCCTTTGGTGGTCGCGGAATTTAAAGATGTTTGGTTGACCACGAACTCACAACCTGAATCTTGTACAGGTCTAGGTCGAATGATGCTCTCTAGTCCAATTATGACTCAGCAAGATAAACAGCAACGCTTATGGGCACAATTGCGTGCAGGGCAGTCAGGGCTCGCTTTAGCGACTGCGCAAAGTTTAGGTATGAATATCAGTTTGGCACAATTGAACAGCATTCAAGCCAATCCACTGAATTATTTGTGGTCTGCGCCTAAAGCAAGCAACGAAGACCATGCCTATCTTATTTATGCGATCGGACGTTTAGCCGATAGCGATTTAGACTCGGCACTTTCTTCACTAAAACGCAGTGCAGAAGGTGCGCCAGAATCGGTACAAAAAGCCTTGTATCGTGCTGTGGGATATATTGGCGGCACTACAGTCATGAAAAACAATTTTAAGCGTGAAGTGTTAAGTGCCTTAGACGCCAGTTATGGCTTACCTTTTAGTCCCGAAGAAGCAGAAATTTATGCCCGTCAGGCGATTCGTTTTGGCGCATGGGAAAGTGTGATTCGTGCTGTAGACAGCATGAGTGTGACTCAAAAACAGGAAGATCGTTGGCAATATTGGTTGGCACGTGCTTCAGAACAACGCAATGATGCAGCGTCGAAACGTAGTGCACAAAATATTTATAAAAAATTGGCGCAGGGTGATGATTATCACAACTTGTTGGCAAAAGATCGTCTTGGGCAAACCTACAACACGATTCCTGCGAATACGCAACCAAGTACCAATGACTTACAGCGTTTGAATCAAGATATTCACTTTAACCGTGCCTTTACTTTGCGTGAAATTAATGCACCTGCCAATTATGTCAACCGTGAATGGAACTGGGCGGTACGTCAGGCGTATTTAAGACAGGATGATGGTTTGATTTTAGCAGCGGCTAAGCGTGCAACCGATATGGGTTGGTATGATCGTGCCATTTATGCAGCAGATCGTACTGTGAATAAGCACAACTATAGTTACCGTTATGCTATGCCACATCGTAATTATGTTGTGAGCCACAGTCAAAATGCAGGTATTGACCCTGCTTGGGCTTATGGTTTGATGCGTCAAGAAAGCCGTTTTAATACTACTGCACGTTCGCATGTAGGTGCAGGTGGACTCATGCAAATTATGCCAGACACGGCACGTTTGGTTGCACGACAAATGGGTGAAACTTATAATCCTGCTGCACTCAGTGACATGAATACCAACATCCGCTACGGTACATTTTATTTGTCGACCATTCAGCGACAATTAAGCAATAGCCCTGTGCTGGCCACAGCAGGATACAACGCCGGGCCAAATCGTGCACGCCGTTGGCAGCCAGAGTTTCAGCAAATTGCGGCAGACCAATATACTGAAAGCATTCCTTTGTTGGAAACACGTGACTATGTCAAGCATGTCATGACCAATGCCACGCACTATGGTGTGCTGTTGGGGCAGGGTGGACAATCAATGAGTAGCCGTATGCAACATATTCCATCTCGGAATACACCTTAGGAAAATGTTACAAGTGATACAGTTAGATGATCATGCGTGTTGATATATAGATGCGTGAGTCATTGGGTGTATAAGAATTTAGGGGGCTGAAGCATTGAAAATGTGGATGAGTACAGTTTTACAGCCAATTCAAGTTACATTGCTCGGTTTGAGTGGTACAGCTTTGGTTTTGTGTACGCAAAATACATTTTCTGCCCCCGTGCAAGGCTATGTGATGTCCGTGCAAATGACGCCCGCCGTGTGTTTAATCGATTCGAGCAAAAGCAAAAAGCGTAAATGTTTAGAAGGTTACTCACTGAATATTGAGGGTTTATATCCCGAAGTAGCCACGCGTGAATGTAGCACCCATTCATCGGCAAAGTTACCGCCGCTACAAGCGAAGGTAGTGGCGCGAGTCATGCCTGATGAAGCTGCACGGATACAATTGTGGCAAGGTATTGGCGGCTGTGTGCCCATGAATGCCAGTCAGTATTTTCGCATGATTATTAATAATGCAGATCGGATGAACGTGCCTTCGGTATTGACAGGCCAAGACACGCAGACGGTGCAATTGTCACAACTACGGAGTTTGTTTCTCAAGTCCAATTCAGGTATGTCATCAAAAAGCGTGCATTTTCAGTGCTCTAACCATCAAGGTAAAAGTTATTTAACTGAAATCAAAATTTGTTATAACACCGCAGGACGCTATAAGCAGTGCGGTGCAGCGATTGAATCAAATTGCCCGAATCAGTTTGTCATTAAAGGTTCTTACTAGTTTGCTAGGTGACTGTAATTTCTGAATTTTAAGCTTTTTGAGAAATTTTATTCATATTTTCTATCAGACTTTTGTGGAATTTGATGCGCTTTTGCATGCATCCGCTGAATGATTGGAGTACAATCTTTCGCGTTTATGATTATTAAGATTAGATAGAACAGCTATTTAATCGCATTGACTATCCTCTCAATTGGAGATAATTACATGAAGCAACCTGTTCGCGTTGCCGTTACTGGCGCTGCTGGTCAAATTGGTTACAGCCTATTATTCCGTATCGCTAGCGGTGAAATGTTGGGTAAAGACCAACCAGTTATCCTTCAATTATTAGAAGTTCCTTTTGAGAAAGCTCAAGCTGCGCTTAAAGGCGTAATGATGGAACTTGACGACTGTGCTTTCCCATTATTGGCTGGCATGATCGGTACTGATGATCCTAAAGTGGCATTTAAAGATGCTGACTACGCGTTATTGGTTGGTTCTCGTCCACGTGGTCCTGGTATGGAGCGTGCTGACCTTCTTAAAGTAAACGGTGAAATCTTTATTGGTCAAGGTCAAGCACTTAACGAAGTTGCTAGCCGTGATGTTAAAGTTCTAGTTGTTGGTAACCCAGCGAACACGAATGCTTACATCGCAATGAAATCTGCTCCAGATCTTCCAGCGAAAAACTTCACAGCAATGTTACGTCTTGACCACAACCGCGCGTTAACTCAACTTGCTCAAAAAGCTGGCGTTGCTGTTTCTGACATCAAAACAATGACAGTTTGGGGTAACCACTCTCCAACAATGTATGCTGACTACCGTTTTGCAACTGCAAATGGAGAAAGCTTAAAAGACAAAATCAACGATGCTGAATGGAACAAAGACGTATTCCTTCCTACAGTTGGTAAGCGTGGCGCTGCGATCATCGAAGCACGTGGTTTATCTTCTGCTGCATCTGCTGCAAACGCTGCAATTGACCACATGCGTGATTGGGCGCTTGGCACAAACGGCGAATGGGTAACTATGGGTATTCCTTCTGACGGTTCTTACGGTATTCCTGAAGGCGTAATGTTCGGTTTCCCTGTAACTTGCGAAAATGGCGAATACAAAATCGTTCAAGGTCTTGAAATCGACGAGTTCAGCCGTGAGCGTATCAACTTCACGTTAAACGAACTTGAAGAAGAACGCGCAGCAATTGCTGACATGATTAAATAATTTAATCTGCTAGATTAAGTTAAAACTCCTTCGGGAGTGATGCCAGTCAACCTAAAAGTTGACTGGCATTTTTTTTGCGCTTGATTTTATCTTTGCAATTAAAAGCCTATCATCAGCTAAGCTCATATTGCTTATCAAATATCAGAATGGATAAGCGACTATAAAATAGGTCGATTGACCTGCACGGTAGGGGAAATTGCTTAGAATACGCGGGTTTCCTTTTTCAAATCTTCTCTCTGTCATGTCAAGTTATTGTTGCAAGTGCCCATAGATCGAATGTTTCGGTTTGGGTGGCTTTTATCTTACTTGTTGTCGGTACTATCGGCGCCTATCAAATCGTGGGTCTAAATCAAGCACTGTTATTTTTAATTGGTGGTGCTTTGGGGATGACGTTGTATCACGCCTCTTTTGGTTTTACTTCTAGCTGGCGTGTGTTTATTAAAGAACGTCGTGGTCGTGGTTTGCGGGCTCAAATGATTATGCTGGGCTTGGCGGTGTTGTTGTTCTTTCCTGCTTTAGGTGCAGGTGAGTTGTTTGGCAATCCCGTCAAGGGCAATGTCAATCCTGTGTCGATGTCGGTCATGATTGGTGCTTTTATTTTTGGTATTGGCATGCAGTTGGGGGGGGGCTGTGCATCGGGTACGCTATACACGGTAGGCGGTGGCAGTGCGCGTATGTTGGTTACGCTATTTTTCTTCTGCTTAGGTTCACTGATTGCCACTTCGCATTTAGATTGGTGGTTTAATCTGCCGCATTTGGCGCCAATCTCGATTGTCGAAAGTTTTGGGGTGATTCCTGCACTTATTCTAAGCTTTGTTATTTTTGCTGTGATTGCTGCCGCAACCGTGTTTTTTGAAAAGAAACGTCATGGCAGTTTAGAAGTCGAGCCGCAAAGTCAGTACCATGGTTGGAAGCGTTTCCTCAAAGGTCCTTGGCCGTTAATTTGGGGTGGGCTTATTTTAACGCTGCTGAATTTTGCTACCTTGGTATTGGCTGGTCGTCCGTGGGGCGTGACTTCTGCGCTTGCAGTTTGGGCTGCAAAAGTTGCTGTTTTTGCGGGTGTAGATGTAAGCGCTTGGGATTATTGGCAGCAGTCAGGCAATGCTAAAGCATTGGCAAATTCATTGTGGCATGACATCACCTCTATGATGAATTTTGGCATTATGTTGGGTGCATTGCTTGCTGCAAGTTTGGCTGGAAAATTTGCCCCGAACTTTAATATTCCACGCCGTTCACTGGTTGCGGCTGTTATAGGTGGCTTATTACTTGGTTATGGTGCACGTTTGGCCTACGGTTGTAACATTGGCGCATACTTTAGCGGAATTGCTTCGGGCAGTGTGCATGGTTGGTTATGGCTAGTATTTGCATTTATGGGGAATGCCATTGGTGTGAAATTGCGCCCAATCTTCTTTCCAAATGAAAAGCCACAGCCTGAAAAACTAACAGGTTGCTAACTTTTAATTTAAGTAGATGAAAGCCAGTCGGTTTACATTGACTGGCTTTTTTGTTGCCTGTCATCGTGTTAAGAATATTGAGTGGGATGCTTTAGGTATATCGCATCGTACAAAAAATAACATGCTGCAACTCGGCTGCTGCTGAATTGCGGCTCGAAGCAGGTTAAGGTCATTAAAAGTACAAGACGAATCAAAGGAGGATGCCATGTTTGACCAACAACCGACTTTAGAACTGTTATTTCAACAATTGGGTCTAGATGCTGACGATGCAGCAATTGATCAATTTATTCGTGAGCATCAATTACCTGCAGAAACCAAATTACACTGTGCCGAGTTTTGGACGGAAGGGCAGCGCCAATTTTTGCAAAGCCATTGGAAAAAAGATGATGATTGGGCCATTGTGATTGAAACCTTAAATGAGCAATTACATAGTGATCAACATCCGAGTGTTTAATCGGTATTTAAGTTAAAAGTTTTTAAGTTAAATCAAATACTTTTCATCTAAAAAGCGCCAGTAAACTGCGTGCTCACAAAAAGATACAACAAACCCAGTCGGAAGACTGGGTTTTTTATACAAAGTGTTATAAGTTGGTTGAATAAGGAATTACAACGAAACTAATAAAAGGGGGCAAGGTGCTCATGCAAAATACTCCATCATTAGCCATGTTATTCAGCCAACTCGGTTTAGCCAGCAGCCCTGCAGCCATTGAACTGTATGTACGTACGCATCAATTACCTGCACATATTAATTTACATGAAGCGCCGTTTTGGAATAAATCACAACGTGAATTTTTAATCAGTCATTTGGTACAAGACGATGATTGGGCCATTTGGATTGATGAACTCAATCAACAATTGCATTTAGATGCTTATCGTTTACAAGCTGTTTAGGTTTAAGTCATCGTCATATTTAATATGTTTTCATTAAAAACGCCTCAGAACGAGGCGTTTTTTTAATGCATTCTGCTTTTGAGAATTTGTTTAAACCAGACTTCGGTTTGATAGGCGTTAAAGGCAGGGTGAATTTGTAAGAGTTCCAAATCAAATTCGGCAGTTTTACTGTACTTGCCTAACCAGTGGCGACACAGTGCACTTTCATTTTTACTGGCGCTGGCATAAGCCAAGAAAAAGAAAATATCTCCATGTGCATAATGAGTCATGGCTTTTAAAATTTGTTGGGTAATTAAGGCGTATTTTGCATCGCGGGTCAGCTCAAAATACATCATATAGGCTTTGGCCAAATGCAAAGACAAATTGATATATAACGTCACTGGCATTTCTTCAAATTCAACCCGACCTTGTTCTAACAGCACAATGGCTTCTTGCAAAAAGTAAATCTGTTCTTGGCGTAACTCGCTCAAACTCACCAATTGTAAGCGTAAATCGGCACGTTCTAATGCCAATTCAGGCGTATTGCCTTGTAAAAAAAGTTGGTCGGTTTCCCCAATACGTTGAATAAGCTGTTGAGTCGAGTTGCGCATGGGTGAATTCCTGATAGCAATATTTGCTCTACATCGGGGCAAATTTACAGTTTTAAAGCCAATAGTCTGAAAAATGCGGTCTGTTTTTACCAAAGTTGATTGCCGCTGCGTAGCCATGCGGTAATGGAAAGACGTTGCTGTGTCGCAGGCAAAACTTCGTGCAATAAATCACTTTGGAAAATTGCAATCCGATTTGGGCGTGGTTCTATAATTTGCCATGCTCCATGTTTGTCTTGTAAACGTAGTTGTCCACCCCAATCTGTCTGCCATTCAGGGTGTAAATAATAGACAGCAGAAATCACCCGATCATTTTTTTGTTGTGGGTTATCGCGGTGCAAGGCATAAAAAGAACCTGCTTGGTAGCTGGCAAAATGCGCTTCGACCTCACGGATCCCTAAATAAAATGCCTGATTGAATTGTTCGGCCAAAGTCAAAAGGGTTTGGGTATGTTGTTGTGCAATGCTTAAATTTTCGTGAATCCATAAAATATGATCACTGCGAATTTTGCTGACCACACCATTTTGAATGGCTGCTTCACGAAATTGATCTAAATTTTGACTACACTCTGCGAGAACTTGTTGTTGATATTCAGGTGAATAGGCATCATCCAACATGGCAAAACCATGCAAATCTAAATCTTCAAGAATTTGATCAATATTCCAAGATTTTGGAAGCAGTGTGGCGTCCATAAAATAGATACTCAGACAAAATGCAAGACAAGCTGATTATTTTAGAGGAATACAAGCTCCTGAATGAAACTTTTTTTCATGCTAAAATGTCGGTTGATTTTAGGAATGAACCAAACATGAATTATCGTCACCATTTCCATGCGGGCAACTTTGCCGATGTCATGAAGCATGTTTTATTGCTGCAAATTCTGACACGTTTAAATGCCAAAGATAAACCTTATCGCTATGTCGATACACATGGCGGTGCGGGTAAATATGACTTATCTTTAGCACCTGCACAAAAATCGGGCGAATTTTTAAATGGTATTCATCGTTTAGTGAAACTAGATGATTCAATCAAACGTCAGGCACCAGAAGGCGTACAGCAGTATTTAAAACTGGTTGAAGCAATGCGTGAAAAGGATGGGCAAGGTGCATATCCCGGTTCGCCATGGTTTGCTTTACAAGGTATGCGTGACATCGACAAAGCAACTATTTTTGAAATGCAGCGCGATGTATTCCAGCAATTGCGTCATAACATTCGTGACAAACGCGCAGGTTTACATGAGCGTGATGCTTACGAAGGTTTATTGGGCGTCATTCCACCAAAAGAAAAACGCGGTTTGGTGATGATTGATCCACCGTATGAATTGGAACGTAAAGATTTCCCTCAGTTGGTTGAATTATTGGCAGCTGCACATAAAAAATGGCCAACAGGCGTATTTGCGGTGTGGTATCCAATTAAAGACCGCGCCATGATTGAACGTTTTGAAAAGAAAATGTTTAAAACAGGTATTCGCCGTCAACTCATTTGTGAAATTTGTGTGTGGCCTGACGATACTCCTGTGGGCTTAAACGGTTGTGGTTTATTGGTGATTAATCCACCATGGAAATTCTCTGAAGATGCAGATGAAGCCCTGCAATGGTTGTTCCCGCACTTGCGTATGCAAGAACATGGTGGACATGCTGCAGTGCGTTGGTTAGTTGGCGAATAAAAAATTTAAATAGACGTTCAGGTTACAGTTAGGACACAAAATAATGACAAACACATCCAAACCCGAAGGAGAATATAGTTCCCGTGATCTTGAGCATGACGGAATTACATTTGAAGTGGTGGAAGAAGAACATACCCGTGAAGGGCAAAAGGTGAAACGTCGTGGTATCTATCTGTGGCCAAACCTGATTACCACGGCAGCCTTGCTGTCGGGTTTTTACTCCATTATTGCCAGTATGAATGGCGAATTTAGCCAAGCGATTTATGCCATTTTTCTAGCAGCATTGTTTGATGGTTTAGATGGTCGTGTGGCACGTGCGATTGGTGCGCAAAGTCCATTTGGCGAACAGTTTGATTCATTATCCGATATGCTCGCCTTTGGTGTTGCACCTGCGATTTTGATGTATAGCTGGAGTTTGCATGATTTAGGTCGTATCGGCTTGGCGGCTTGCTTTGTTTATACGGCTTGTGCCGCATTCCGTTTGGCGCGTTTTAATGTGCAAATTGGTGTGGTCGATAAACGCTACTTTATTGGTGTTGCAAGTCCTTTGGCTGCGCTGATTATCGTGTCGCTGGTTTGGGTAGGACGGGATTTTCCTGAACTGTATGATATTCGTGAAATTGGTCTACAAATCCTCAATGCTGTGATTATTATTGCAGTAGGATTGTTGATGATTTCCAATATTAAATATTATTCATTTAAAACCTTTGATCGTAAGCGTGTGCCGTTTTTTGTATTGCCAATCGCAGTATTTATCCTTGCAGCCATGACTTATAATATTCCTGTTGGAATTTTAGTGATTTCAATTATTTATGCACTTTCAGGTTTTGTGACCACTTTTATGGCAAGAAAAAATGCAGTGAGTTAATTAAGCTTTCATAAAAGCATCAACTCACAAGGAGTTTGATATGCAGCTGTTTCAAGATTTTCTCGATCGTTCCAAACAACTCAATCAAACTCCTGCGGCAACCGCCAAACTGCCTTATCACGCCCCAAAACATCATTATAAATTTATCTATCAGGGCTTAATTCTTCCTAATTTGCCTGCACCCTTACATTATCTCAACTTTATTGGTTTATTGGGCAGCCTAAATACCGCAATGCTGCGCCCTGAAAATGTGATTACAACCTCAGCTTTAGACACAGCCAGTATTCTTTGTAGTAGCAGCCCACACATGGTGGGGCAGTCCAATCATTATTCAATACAACATGATTGCGTATTTACTGCAGAGTATTTTCAGTTTGCCAATAAAGAGCGCATTACTGGACACTTTCCGCAATTTCATATTCAACGTGAAGATAGCGAACTTAGCTTTGATTTAAAGATCACCACAAGCTCTACAATTTCATATTTCACTAAATTGCGAATGAATTTGGCAGAACATTGGTCTTTGCTGTGTCAGTGTCAGGGAAGTGTACGCTATAAAGATCAGCATTTTCAGATTGAGCAATTGGGTAGTTTTGAGTTTGCCCGCTCAATCCAGTTTCCTTATTTCGCTGTGGCATTTTTTTGCTATCAAGTGATTAATCTGAATCATCAGCAACAAATGATATTGCTACAAAGTCGTGATGTGTTGAATCGAATTTTGCAATCTCGAATCTATCTGCGAAATGCGAACACGGAGCAAACTCGGGTATTTGATGGGCAAGTACAATTTAATATTCAACGGGTTTATCCAAAAGTAAAAACGCCAACAGGTCAGTGTATGTATTTGCCACGTGAGTTTGAATGGCGTTATCAAGATGAAGATGGCACCTCAATTCATTTACAGGCGCAGAGTCGTGGTGATTTTAAATTTGGGGCTGCAGCAGGTTATGTCGGAAGTTTTCAATATCAGTTGGCTATAAATGGAGATCAACAACAAGGAGAAGGAGGCTATTGTGAATATATCGACTGCCGCGCACTGAAATGGCAGGAACATGATCAGCCAGAAAAAATGCCAGATGTAGTTATGAATCCTGAACCTTTTATGATCAAGAAAAAGAAATAAACAGTATTTTGTGGAAAAGTGAAGTATTTTGCTGAATAAATAACCGTTTGGATTAAAAAACTCATAAAACTTAAAAAGAGGGGTTGCAAGGCGAAATATTTCACCTATAATGCACATCCATCGGCGGTGATGAAGATTAAAACTTCTGATAAAACAATGACTTGGTTAAGAATGATTGAGTTGGGTTTTAGAAAGAAAGTTTAAAATAATTTAAATTACCAGTTGACACTTTAGAAATAAAGCGTAATATAGTCGACCTAGCTTGATGCTGACGAAGCATTGAGAAGATCATTAAGAGATTATGAAGAACAACTTGTGTGGATTTTTACTGATTGATTAATCGAACATATTTCATTGATTGATTGGTTTAAATTACTCGAAGTTTATTTGAGCGAAATTTAAGTCAGAAAATTGATGAGCCAGATTTGGAAGTTTAGATTAAAACTTCAAAATGATTTTAACTGAAGAGTTTGATCATGGCTCAGATTGAACGCTGGCGGCAGGCTTAACACATGCAAGTCGAGCGGGCAAGGTTGCTTCGGTAACTGAGCTAGCGGCGGACGGGTGAGTAATGCTTAGGAATCTGCCTATTAGTGGGGGACAACATTCCGAAAGGGATGCTAATACCGCATACGTCCTACGGGAGAAAGCAGGGGCTCTTTATGACCTTGCGCT